>NZ_SUKD01000052.1:0-298 GCF_013357275.1 Pseudomonas sp. BMW13 | reverse complement strand
CGGCGAGTGGTTCGGCAGCCAGTACTACGGCCTGCAGCCCGACCTGATGACCATCGCCAAGGGGCTGACCAGCGGCTATGTGCCGATGGGTGGCCTGATCGTCAGCGACAAGGTGTTCGAGGTGATCGAGGCGCATGGCGATTTCAACCACGGCTTCACCTATTCCGGGCATCCGGTGGCGGCGGCGGTGGGCCTGGAGAACCTGCGCATCCTCAAGGAGGAGGGCATCGTCGAGCGGGTGAAGGCGGAAACGGCACCGTATTTGCAGAAGCGTCTGCGCGAGCTGGCGGATCACCCG
>NZ_SUKD01000051.1:0-13183 GCF_013357275.1 Pseudomonas sp. BMW13 | reverse complement strand
GTGGATGCCGCTTCCTGCATCCACCACAGCGGTGGATCGGTGAAGCGTGATCCACCCTACGTATCACCCCGGATCGCAACCGGGCCACGAAACCCTCGGCGTAGGGTGGATGCCGCTTCCTGCATCCACCACAGCGGTGGATCGGTGAAGCGTGATCCACCCTACGCATCACCCCGGATCGCAGCCGGGATACGAAACCCTCGACGTAGGGTGAATGCCGCTTCCTGCATCCACCACAGCGGTGGATCGGTAAAACGTGATCCACCCTACGCACCACCCCGGATCGCAGCCGGGATACGAAACCCTACGCACACGCGTTGCAGCGCCTAGGGTCGCGCTGGCCGTCAGGCCTGACGACGCCGGCGCCACAGCCACAGGGCCAGCACCAGCAAGGTCAGCAGCGCCGGCACCAGGGCGATGTTGAGCACCTTCAGGGTGCGTCCCAGCGCCTCGATATCGGCGTTGAGCTGATAGCGCACGTCGCGCAGCTCCTTGCGCAACTCCAGCTTCTGCTGGATGAAGCGCTGCAGCGCGGTCTGCTGTTCCGGGGTCAGCTCCAGCGCCTTGTTCGGATCATCGCTGCGTTGCAGCGCGGCCAGTTGCTGCTCGGTCTCGGTCAGGCGCGCCTGCAGTGCCTGCTCCTTGTCACGCAAGCGCTGCTCGGCCGCCCGCTGCAGCTCCTCCACCACCACGAACGGACGGCTGAAGCGGCCACGCGAACGCACGCTGATCAGCGCCTCGGAACCGCTCAGGTTGTCCAGCGCGTTGATGACGAAGCTGCCGTTGTCAGCCCAGGGTTGTGGCATGCGCTGGCCGAAGAAGTCCTGCACCTGCACCCACAGGCGATCACTGAGGATGTCGGTATCGGCCACCGCGATGACGTTGATGTTGTCGGCCTGCTTGAGGCCATCCTTGCGCCCCTCGATGCCGTCGGGGAAGGCACTCTGCGCCGGGCCATCGACCCGCGCGGCAATGGTGTAGCGCTCACCGGTCGGCTCCAGCTCACGGATCAGCTCCTCCGGGTTGCTGAGCATGGCGAAACGCTGGGCATCGAAGGGCATGGCGTACTCGGAGCTCTGCATCAGCGGCGTGAAGTGGCTCTTCGCCCCCTCCAGCGGTTCGAGGATGCCGGCCGTGGCGACGGTGATGCTCTCCAGCCCGGCCGTGGCGATATCGGTCTGGTCCAGCGCCTTGCGCGGCAGGCTCAGCCAGGCGGCATGACGCACCGGGCGCTGGCCCTGGCCCATGTTCACCGACATGGCATAGGCACCATCGCCCAGTACCTTGTCCGGGACCATGCGCAGGCCCCAGGCCTTGAACAGCGGCGCGAGGTTCGACGCCTTGTCCACCGCCACCTCACCGGGCATCTCGCCGCTGTCGGCCTCCGCGTAGGGGTCGACGAACACCATCAGCTTGCCGCCGCGCAGCACGAACTGGTCGATGGCATAGAGCGTCTGCTGCGGCAGGTTCTTCGGATGCACCAGCCAGAGCACCGAGACCTGCTCGGGAATCTGGTCGACATCGGCCTTGAGGTTCTCGATCTTGAACAACTGGCGCACCTGCTCCAGCACCATCCATGGCGGCGTCGGCTGGCGCGCCATCATGTCGAAGCCACCGGTCATCGGCAGCCCGGACAGCACCCCGACCACCGGCAGTTCGGGTTTCGCCAGGGTCTGCACCAGGCGGCTCAGCTCGTACTCCAGGTGTTCCTCCTGATCCAGGGCGAAGAACGGAATGACCTGGGTGTCATCCAGCGAATTGGTGCCCGCCAGGCCGAAGTAGACCGAGTCGCCACCCTGCTGCAGCGGAATCCCCTGCAGGCCGTACTCGGCCGCCTTGTCCTCGTCCTCGGAGAAGGGCTGGGGATCGATGATGTGCAGGCGGATCTTGCCGTTCGCCTGCGCCTGGTAGGCCTTGAGCATCTCCTCCACGCGCTGTGCGTAGGTGCGCAGCGCCGGCAGGTCCTTGGCCACCTTGTCCGAGTAGAAGAAGTACAGGTTGATCGGCTCGTCCAGCTCACCGAGGATCTGCCGGGTGCCGTCGGAGATGGTGTAGAGCTTCTGCTCGGTGAGGTCCAGGCGCGCACCGCCCAGGCCGATACCGGCCAGCAGATTGAAGGCAACGAACGCCACCGCGATCAGCAGCAGCCCGGCGCCGGAATAGATCAGCTTTTTCATGGGCGCTCCTCAGTCGGCTTTCTTCAGATCGATGACCACCGCGGTGGCGGTCAGCCAGGCAGCGATCAGCGAGAGGAAATACAGCAGGTCGCGCAGGTCGATCACGCCCTTGCTGATGGCATCGAAGCGCACCAGGAAACTCAGCGAGGCGACGGCGTCCACCCACCATTGCGGCGCCCAGGCGAAGGCATCGAGCACCATCGGAAAGCCGCTGACGATGAACAGGAAGCAGGCGCTGACCGCGAGGATGAAGGCGATCACCTGGTTCTTGCTCAGCGCCGACATGCACGAACCGATGGCCAGGTAGGCCCCGGCCAGCAGCCAGCTGCCGAGGTAGCCGGTGATGATCGCGCCGTTGTCCGGCTCGCCCAGGTAGTTGACGGTGATGATCATCGGGAAGGTCAGCAGCAGCGCGATGCCGGCGAACACCCAGGCCGCCAGGAACTTGCCGGTGACCGCCTCGAAGCGGGTGATCGGCAGGGTCATCAGCAGCTCGATGGAGCCGGACTTGCGCTCCTCCGCCCACAGGCGCATGGCGATCGCCGGCACCAGGAACAGGTACAGCCAGGGGTGGAAATTGAAGAAGGCCGAGAGGTTGGCCTGGCCGCTCTCGAAGAAACCGCCCAGGTAGAAGGTGAACACCCCGGACAGCACCAGGAAGATCACGATGAACACATAGGCCAGCGGCGTGGCGAAGTAGCTCGCCAGCTCGCGCTTGAAGATCACGGGCAACTGGGTCATGGCTGCTCTCCTCGGGTCAGGCTGCGGAATACTTCATCGAGCCGACCGCGTTCCACGTTGAGCTCCCTGACCCTCCAGCCGCGCTGGGCGATCAGTGCATTGACCTGCGGGAAGATCACCTCGCCCGGCTGCGCCAGCACGCTCAGGCTGTGCTCGCGCGGGTTCTCCTCGACCCCGGCGACACCGGGCAGCGCCGCCAGCGCGGCCGGGTCCAGGGCCTCATCGGCCACCAGCGTCACCGCCTGGTGGTAGCGCGAGCGGCTCTCCAGTTCCAGCGGCGTGCCATCGGCCAGCAGGCGGCCCTCGGCGATGACCACGGCGCGGGTGCAGAGCGCCGTGACTTCTTCGAGGATGTGGGTGGAAATGATCACGATCTTGTCGCGGGCCAGGCCCTGGATGAGCTGGCGCACCTGATGCTTCTGGTTCGGATCGAGGCCGTCGGTGGGCTCATCGAGAATCAGCACGCGCGGATCGTGCAGGATCGCCTGGGCCAGGCCGACGCGGCGCTTGAAGCCCTTGGACAGCGTTTCGATGCTCTGCTCCAGCACCGCCTGCAACTCCACCTGGGCCACGGCATGCTCGACCCGCAGCGCCTTCTCGGCACCACGAAAACCGCGCACCTCGGCGATGAAGGAGAGGAAACCGCGCACGCTCATGTCGCCGTAGCACGGCGCGCCTTCGGGGAGGTAGCCGATCTGCCGCTGGGCCTTGAGCGTCTGCGTCTGGATATCGCAGCCGAGAATGCTCGCCGTGCCGGAGGTCGGCGCGAGAAACCCTGTGAGCATCTTCATCGTGGTGGATTTGCCAGCCCCGTTGGGGCCGAGAAAGCCCAGCACTTCCCCTGGCTGGACACTGAACGACAGGTCATCGACTGCCGTGTACTGCGCAAAACGCCTGGTCAGGTTTCTTATTTCGATCATGGCCTCTCACCGTCGCGAAAACGCCCGAGTCCCGCGTAACCACCGCGAGAACGCAGGCCGCAAGAACGCCGGGCAAAAGCGCACGCCCGGACGAAGGCATGACAACCCTCGTCCGGGAAAGTTCAGCGGCCCCGCATACCTCGGCAGAATGCGTCAGGCGAGGTTCAGCCTGCTCGCCCGATACGGCCCGGGCGAGTGCTCGTGACGGTCGTTGCAGCCGTTCCGAAGCCTGCCTGCGAGCGGCCCAGCACCGTGATTGCCGGGCAGACGAAACGCCCCGCCCCATTCACCTGCGCAGAGAACCTGCTAGGCTCAGCGCCCAGACCTACTTCGGAAAGCATTCACGGATGAATAATCAGACGCCTCGTTCGAAAGGGCTGCGAGCCTTCAATGCCCTGTGCGCCACCTGCCTGATCGGCGCGCTGATCTATCTGCTGACGATGGGCGTGCACGCCGTTGCCGTGGCCGCCATGCTGGTTTCCATCGCCGCAGTGGCTGTCCCGCTCACCAGGGGCGACGGCGGCATTCTGGAGGTGGTAACCGGGACGGTCGAGGCGATCATCGATGGACTTCTGGCCCTCATCGAGGGGATGATCAGCGTCCTCTCCGGCCTGTTCAGCTAGCACCCCGGAGCACGACCGGAGTCACCCGCCGCGCCGGAACCCGGCAAGGCAACTCCCTTCCAGCGCATCAGCGCTACTGAATGGACAGGCGTCAGTCCGTAAAACGCCAGACATGCCCGTAACCGTCGACGTGACATCCGCTGACTCACTGGAAGTTGCACTCGCAAGGCTGAACCGCAAGGTAGGCGCCGAACTGGGCCGCCGCTGGTACAAGCGGCGGTTCGGCTACTTCGAGAAGCCTTCGGCGCTGCGCCGCAAGCGCAAGCAGATGGACAAACTGGCCATCGCCTCCGGCGGCGGCCTGTGGCTGAAAATCGGGCTGAAGGAGCAGTTCTGCAGACATGCAGGCAGCGGCGTCGGCCGCTGACGTCGGTGCAGGCGCACTCGCTCAACCCGGTGACTTGGCCTAACCTCGATAGCGCACGCTCGCTTACCCCCAAGGAAGCCACATGAACGTCAAACGGATCATTGCCAATCTTCACGCAGCGCAACCAGCGGAGGTGGATGAGTTCTATCGGCTGATCCTGGGCCTCGAACTGGTCATGGACCATGGCTGGATTCGCACCTATGCCGGTTCCGAGAGGATGGCGGTGCAGGTCAGCTTCGCCAGCGAGGGCGGCTCGGACACGCCAGTGCCCGACCTGTCCATCGAGGTGGATGATCTCGACGAGGCGTTGCGGCGTGTCGCGAAACAGCGGATTCCCATCGAGTACGGGCCGTCGCATGAGCCCTGGGGCGTTCGCCGCTTCTACGTCAGGGACCCGCTCGGCAACCTGATCAACATCCTCCAGCATGTCTGAAGCGCCTCTGCGCGCGTCGACGATCGAGACCCTGAACATGTTCATACCCCTAGCCACTGCGGTACTGCTCGGCCTGGCGACGCCCCTGGCCCATGCTGACGACTCGAACCCGCCTGACGGGCTGCTCAGACCCAATGCCGAGGAAGCCGCGGACGTGATCGCGGCGCTGACCGGCCTCGAACAGATGCGTGCGGAGATGACCGTGACGCTCGGCACCTGCGTGCCTGCACTCGAGGCGCAACACCCTGGGCAGATCGCCTGCACCTTCGCCCTGAAAGTCGGTGCAGGCAGCTCGGAATCACAAGCGGACTTCTACAAGATCGACGACGCATGGCAGGCTCAGCCAAGCGTCTCCCAGGACCTGCTTCCATTTCCTGATCCGGCGCTCTAATGTGGCTGCTCGCGGCCCTGGCGGAGCCTCTGCGGATTCGCCGGGCGGCCGCGTGGACAGCCCCGTTCCAGCCAATCAGCAGGCACCCCATGAATCTCGAAACAGCCGTTGCCTTTTCCGCCGTGGCCGGCATCGCAGTCGTCAGCCCCGGACCGGCGATCCTGCTGGCGTTACGCAATGGGCTGAGCTTCGGCGTGCGGGCGGTGGTGTGGTCGTCGCTGGGCAACATCATGGGCCTGTTCTGCCTGTCCGCCGCGGCGATGCTGGGCCTGGGGCTGCTGCTCAAGTCCTCGGCCCTGCTGTTCAGTGTCGTCAAGGTGCTGGGCGCCATGTACCTGTTCTACATCGGCCTGCGCCATCTGCTGGGGCGTGCCTCGCTGCTCCAGGTGGAGGCCAGCCAAGCCGCCGAGCGCCGCGCCTACAGGCCCTTTCGGCTCTATCGCGAGGCGCTGTTCATCGCCGCGTTCAACCCCAAGCCGATCCTGTTCTTCACGGCGCTGTTTCCACAGTTCGTCGACACCCGTGAGCCCTTGCTGCCGCAGTTCTTCATCCTCACCGGGATCTTCATGCTGCTGTCGTTCATCACCCTGGTCGCCTATGCCTCGCTGGCGGCACGGGCCAGGCAGACGTTGCAGCGCCCCTCGTTCGTGACCTGGGTGAACCGGGTATTCGGCAGCGTGTTCATTGCCTTCGGCGCAGCGCTCCTTGCGCTGCGGCGCTAGAACAGAGGCCCTCGACGTCCGGACAGTAGCGCCCTACTCCGGCGCGCAGTGAAAGCGGTTCTTGCCGGCGTGCTTGGCCACGTACATGGCCTGGTCCGCCTGTTTCAGCAGGTCCGCGCCATTGTCGGCCTGCAGCGGATACAGGGCGGCGCCCACGCTCGCCGATATGCGTGCCGGATGGCCGTCCAGGTCGAACGGCTGCGCCAGGACATCCAGCACCTTGAGCGCCACCGCCGCGCAATCCTGGCGGCTGTGCAGGCTGGCGAGCAGGATGCCGAATTCGTCACCGCCGAAGCGCGCGACCATATCGGTGCTGCGCACACAGCCTTCCAGGCGCCTGGCGGCCATCTGCAACAGGCAGTCGCCTGCCGTATGACCGTGGCGGTCGTTGATCGCCTTGAAGCCGTCCAGGTCGATATACAGCACGGCGCACAGCTGCTCCTGATCGCGCACCGCGTCGAGCGCCTGGTCGAGCCGCTGGCGGAAGCGGACCCGGTTGGCCAGGCCGGTCAGCGCATCGTGCTGCGCCTCGTGGGACAGACGTGCCTCCAGGCGCTTGCGCTCGGTGACGTCCTGCGCGACCAGCACCAGGAACGCCGGGTGACCCTGGCGCTTGCGCACGACGCTCACGGCCTCGCACACCCAGAGCAGCGAGCCATCCTCGCGGCGGTAGGTCTTCTCGATCTCCGGGGAAAGCGCGCCGCCATCGCTGGCCAGCTGCTCGCGCAGGAAAGTCCGGGCGGCGCTGGCCACCTCGGGGTCGCTCAGGTCGAAGATGTTGCCGCCCTGCAAGCGCTCGGGCGGGCGTCCGAGCATGCGCGAGAAGGTCTCGTTGACACGCAGGATCCGGCCTTCGGGGCTGATATGGGCAATGCCCATGGCCGCCTGGTGGAAGGTCGCGCGAAACAGCGCTTCGCTGCCTTGCAGGGCATCGGTCGCCGCGCGCTGGCGGACCAGCATCAGCGCCAGCACGCCGACGAACAGCATCACCACCAGGGAGACACCGACAGCCGCCAGCAGATAGGTGGTGCGGCGCTGCAGGGTCGTGGCCATTTCCTCGTCGTAGGCCGTGGCCACGGTGACCATCAGCGGATAGTCGGCCATGCTGCGGTAGCTGACGATACGGGCGACGCCATCGAGCCCCTGGCCGCTGTCGTAGAAGTCATCGGTGCGGCGCTGTTTCTGCCGCTGAAACCAGGCCAGCGACTCGCCGCTCAGGCCGAACTCGCTACGTGCGCCGATCTTGCGCGCGCGCACCACGCCATCCAGACCGCCGAGTTCGAGCAGCCCCTGCGCGCCCAGGTCGACCTGTTGAAAGAACTGCGTGACGTCCTGCGGACTGATGGCCATCACCACCACCCCGGCGAAACGGCCGTCCGCGTGCTCGATACGCAGCGACATGGGGATCAGCCAGCGCTTGGACACACGCCCGAAGACCGGCTGGCTGATGAACAGATGGTCGATGCGCGCATCACGTTGCGCAGTGAAGAATTCGCGATCGGCGTAGTTGACCGGGCCGGTGCTCCGGCTGCTGCTGACGATGTCGCCATGCTCGTCCACCACGCTGATGATGGTGAACATCTCCTCGCGGATCACCCCCTCCTCGACCCAGCGCCGCAGGTCGATCTCCCTGCCCTGCAGACGGTACTGCTCGCGCACGAACGCCGCCACCTGCTCGGCCGCCTTCAGCGCGCGGGACACCTGCTGCTCGAAGGCGATGGCCAGACTGGCATTGGCCTTCATTTCCGCCGCCAGTGCCTGCTCACGCTCGAAGGCGATGCGCTGCAGGGTGATCAGCCAGACAACCAGGATGAAAACGCTCGCCAGTACCACCAGCAGGTTCAGGGGCGTTGCGGTTCGGGGGCCTCTGGCGACGCGCTCAGGTGCGTCACTCGGCTGTCTGGGCGGGGTCATCGCCTTGTTCTCCAGGGCATCCACGGGCTGTATCCTGCTAGTCGTTGGGCGAGGAGCACGCCCCTGAAACCCGCTATCGTTCAGCGTCACGGGGCTTGATCCAGCGCCTTGCGTTGAATCATAGGCACTGCCGCGCCACTGTGCTGCCATCAGTCTGCAACGGATTTTGCCCGATAATGCGGCATGCGGCAGACTGACACCCCTGCTTGACCCATCATGGCAAGCCGAGCGACATCGGCGCCGATCCTGCTGATTTTCTTCGACAATCGCTACCCTCGAGGCCCGTCTTGGACACCACGGTCTTTCTCGCCGTCATCGCCGCCGCTGCCCTGCATGCCGGCTGGAACGCCCTGCTCAAGATCGGTCTCGACCGCTTCCTGACCGCCACCCTGATCCAGGTCGGCGCCGGCCTGGTGGCGCTCTGCGCACTGCCGCTGGTCGCCGTACCGCAGGCCGCAGCCTGGCCCTGGATCGCGCTGTCGGCCGTGCTGCACATCGGCTACAACTTCTTCCTGGCCCGCGCCTACCAGTACGGCGACCTGGGCCAGGTCTACCCCATCGCGCGCGGCAGCTCGCCGCTGATGGTCGCCCTGCTCTCGCTGCTGCTGTTGCATGACGGGCTGGGCACCCAGCAGCTGCTGGGCCTGCTGGTGCTGGTGATCGGCATCTGGTTGATGGCGCTGCGCGGCGGCCACCACCAGGCCCCGCAGCGGGCGATGCTGTTCTGCGCCCTGATGACGGCCCTGTTCATCGCCGGCTACACCCTCAGCGATGCCATGGGCGCCCGCGCCAACGGCGATGCGCTGAGTTATTCGCTGTGGTTGTTCAGCGTCAACGGCGCGGTGATGGCGGCGGTGCTCGCCGTCAGCCGCGGGCCGCGCGCCTTTCTCCAGCTGGGCCCGCACTGGCGCGGCGGGCTGGCCGGCGGGGCGATGTCGATGGCGGCCTACACCATCGTCATCTGGGCCATGACCCAGGCACCGGTGGCCCTGGTGTCGGCGCTGCGCGAAACCAGCGTGGTGTTTGCCGTGCTGCTCGGGGTGCTGTTGCTCAAGGAACCCATGCGACCGATCCGGCTGCTGGCGTGCGGGGTGATCGCGCTCGGCGTGGTGCTGATGAAGCTGGCGTAGCCGATTCGAGGACCGACATGGCCGATACCCCTCGCGCGGCACGCTGCAGAGGCTGACCCGGCATTCCGCTCGGGAACCCGAAGCCGCCTTTGTGGTTCTGTTGAACAACGGGGGCCGAGGCGTCGACCGTTTTTCCGTCATGTGCCGGCGGCATGCTGGCCAGGCTGACTGCACGGACACCCACGTGGTGCCAGCCCTGTCGGCCGTGGCAGCCCCGTCAGGCCGCGGCGCCAGCGGCTGGTCCCGGAAGTTTTTTGCCCGCCAAGCAGGCTTGCGGCACACTAGCGCCCTTCCCGAGCATCCGCTCGTTTATCTGCTCAAGAGTCCGTATGACCCGTTCTCCCTTGCGCCGCATGGCCTTCAGCGCGCTGCGCCGCCTGCTGTACCTCTGGGTACGCTCGGAAACCATCAACCAGTCCGCCTTCACCCTCAAGCTCGATCGCAGCAAGCCGGTGTTCTACGTGCTGCAGCAGCCCTCGGTGAGCGACCTGGCCGTGGTCGACCGCGAGTGCACCAAGGCCGGCCTGCCGCGCCCGGTGCTGCCGGTGGCCGTCGGGGAACATGTCGAGCCGGCGGCCTTCTTCTACCTGACGCCGGAACCGGACTGGTTCGGCCGCCAGGACAAACGCGGGATTTCGCCCACCCTGGATCGCGTCGTCAGCGCCCTCGGCCAGCATGCCGTGGATGACGCGCAGATCGTCCCGGTCAGCGTGTTCTGGGGACAGTCGCCGGATCGCGAGACCAGCGCCTGGAAACTGCTGTTCGCCGACAGCTGGGCCGTCACCGGCCGCCTGCGCCGCCTGGTCAGCATCCTGATCCTCGGGCGCAAGACCCGCGTGCAGTTCTCCACACCGATCCACCTGCGTGAACTGGTCGAGCAGGACAAGGGCCAGGAGCGCACCCTGCGCATGGTGCACCGCATCCTGCGCGTGCACTTCCGCAACCAGAAGGCCGCCGTGATCGGCCCGGACGTGTCGCACCGGCGCAACCTGGTCAAGGGCCTGGTCCACGACCCGCTGGTACGCCAGGCCATCGTCGACGAGGCCGAGCGCGAGAAGATCAGCCTGGAAAAGGCCGAAGCCCAGGCGCTGCGCTACGGCAACGAGATCGCCTCGGACTACACCTATACGGTGATCCGCTTCCTCGAGCTGGTGCTGTCCTGGTTCTGGAACAAGATCTACGACGGCATCAAGGTGCACAACATCGAGGGCGTGCGTGATATCGCCCAGGGCCACGAGGTGATCTACGTGCCCTGCCACCGCAGCCACATCGACTACCTGCTGCTCTCCTACCTGCTGTTCCGCAACGGCCTGACGCCCCCGCACATCGCAGCCGGCATCAACCTCAACATGCCGGTGATCGGCGGTCTGCTGCGCCGTGGCGGCGCCTTCTTCATGCGCCGCACCTTCAAGGGCAACCCGCTGTACACCGCAGTGTTCAACGAGTACCTGCACACCCTGTTCAGCAAGGGCTTCCCGGTGGAGTACTTCGTCGAGGGCGGCCGTTCGCGTACCGGGCGCATGCTGCGACCGAAGACCGGCATGCTGGCCATCACCCTGCGCAGTTTCCTCCGTTCGCATCGCCTGCCCATCGTCTTCGTGCCGGTGTACATCGGCTACGAGCGCGTGCTCGAAGGCCGCACCTACCTGGGCGAGCTGCGTGGCGCGAGCAAGAAGAAGGAGTCGATCTTCGACCTGTTCAAGGTGCTCGGCGCGCTCAAGCAGCGTTTCGGCCAGGTGTCGGTCAACTTCGGCGAGCCGATCAAGCTCGGCGAATTCCTCGACCAGCAGCAACCCGGCTGGCGCCAGCAGGAGCTGGGCCCGCAGTACCGGCCGAGCTGGCTCAACGAGACCACCAACCGCCTGGGCGAACACGTGGCGCGCCACCTCAACGAGGCGGCGGCGATCAACCCGGTCAACCTCGTCGCCCTGGCACTGCTCTCCACCAGCAAGCTGGCGCTGGACGACCGCGCCCTGGCGCGCGTGCTCGACCTGTACCTGGCGCTGCTGCGGGCCGTGCCCTACTCGCCCCACACCACCCTGCCGGAAGGCGACGGCGCGGCGCTGATCGAGCACGCCAAGGGCATGGACCTGCTGGCCGAGCAGAAGGATGCCCTGGGCAAGATTCTCTACCTGGACGAGCAGAACGCCGTCCTGATGACCTACTACCGCAACAACGTGCTGCACATCTTCGCCCTGCCGGCGCTGCTGGCGAGCTTCTTCCAGAGCAGCGCACGCATCAGCCGCGAGCAGATCCTGCGCTTCACCGGCGCACTCTATCCCTACCTGCAGTCCGAACTGTTCATCCGCTGGGAGCAGAGCGAACTGGAAGGCGTGGTCGACCAGTGGCTGGCCGCGTTCGTCGAGCAGGGCCTGCTCAAGGTCGAGGGCGACGTCTACGTGCGTCCGGCACCCAGCTCCCGCCAGTTCGTCCTGCTGACGCTGCTGTCGCGCTCGGTGGCGCAGACCCTGCAACGCTTCTACATGGCCATCGCCCTGCTGCTCAATGCCGGGCAAAACGCGATCAGCGCCGAGGAGCTGGAAGACCTGTGCACGGTGATGGCCCAGCGCCTGTCGATCCTGCACGGCCTGAATGCGCCGGAGTTCTTCGACAAGAGCCTGTTCCGCCACTTCATCCAGAGCCTGCTGGACCAGGGCGTGCTGCGCCAGGACGAGGCCGGCAAGCTCAGCCACCACCCGCTACTCAGCGAGCTGGCCGAAGGCGCCGCCAAGCGCGTGCTGCCGGCCGAGATTCGCCTGTCGATCCGCCAGGTGGCGCTGGACCGCAACGAGGACGAGCCGGCCAGCGTCTGACGCCGCTGCCGCACCGGGTGGATGTCGTTTTCCCCATCCACCCGCATGGCTCGATACGCCAGGCGTGAACCAAAGCGAACCTGTCAGGCGTCTGGCAGTCAGTCGTCAAGCCACACACCGGCAGGAGGCCCGGCCATGATCGACTCCCTGATGTTGAGCGCTGCACGCATCACCACCCTGGCGGCTGGGCAGATACTGACCAACGCCAGTGGTTTCTTCTTCCGCCGCGAGCAGCGGCTGTTTCTCGTCACCAGCCGCCACGTCGTGCTCGACGAACCCAGTGGCCATCAACCCGACAGCCTGCAGATCGAACTGCATACCGACGCCAGCAACCTGGCCAGCACCGTCAGTTTCTCCATCCCGTTGTATGACGGCGAGCAGCATCTGTGGCGGCAAGGCATGGACAGCGCTGGCGAGATCGATGTGGCGGTGATCGAACTGGATCAGGCAGCCCTTCCCCATGACGGCGCCTACCACGCCTTCACCCCGCAACACCTGCTGCAGCCTGACGAAGATGTCGAAATCGGCTCGGCGCTGCTGGTGGTGGGCTTCCCGCTCGGCTTCCAGGACAGCCTGCACCGCATGCCGGTCGCCCGGCATGCCGGCCTGGCCTCCTCGTTCGGCCTGCGCTTTCAGGGGCTCGGCTACTTCCTCACCGATGGCCGCACCCATCGCGGCATCAGCGGTGCACCGGTGGTCAAGCGCGCCGAGCTGGACAGCGAACTGCCCTGGCGCCTGCTCGGCATCCACTCCACGCGCCTGCTCGGCAACCGCGACGAGGACCAGGACGAAGCCCTGGGCCTCAACTGCACCTGGTATGCCGATATCCTGTTGACGCTGACCGAATCACCCGCCCCGTAGGCTTTGTACGAAAAGTGCCTGCGCTCGGTGATGCTGCGTTGAAATCGCTCTCAGAATGCTCATTTACAGCACGTAAACTGCGCTTCTTCGA
>NZ_SUKD01000050.1:0-679 GCF_013357275.1 Pseudomonas sp. BMW13 | reverse complement strand
ACTGGAAGAGCAGTTCAAGGCCGTGCGCGCCAACCCGCGCAAGATGAGCTTCGCCGAGGTCTACCAGGGCCTGCAGACTGGCGTGGTCAACGGTGCCGAGAACCCCTACTCGAACATCTACAGCCAGAAGATGCACGAAGTACAGAAGTACATCACCGAGTCCAACCATGGCCTGCTGGACTACATGCTGATCACCAACACCAAGTTCTGGGACGGTCTGCCGGCTGACGTACGCGAAGAGCTGGACAAGATCATCGCCGAGGTCACCGTCGAGGTGAACAAGCAGGCTGACGCCCTCAACCAGGGTGACAAGCAGCGCATCCTGGACGCCGGCACCACCGAGATCCTGACCCTGACGCCCGAGCAACGTGGCCAATGGCGCGACGCCATGCAGCCGGTGTGGAAGAAGTTCGAAGGCGAAATCGGTGCCGACCTGATCAAGGCCGCCCAAGCCGCCAACCAGCAGTAAGGCCGGAGAGCCGTAGGGTGGGCAGTATCGCCAGATACTGACCCACCTCGGCGTCCTGTACGCCGACATGCTGCACATGGTGGGTCGGCCACGACCGCCCCACCCTACGCCCTTTCCATTCGGGAGACCCGACCATGAACGCCTTGCGGCGCGCCTGGGAGCACTTCGAGGAAGGCTTCATCGCCTTTCTTCTCGCTGCCATGACCCTGA
>NZ_SUKD01000049.1:0-10532 GCF_013357275.1 Pseudomonas sp. BMW13 | reverse complement strand
GCTACGGGGCTGTACTGCGGATTCCCCGGATTTCATCCGGGCTACGGATGGAGCGCCCGCACGGTTTGCTCCCCTCTCTCATTCATGGGAGAGGGGCCGGGGGAGAGGGCCGAACGTACCGCAGTCAAAAGACCGTGCCAGCACGTGCGTCAGCGCAACATCTGCTCGACCAGGCGTTTCTCTTCGGAGAGTTCGCGCTGGCGTGCGTCGATGCGCGAGGCCAGCTGGAAGTTGTTGCTGGCGCGGCGCTTGGCGTAGTCCAGCTGTTCGATCGCCTGGTTGTAGTCACCCACCAGCGCGAAGAACTCGGCGCGCGCCTGGTGCAGGCCGATGGTGTTGCCGCTCAGGCCGCGTACCTCGGCGACCTGGTACCAGACGTCCGGGTCCTTGCTGCGGGTCTTCAGCAGGTCATCCAGCGCTCGCTCGGCATCCGGGATGCGCTGCTGCTTGAGCAGCAGGTCGATGCCGCTCTGTTGCAGCGGATAGTTGCTGGGGTACAGGGTGCGCATGCGTGCCTGGCGGCGATCGGCCGCATCGAGGCGATTGGCGGCCATGTCCAGCTCGATCTGCGCCAGGTTGTAGACGATGTCGTCCGGGGCCTTGCTCAGCAGCGCTGCCAGGGTCTTGCCGGCCTCGTCGAGCTGGCCGGTCTTCATCTGCGCCAGGACCAGGCCATAGCGCGCGGCATCCAGCCCCGGGTTCTCGTCGAGCATGGCGCGGAAACGCTTGGCAGCGACCCCGGGCGTCTCTTCATAGGTCAGCTGCACGCGGGCGCGCATCAGCTGGTAGCGCAGGCTGTCCTCGCGGCCTTCCACCGGATACTGCTCGGCGCGGTTGCGGGTGTCGGCGATGCGCGACTCGGAAACCGGGTGGGTCAGGAGGAATTCCGGCGGCTTGGCGTCGTAGCGGTACTGGCGCATCAGGCGCTCGAACATCGACGGCATGGCGCGCGGGTCGTAGCCGGCCTTTTCCAGGTTGACCAGGCCGATGCGGTCGGCCTCCTGCTCGTTCTGGCGCGAGAAGCGGCGCTGCTCCTGAATCGCCGCAGCCTGGGTCGACATGATCGTGGCGATGCCGGCATCCCCCGCGCCCGCTGCCGCGGCGACGATGCCGGCGAGCATGGCGGCCATCAGCGGCAGTTGCATGCGCTGCTGCGCCTCGATGCCACGGGCGAAGTGGCGTTGCGACAAGTGCGCCAGTTCGTGCGCCATGACCGAGGCGTACTCGGCTTCGGTCTGAGCGTAGAGGAAGAGGCCACCGTTGACCCCGACGATCCCGCCCGGGGCGGCGAAGGCGTTGAGCTGCGGACTGTTGAGCAGAACGAACTCCAGGCGGCGGTCCTGCAGCTGGCTGGTTTCCGACAGACGATAGACGCTGGATTCGACGAAGTCCTTGAGCTGCGGGTCGTCCAGTTGCGAGACCTGGCCGCGCAGCAGGCCGAGCCAGGCGCGGCCGAGTTGGTGTTCTTGCTGAGGGGAGACGATCGAGGAGCTGGCATCGCCAAGCGACGGCAGGTCACTGGCTCCCGTGTGGGCAGCGAACAGGCAGGCCAGCGTCAGCAGGGTGGGGCGCAGAAAAGTCATGCACTCAGGGCTCTCGGAGGGCAAAGGGGGTTACTGTAGCCGGCCAGCTAGCGCGCTGGCCAGGGTTGCAGTGGCTTGGTTATCCTAGCGCCCTTATCAGGAGTAGACGATGACAGACGTACCGGCTTTCGATGCCGAACTCGACGCCTGCGGGCTCAATTGCCCGTTGCCCTTGCTCAAAGCCAAGCTCGAGCTCAATCGCCTGGCCAGCGGCGCCGTACTCAAGGTCAGTGCCACCGATGCCGGTTCGCAGCGCGACTTCCGTGCATTCGCCACGCTGGCCGGTCATGCGCTGCTGCATGAAGAAGTCGACTCGGGTGTCTATCGTTACTGGCTGCGCAAGGCCTGAGCCCTTCGCCGTCCTCCCCAGCACATCTGCAGATTAAGGATCGTTGATGGTCAAGGTTATACGCGACTGGCTGCACCGCTACTTCTCCGACGAGCAGGCCGTGGTGCTGGCCGTGCTGCTGGTGCTGGGGTTCGCCGTGGTGCTGACCCTGGGCGGGATGCTCGCGCCGGTGCTGACCGGCCTGGTGCTGGCCTTCCTGATGCAGGGCATGGTCAACGGCCTGGAGCGCATGCGGGTGCCGCAGGTACTCGCCGTGTGGCTGGTGTTCACCCTGTTCATGGGCTGCCTGGCGGTGTTCATGCTGGTGCTGATGCCGTTGCTGTGGCAGCAGCTCAGCACCCTGTTCAACGAGCTGCCGCGCATGGCGGCCGAATGGCAGTCGGTGTTCCTGCTGCTGCCGGAGCGCTACCCGAACCTGATCACCGACGCGCAGATCGTGCAGCTGATCACCAGCATGCGGGGCGAGGCCGGCAAGTTCGGCCAATGGGCGCTGTCGTTCTCGCTGTCCAGCCTGCCGATGCTGGTCAGCGTGATGATCTACCTGGTGCTGGTGCCGATCCTGGTGTTCTTCTTCCTCAAGGACCGCGAGCAGATCGGCCAGTGGTTCCGTGGCTACCTGCCGCGCGAGCGGGCGCTGATCAGCCAGGTCGCGCAGGAGATGAACCAGCAGATCGCCAACTACATCCGTGGCAAGTTCATCGAGATCATCATCTGTGGCGTGGTCACCTACATCGCGTTCGCCTACCTGGGGCTGAACTACGCGGCGCTGCTGGCGCTGCTGGTTGGCCTGTCGGTGGTGGTGCCCTACATCGGCGCGGTCGTGGTGACGGTGCCGGTGGCGTTGATCGGCCTGTTCCAGTGGGGCTGGAGCGACCAGTTCATCTACCTGATGGTGGTCTACGGCATCATCCAGGCCCTCGACGGCAACGTGCTGGTGCCGTTGCTGTTCTCCGAGGCGGTCAACCTGCACCCGGTGGCGATCATCTGCGCGGTGCTGCTGTTCGGCGGCCTGTGGGGATTCTGGGGCGTGTTCTTCGCCATTCCGCTGGCCACGCTGTTCAAGGCGGTGATCAACGCCTGGCCGCGTACCGAGCTGGAGTCTGCACAGGCCTGAGAGGGCGGGTCACAGGAGCCAACGGTCTTTGCTCTGTGTCTGGCACGCTGGTGCTGGGGCCGCGTCGTTCCTCTGGGAGAGGGGGCATCCGCGACCAGCGGTGTGCGCCTGGAACGCATCGCGAATGGCCGCTCCAGGCTCCTCTGGCGAATCACCCCCGTAGGAGCGGCTTCAGCCGCGAAACAGGCGCATGACTGGAGCGATATCCCGTCAAACGAAAAGGCCGCAAAAGCGGCCTTTTTCATGCTCGCTCCCCGCTGATGCGGGGCTCGGCATTCGCGGCTGAAGCCGCTCCTACAGCAGGTGTGCCTGGTCTCAGCGCTTGTGCAGTTCCTGCGCGGCGGCCAGCACCTTGTCGACATGGCCGGCAACCTTGACGTTGCGCCATTCCTCGCGCAGCACGCCATCCTTGTCGATGAGGAAGGTGCTGCGCACGATGCCCATGTACTCCTTGCCGTAGTTCTTCTTCAACTGGTACACGCCGAACAGGTCGCACAGGGTGTGCTCCTCGTCGCTGATCAGCTCGAAGGGAAACTCCTGCTTGCACTTGAAGCTCTCGTGCTTCTTCAGGCTGTCCATCGACACGCCGAAGATCAGCGTGTTGGCGGCCTGGAACTGTTCGAAGCGCGCGCGGAAGTCCAGGCCCTCGGTGGTGCAGCCAGGCGTGGCGTCCTTCGGGTAGAAGTACAGCACGACCTGCTGGCCCTTGAGGTCAGACAGTTTCACCTGCTGGCCGCTGGTGGCTTCGGCCTGGAAGTCGGCAACGGCTTGGTCGATGGCTACGGTCATGGGAACTCCTTCAATAGAGGCGGTCGATGATCTCGCGCGGCAGTCATCTGCGCGGCAGACGGCGGGGCCTGATGAGCAGGCCGCCGCTGCGGTTACTGGCGCAGGGCCGACGCGCGGCGAATCGTCATGGGTTCTGCGGGCGCCAGGGTTCGATCAGCGCATCCAGGTTCAGAGCGTCGGCGAAATCGAGGAACTGATCACGCAGCCAGCTGATCTGGGTGCCTGCCGGCAGCGTCACCGTCAGCGTGGCGTTGAGCATGGTGCCGCCGGTCTGTGGTGCCTGGTAGGTATCGCAGGTGAGGTTCTCCAGCTCCACGCGGTGGTCGATGAAGAACTGGCACAGCTCGTTGAGGATGTCCGGGCGATACACGGCGCTGACGTAGGCGACGTAGGGCAGCGCCTGCGGGCGAGCGTCGGCGGCGGCGCTGCGGATCAGGTTGACCGAGAAGTCGTGCTTCTTGGCCAGCAGCGGCAGGCTCGACTCCAGGCGCGCCAGGGCGTCCCAGCTGCCGGACACCTGCAGCACCAGGGCGCTGAACTCTCCATGGCGGCTCAGGCGGGTGCTGATCACCGCACAGCGGTTCTCGTGGCTGGTGCGGCTGAGCAGGTTGGTCAGGGCCATGGCATCACGGCCGAGAGCGCTGATAACGAGGAATTGTTCGCGAACGGGGGGGGTGGACATGCAGCCTTCCTAAAGCGATGAACGGTCCGCGCACGAGACGCCGCAGACCAAAGAGAGCAGGTTAGCGAAAAGCACCGCCGAGGGGAATGGCGCCGCCACCCTCGTCGCCCCAAGTCGGGAGCGGATATGCCCTTGTCCGTTGCTTGTGCCGGACTGGTGGCACCAGTACCATTACGGCTCAATTTTTCCGGCAGGAGCAGTTGCATGATTGCGGGCAGTATGGTGGCACTGGTCACGCCCATGGACGCGCAGGGTGATCTGGATTGGGCGGCCCTGAGCAAACTGGTGGATTTCCACCTGCAAGAGGGTACCAATGCCATCGTCGCGGTCGGCACCACCGGTGAGTCCGCCACGCTGGACGTGGGTGAGCACGTCGAAGTGATCAAGCGCGTGGTCGACCAGGTCGCTGGCCGTATCCCGGTCATCGCCGGCACCGGTGGCAACTCCACCCGTGAGTCGGTCGAGCTGACCCGTGCGGCCAAGGACGTTGGCGCCGATGCCGCTCTGCTGGTCACCCCGTACTACAACAAGCCGACCCAGGAAGGCCTGTACCTGCACTTCCGCCATATCGCCGAAGCCGTGGCCATCCCGCAGATTCTCTACAACGTGCCGGGCCGCACCGTCTGCGACATGCTGCCGGAGACCGTCGAGCGCCTGTCGAAGATCGACAACATCATCGGTATCAAGGAAGCCACCGGCGACCTGCAGCGTGCCCAGGACGTACTGAGCCGCGTCGGCAAGGACTTCCTCGTCTATTCGGGCGACGACGCTACCGCTGTCGAGCTGATGCTGCTGGGCGGCAAGGGCAACATCTCCGTCACCGCCAACGTCGCGCCGCGCGCCATGAGCGACCTGTGCGCCGCTGCCATGCGTGGCGAGGCGGCCATCGCCCGTGCCATCAACGACCGCCTGATGCCCCTGCACAAGGCCCTGTTCCTCGAATCCAACCCGATTCCGGTGAAGTGGGCGCTGCACGAAATGGGCCTGATGGACGAAGGTATTCGCCTGCCGCTGACCTGGCTCAGCCCGCGCTGTCACGAACCGCTGCGCCAGGCCATGCGCCAGTGCGGCGTATTGGCTTAATCGAGGAATTCTACGCATGAAGCGACTGGCCGGATTTTCCGCCCTTGCTCTGATCGTCTCCAGCACCAGCGGTTGTGGCTGGCTCTGGGGTGAAGATGGCTACTTCCGTGATCGCGGTAGCGACTACCTGGAAGCGCGTCAGACCGCACCGATGCAACTGCCGGCCGATGTCCAGGCCAAGCGTCTCGACCCGCTGCTGCCGGTGCCTGCCCAGGTCGCCAGCAGCAACTCGACGTCCCGCGAATTCGAGGTGCCGCGCCCTCAGCCCCTGCAGGTGCGCGGCGACGAGCGTGAGTTCAGCCTGCAGCGCAGCGGCGACTCGCGTTGGGTGGTTGCCCAGCGCGTGCCGGCCGAAGTCTGGCCGCTGGCCCGTCAGTTCTTCGAGGACAATGGCTTCCGTATCGCCAGCGAGCGCCCGCAGGTCGGTGAATTCACCACCTCCTGGCAGCGTTTCGACGAGCTTTCCAGCACCATGGCGCGCCGCCTGAGCAGCCGCGTGTCCGGTGTCGCACCGGATGCCGAGACGCGCGTACGTGTGCGCATCGAGCCGGGTGTGCAGCGCAACACCAGTGAAGTCTTCGTCACCAGCGCCGAGCGTCCGGCCGGCAGCAGTGCCGATGTCGCCTTCGCCGAGCGCAGTGGCAATGCCAGCCTGGAAGCGGCACTGCTCGACGAAATGCTGGTGAGCATGGCGCGTGGCGTGGAGCAGGGCGGTTCCGTCTCGCTGCTCGCCGCTCGCGACTTCGATGCCCCCAGCCGCGTCAGCCTGAGCGAAGACGGCAACGGCAACCCGGTGCTGAACCTCGGCGCCGACTTCGACCGCGCCTGGTCGGGTGTCGGCCGCTCGCTGGAGCTGGGTGACGTGCGTGTCGACGACCTCAACCGCAGCCTTGGCCTGTACTACATCAACCTGGCCGAAGGTGCCCAGGTCAATGAAGAGAAGCCCGGTTTCTTCGGTCGTCTGTTCGGCAGCGAGCCGAGCAAGGAAGAGATCGAGGCACGCGCCGAGCGCTACCAGGTTCGCCTGACCCCGGTGGGCGATAGCGTGCAGGTCACGGTGGAGAAGGACCTCAACACCATCGCCCCGGCCGATGTATCGCGCCGCGTGCTGAGCCTGATTCAGGACAACCTCGGCTGATCCAGGCAGCAGCTGCCTCAGCCTCCAATCGATGGGCGAAATCCTAAAGGGTTTCGCCTGTTTTGTTTGCCACGAACGGAAATGCCGACATGAGCACACCTACCACCCTGAGCCTGAAGAAGATCTACTCGGGCAAGGTCCGCGACCTCTACGAAATCGACGACAAGCGCATGCTGATGGTGGCCACCGATCGTCTGTCGGCGTTCGACGTGATCCTCGAACAACCGATCCCGGAGAAGGGCAAGATCCTCACCGCCATCTCCAACTTCTGGTTCGACAAGCTGGCCGGCGTGGTGCCCAACCACTTCACCGGTGACAAGGTCGAGGACGTCGTGACGGCGGCCGAGCTGCCCCTGGTCGAAGGCCGTGCCGTCGTCGCCAAGCGCCTCAAGCCGGTTGCCGTCGAGGCCATCGTGCGTGGCTACATCGTCGGTTCCGGCTGGAAGGAGTACCAGAAGAGCGGCACCGTCTGCGGCATCGCCCTGCCGGCTGGCCTGAAGGAAGCGGCCAAGCTGCCGCAGCCGATCTTCACCCCCTCGACCAAGGCAGCCGTCGGCGACCATGACGAGAACATCAGCTTCGAGCAGTGCGAAGCCATCATCGGTGCCGAACTGGCGGCCAAGGTGCGTGACACGGCCATTGCCCTGTACAGCGCTGCGGTCGAGTACGCGGCCACCCGTGGCATCATCATCGCCGACACCAAGTTCGAATTCGGTCTTGATGAAGACGGCACCCTGACCCTGATGGACGAAGTGCTGACGCCCGACTCCAGCCGCTTCTGGCCGGCCGACAGCTATGTCGAAGGCAAGAACCCGCCCAGCTTCGACAAGCAGTTCGTCCGCGACTGGCTGGAGTCCACCGGCTGGAACAAACAACCCCCGGCCCCGGCCGTGCCGGCGGACGTGGCGCAGAAGACGGCGGACAAGTACCGCGAGGCGCTGACGCGTCTGACCGCCTGACCGCCCAGACAGGCGCCGCCGGCAGCACCGGCAGCACCGGTGGCGCCTGTTTTTTACAAGCGATTGATAGAACAAGAAAAATTTTCAAAAATAGCTTCGCCAAAGCGCATTGAGCTGTTATGATTCGCGCCGCTTGGGAAGATGCCGGAGTGGTCGAACGGGACGGATTCGAAATCCGTTGTGTCAGCAATGGCACCTAGGGTTCAAATCCCTATCTTCCCGCCATATCTCAAGCTTAAGTCCCTGAAATTCCTAGAGTTTCGGGGGCTTTTGCTTTCTGCGACATGCAAGGTGTCGAAGAAGTGTCGATGACTCTATTTTTCTACTGTGCTATGAAGGCAACTGGCCACCCTGTTTTGTCGGCCTTCATCTCTCAGCAAGAAACGGAGTTCACCATGAAATTCACAGCCATCCTCATCGCCGCAGTTCTTTCTGTGTCATCGGCAGTCGTCTTTGCACACAGCGGCGGTACAGATTCAAAAGGCTGCCATCGAAACCACAAGACTGGCGACTATCACTGCCACTGAGTTGAAATAGCCCTCATTGTGTAGTTGGGGGCTCAACATCGAGACTGCAGCTAGTTTTGGATAGGTGGCCACATCCTGGCGACGTGCACCAAGGCGAGGATCCAGACCGAATCACGCTCAGCCTGATAGACAAGGCGGTAGTTCTCGTGGGGGAGGGTCAGCTCGCGAGTACCAGCAACCAACCCAACCTGCCCTTGTCGGGAAAGTCAGCCAGCGAGGCTACTGCAGCGCTGAATAGCTCATCCATATGCACGGCAGCGCGAGGGTTTTCAGTAGCGATGTATTCCCAGATGTCCAGACGGTCCTGCAAGGCCTCGGGCGTCCAAATAACCTGTATCAACGACTCAACGACTCAACGACTCAACGCCTTAGCACGGCGAGCGGCGAATTCAGCTTCTACATCCTGCAGGTGATCCGGCGCCAGGTGCGTATAGCGCAGGGCCATGGCCGGGGTGGTGTGGCCCAGGATCTTCTGCAGGGTCAGGATTTTCTCGCCATTCATCACGAACCGACTGGCGAAGGTGTGCCATAGCAGGTGTGATGACTGGCCAGCAGGCACTGGCAAGCGAGACTCACCCAGGGCCTTGTCGAAGCTGTTCAGGCAACTGCTGAACTGGCCGTGTTGCTTGAAGTGCCGGTGTATCTGCTGTTCCAGCTCCGATTGCGACGGGCAAAAGGGGACCGGGCAAAAGGGGACGGATTTATTTATCGCTCTTGGCAGATCGAAAAATAAATCTGTCCCCTTTTTCTGAAACGGTTTGAGCCACTAGTTAGGCGGAGTGCAGACCATCGTTGTTTTTCCAATACAGCGCAGATTCATACTGGAGTGAAATTACAAAGTGCGCATCAGTTTTGGCTGCAATGAGCTTTACAAAACGCTCTAGATCGCCAAGTGCAGAGAAGCCTTCTGGCTCTGGTCCTTTTATCCGTATGTAACAGCGAATGGCTACAGAGAAATTCATGCCTTTAGCATCTTCTGCATATAGCGTGTGGTCATCTAATTCGCATGTGGCGCTTACTGATAAGCCTGAGTCGAAAAATCCTTGTGCTGCTTTTGGATCGCTATTTGTATCCAGTGCGCCGAGTTCGCTCAAGGTCGTAGAGATCGCGGCTATTGAAAGGCGTTCATCGGCTTCAAGGTGAATGTCGAGACTCATTTTCTAGCCTAACGTTTGGTTAAGGGGCCGGCTTTAGCCCGTCCCGGTGAGCGTAGCGAAGGGTTTGAACCACTAGTTAGGGTGTGAGTGGATAACTTTCGCCGTCATCGCCTTGAACTTTTGCGTCGAGAACTTCAGAAATTTTTATGAGTTTATTGATGGCGTTTTCAGATGGGTTCTTTGTGTAAATTTCGCAAAGGTAGGGGTTGTACCAAATAGGGAATTGCTCAAGCTCAAGACGTACTAAGAAATCATTTGTTGAATTTTTATTGTCGCGCTGGATTTGGCTGTCCGTTGTTACATAATTATTCCATTCTTCGTGGCTTATGCACGGGCCGTTTTCGTCAGCCCAAAAATCTTTTTTAGTAATATGGACATCATAACCTGCATAGACGAACTGGCTTACCATTGCCAAAAACGCAGCGAAGATTAATTTCATGTGTAGCCCTAACTATAAATTAGGCGACATTGCTGTCGCATAACATTCCCAGTAATGTCTGGTAATCAACCATAATTCGGCGCAAGCCTTTGATTTATCACGTATCAACGGTGAGAAACGCGACACTCTCAGGTTGGAAAAGCGACACCGAAGACTTAAAGCACAGGGGCTTGATGGCCAGAAGCTAGCCATAGCCGCCGGACCTGTCTAGCTGGCCTGTCGAAAAAGTGTCGAAATCAACGGGCCACAGAGTGCCGCAATGGGCAGAAGAGAAGGGGCGAAAGCCCCGGTATTGCTGGCGTTGGGCAGGGAAGGGCAGTAACGGACAGCAGTTCAAACGGGTTCGACGCTCACTGCTTTCCAGTGATCAGGTGTGCTGCCCACGGAAGAGGGCGTACCGAATGGTCGTTGCACCCAGGAGCACCATTGCCCAGGCGGATGATGCATTGAACGCCGCCGCTGCAGGTAGCCAGAGGCTGTCCATCGAGTCCGTATCGACAGGCCAGGCGAACAGAGCACTGGCCAGCGCCGCAGCTGCAGCGAGCAACCAGGTCCAGCGATCAAATGCACGGATGCGATCGGGGGAGGCACCCTTGGGCCTCAGCTTTGCGAAAGCGAGCGCCGTGGTAGCCACTGGACTTGCCCCTATCAAACCGGACACCGACACCCCGTTAGGTTGATGCCTCAGCCGAGCGTCTGAACTCCCGAGGTG
>NZ_SUKD01000048.1:0-2092 GCF_013357275.1 Pseudomonas sp. BMW13 | reverse complement strand
ACATCCGCAGGTGGAAGAGGCGGTGGTGGTGGCGCGTGACACAGCGCAAGGCAAGCAGCTGGTGGGCTATGCCGTGGCCGGTTGCGACGGCGAGGAGTTGCGCCAGGCGCTGGCTGAGCAATTGCCGGAGTTCATGGTGCCGGCGCGTATCCTGGTGCTTGAGGCCATGCCGCTGTCGCCGAATGGCAAGCTTGATCGCAAGGCTTTGCCGGTGCCGGAGTTCGGTACCTCGGCAGTCGGTTACGTGGCGCCCCGCAATGACCTGGAGCGTGAGCTGGCGGCGATCTGGACGCAGGTGCTGCAGGTCGAGCGGGTCGGAATCAACGACGATTTCTTCGAACTGGGCGGACATTCTCTGTTGCTGACTCAGGTCGGCATGACCCTGCGCAATCGTCTGGGAGTGACGTTGCCGCTGCACGCATTGTTCGAGTTGAGTTCCATCCAGGCGTTGGCAAGCCACCTGCAGGCGCAACGGGACAATGCGCCCTCGCAAGAGGCCGAGCTGGAGCTGATGGATGAATTGCTGGGCGAGTTGGAGAACCTCTGATGACCATGCTGGATGCACAACTGCGCACCGTTGCCGAACGCCTGGCGGCGCTCCCCGAAGAGAAGCAACTGACTTTCCTGCAACAACTGCGGGAGAAGGGCGTTAGCCTGGAACGCCTGCCGATCATGCGTCAGCCCTGTGAGCGTGCGCCATTGTCACCGGCGCAGAGCCGCCTGTGGTTCCTCTGGCAGATGGAGCCGCACAGTGCGGCCTACAACATTCCGGCGGCCCTGCGCTTGCGCGGCACGCTGGATCCTAAGGCCCTGCGCCAGGCTTTCGAGGCATTGGTGGCGCGCCATGAGAGTCTGCGCACGCTGTTTCGCGAAGAAGGTGGCGAGCCGTTGCAGGTGATCCTGCCGACCTTGCCTCTGGCCATGCTGGAAGAAGACTTTGCCGAACTGCCGGCAGGCCAGCGTGAGGACGCCGCACGTGTGCGTCTGGAACAGTTGGCGCGACAGCCTTTCGATCTCGCCAATGGCCCGTTGCTGCGCCTGCACCTGCTGCGACTCAGCGATAGCGAGCACCTGCTGCTGCTGAACCTGCATCATATCGTCTCCGATGGTTGGTCGATGGGCGTGCTGATCGACGAGTTCGCCAGCCTCTATGGCGCCTGCGTCACCGGTCGTGGTGCCAGCCTGCCGCCGCTGCCGATTCAGTACGCCGACCATGCTCGCTGGCAGCGCCTGTGGATGGCGGCCGGGGAGGAGCAGCGTCAGCTCGATTACTGGACGCAACATATCGGCGATCCGTCGCTGCTGCTGACCCTGCCCAGCGACCGACCGCGTCCGCCGCAGCAGAGTTACCGTGGCGCCACGCTGGACTTTCAACTGCCTACGGCGTTGGTGAGCGAGCTGCGCAGCCTGGCACGTGGCCAGGGTGCAAGCCTGTTCATGGTGCTGCTGGCGGCATTCGAGGTGCTGCTGGTGCGCTACAGCGGCCAGCGCGAACTGCGTATCGGCGTGCCGGTGGCCAACCGTGGTAGGGCCGAGTGCGAGCGTCTGGTGGGTTTTTTCGTCAATACCCAGGTGCTGTGCGGTGAAGTCGAGGAACATGCTTCCTTCGTCGATCTGCTCGGTGCGGTACGCCAGGCCGTCCTGGATGCACAGGCTCATCAGGAACTGCCCTTCGAGCGCTTGGTGGAAACCCTGCAACCTGAACGCAGCCTGAGCCACAATCCGCTGTTTCAGGTGGCCTACAACCATTTGCCCAGTGCGCAGGATGCCTTGTGCGAGCTTCCCGCTGCCGATGGTGAGGCACTGACGCTGGAGCCTCTGCAGCTGGCGACCGGTATCGCCAAGTTCGACCTGATGCTGCAGACCGAGGAGAACCGTGAGGGCGCTGTGCGCGGGCAGTTCGCCTATGCCAGCGATCTGTTCGATGCAGCCACCATCGAGCGCCTGTGCGGTCACTTCCTTAATTTGCTGGAGGCATTGGCTGCCGATCCGCAGTGCCCGGTGGGGCGTCTGTCGATGCTGGCAGGCGCGGAGCGCGAGCAACTGCTTGGTGGCTGGAACGCCACCGAGGCGGCGTTCCCCGATGGTGTGC
>NZ_SUKD01000047.1:0-343 GCF_013357275.1 Pseudomonas sp. BMW13 | reverse complement strand
AGCTACGCCGAGATCGCCCAGGGCATCAACGCCATGGTCGCCGGCCACATCAGCGTGAAGAAGAAGGCCATGGCCTGCGTTCAGGCCTTCGCCGAGGGCGATCTGAGCGCATCGCTGGAGCAGTTCCCCGGCAAGAAGGCCTTCATCAACGACACCATCGAGACCCTGCGCGGCAACCTCACAGGCCTGATGAGCGAGATGCGGCACATGTCCGACGAGCACGACAAGGGCGACATCGACGTGGTCATCGACGCCGCGCGCTTCACCGGCAGCTACGCCGAGATCGCCCAGGGCATCAACGCCATGGTCGCCGGCCACATCAGCGTGAAGAAGAAGGCCATGG
>NZ_SUKD01000004.1:0-292750 GCF_013357275.1 Pseudomonas sp. BMW13 | reverse complement strand
GAAGGTGGCTCCGACCGTCTGATCGAGAACCGCGTTGCCGAAGGTGGCTCCGACCGTCTGATCGAGAACCGCGTCGCCTGAACCCCTTCCACGAACGGATCGAGAACCTCGTATGACTCGATGCTATGCGCCACACCGCAAGGCCGGCCCGAAACGCCGGCCTTCGTTTTTTCCGGGCCGCAACGGCATCTGCACTGCGCGAATGAACAGCCCCATGTCGACCCCAGGCAACTGACCGCCGCCCGCGCCCTCTATGGTGAACGCCCCTTTGATCCTTCACCGGAGCGCTCCATGGCCAACCAACCGATCACCGTTCTGCGCGATACCCAGCCGATGCCCGTCGTCGACGCCTGCAAATGGGAGCGCATCGAAGGCGACCCGCATACCGTCAACCTCAACGCCTACACCTCCGAAGACGGCAGCAAGATCATGGGCACCTGGATCTGCACGCCCGGCAAGTGGCGCGTGGAGTACGTGAAGTGGGAGTACTGCCACTTCCAGGAAGGCTACTGCATCATCACCCCGGACGGCATGCAGCCGATCCACCTCAAGGCCGGCGACATTTTCGTGGTCGAACCCGGCATGAAGGGCACCTGGGAAGTGGTCGAAACCGTACGCAAATATTTCGTCTTCGCCTGATCACGCCTCTGTCGGCGGGCGCCCCGGCGTGGCACCCGCCCACTCGCCCCACCTTGCTTGAAAAACAGGGGAACCTGGCCTATTTCAGATGGTCAGTGTTGCTCCGCCGACCTGGCGGCCCCTCATAACGGACGGCCCACAAGGCCTTTCAGCAAGGAATCATCATGACCCGAAGCAAACTGCCCCTGCTGGCCCTCGCCTGCGCCCTGCCCCTGAGCGCCTGCGCCGCCACGCCAGAAGCCCTCAAGCCCTACCCTGCCGCCGCTGACGGCTACAACCGCCACGTGATCGAACTGCCGGCCCAGGCCAACGAAGCCGAGCACAAGGTCGAGATCATCGCCGGCAAGACCCTGGAAGTGGACTGCAACCAGCAGCGCCTGGGCGGCCAGTGGCAGGAGAAGAACGTCGAAGGCTGGGGTTACAGCTATTACGAACTGAGCAAGGTCGGCCCGGCCATGAGCACCCTGATGGCCTGCCCGGACGGCAGTCGCAAGCAGGCGTTCGTGCGTGTCGGCGGCGAGCCGCAACTGGTGCGCTACAACAGCAAGCTGCCACTGGTGATCTACGCGCCAGCCGATGTCGAGGTGCGTTACCGGGTGTGGTCCGCCGCCGCGCAGACCAGCGCGGCGCCGCGCCAGTAAGGCTGTAGGCGGAAGCACCAGCCCCCTTCCCGGCTGGTGCTTCTGCGTGCCTGTTCGACGCCAACGGCACGACGAAAAGGCTCTAACCAGCGGCTGCGCGACTGGCCGCGAGCGCAGGCGCGGCTATGCTCAAAGAGCACTTTGTCACCGAGCGCCAGCGCCGCGCCCGTATCTATCGGAGCCACCATGGATATAGAAAGCCTCTTCGACCAGCTGCACACCCTGCCCAGCATTCCGAAAGTCGCGCAGGAACTCATCCAACAGTTCGACAACCCCTCCTCCAGCCTGGAGAGCGTGGCCCGCAACATCGAGCGGGACCCGGTGATCGCGGCCAAGGTGCTGCGCCTGGCCAACTCCCCGCGCTTTCGTGGTGCGCGCGAGGCGGTCAGCGTCGAGGACGCCGCCATGCGCCTGGGCTTCAACACCCTGCGCACGCTGGTGCTGGCTTCGGCCATGACGGGTGCGTTCCAGGCCGATACCGGCTTCGACCTCAAGGGCTTCTGGATTCGCAGCTTCCGCGTGGCCAGCATCGCCCGCTGCCTGGCCAAGCAGCTCAAGCTGGACACCGATGCCGCCTTTACCTGCGGCATGATGCACAACATCGGCGAACTGCTGATCCAGACCGGCGCACCGGACTTCGCCCGGCGCATGAACCGCCACCCGAAGCGCGAAGCCGCCGCCCATGCCGCCGAGGAAAACCTGCAACTGGGCTTCGGCTACCCGGAGGTCGGCGCCGAGCTGGCGCGCCGCTGGCAACTGCCGGAGCTGATCCAGCACGCCATCGCCTACCAGGCCCGCCCGACCCAGGCCCCCGGCGACAGCCAGTACGCACGGTTGGTCGCGCAGTCGGTGCTGGTCGCCGAAACCATCGAGCTCGATGGCGTCAGCGAGCAGGCGCAGCAGAGCCTGGAAGGTCCGCTGTTCGAGGAAGTGGCGCTGGACACACTGTTCGCTGCGCTGCCGGAGGTGCTCGAAGCGGACAAGGCCTTTGCCGAACTGCTGGGCTGAGGCCTGACCCGGCGGCGCGCCTGCGCCGCCTTTGCCCGCCCTGCCGGCCTCCTCAGCGACAGCGCTCGGCGAGCCGCTGCGTGCTCGGGGCGAAGCGCGACACCGCGGCCAGCAACGCCTGCAGCGAGGCACGCAACAGGTTGCCATCACGGCCGGCGCCGAAACGCGAGCCGGGCTGCCCTGGCCAGCTGACCTCCACCAGCGCCAGCGCACAGGCCTCGCTACCGCCACCCAGGCTGTGCTCCTGGTAATCGTCGACACGCAGCGGCAGGTCGAGGGCGGCCACCGCCGCCGCCAGCGGGCCATTGCCTGCACCACGCAGCTGCAGGGGCCGACCGGCCACCTCGACATCCAGTTCGATCCGCTGGCGCTCGCCGTCGTCCTGCAGGCGATGGCCGACATAGACCAGTGCACCGCCCGGCCGTGCGGGGGCCAGGTAGGTTCGCTGGTACAGCTGCCACAGCTCGGCGCTGGACAGTTCGGTCTCGCTGCTGTCGGCCTGCTTCTGCACGATGGCGCTGAACTCCACCTGCTGGCGGCGCGGCATCTGCACGCCCTGGTCGCGCTGCAGCAGGTAGGCGATGCCACCCTTGCCGGACTGGCTGTTGACCCGCACGATGCTGTCGTAGGTTCGCCCCAGGTCCTGCGGGTCGATCGGCAGGTACGGCACCTGCCACGGCCCATCCGGCGTCCGAGCGGCGAAGCCCTTGGCGATGGCGTCCTGGTGCGAGCCGGAGAAGGCGGTGAACACCAGGTCACCGACGTAGGGATGGCGCGGGTGAATCGGCAGCCCGGTGCAGGCCTCGGCCACCCGCGCCACCCCGGCGATGTCGGAAAAATCCAGGCCCGGGTCGATGCCCTGGGTGTAGAGGTTCAGCGCCAGGGTCACCAGATCGAGGTTGCCGCTGCGCTCGCCATTGCCGAACAGGCAGCCCTCGACCCGCTGCGCGCCCGCCAGCAGTGCCTGCTCGGCACAGGCCACGCCGGTGCCGCGGTCGTTGTGCGGGTGGACCGAGAGCAGCACATGCTCGCGCCGCGCCAGGCGCCGGTGCATCCACTCGATCTGGTCGGCGAAGACATTGGCGGTGCTGACCTCGACGGTGGTCGGCAGGTTGATGATGATCGGGCGCCCAGGCCCGGCGTCCCAGGCCGCAATGGCGGCGTTGCAGATGCGCAGCGACACCTCCAGCTCGGCCATGCAGAAGGTTTCCGGCGAATACTGCAACACCCACTCGGTCTCGGGATGGGCCTGCGTCAGCGCCTTGAACGACTGGATATGGCGCACCACCAGCGCCTCCACCTCATCCACCGAGAGCTTGAACACCACCTCGCGCCATACCGGGGCGATGGCGTTGTACAGGTGCACGATCACCCGCCGCGCGCCGGCCACGGCCTGCACGGTCCGCTCGATGAGGTCGTCGCGCAGCTGGCTCATCACCATCGGCGTGACGTCGTCCGGGATGCCACCCTCGTCGATCAGCTGGCGGATGATGTCGAAGTCGGTGCGCGAGGCAGCGGGAAAGCCCACTTCGATTTCCTTGAACCCCAGGCGCACCAGCTCGCCGAACAGGCGCAGCTTGCGCTCGCGGTTCATCGGTTCGAACAGCGCCTGGTTACCGTCGCGCAGGTCGGTGGACAGCCAGATCGGCGCCTGGTGCAGGCGCTGCTGCGGCCAGCGCCGGTCAGGCAGGTCGACAGGGGGGAACGCGCGGTACTTGCTATGCGGATTACGCAACATGACAAAGCCTCGATGGAGAACGGAGAACAGCGTGATCTCCCCTGCCTGCGCTGCAGGCTGCCTGAGGCCGGGATCAGGGGGAGATCAGCGGCGCGTGGCGGTCACGCACCGAGTCGGACCCCGGCCGAGGCTCAGGGCGGGTAGCAGCGGGATGAGGACGGTCATGGTGGTGCCTGCATGGATGAGTGCCCAGCGTAGAGCGCACGGCCTCGACCATCTCACGCCAAATGGCCTATCACTGTCGCGAAATGGACAACCTGGCGGCACAGCGCTAGGCTGGCTCGCCCTCCCACCGCGCAGCCCGCCATGGTCGATCACACCGAACTGCCCTATGAATCACTGGCCATGCCGGTCACCGGCGTGGCCGTCGACTACCCCAGCGGCCACCGGGTGCCGTCGCACAACCACCCGCGCGCACAGCTGATCTACGCCATCGAAGGCGTGCTGGTGGTCGATACCCCGGCCGGGCGCTGGGTGACCCCACCGAACCGGGGCGTGTGGCTGCAGGCCGGCTGCGAACATGCCCTGCACATGCGCGGCGTCACCCGCGTGCGCAGCCTGTTCGTCAATCCCGATGCCGCCCCGGGGCTGCCGGCTGGCAACCGCGTGATCGACGTCAACCCGCTGCTGCGCGAGCTGATCCAGGCCGCCACCCTGGTGCCGGCGCAATACACCGCCGACAGCCGTGATGGCCGCCTGATGCGCTTTCTGCTGGATGAACTGAGCAGCCTGCCGGTGCTGCCGCTGCACCTGCCCTGGCCGAGTGACCCGCGCATCGCCCGGGTGTGCCAGAGCCTGGCGGATGACCCGGCGCAGAGCGACTCGGCCGAACACTGGGCGGCGCAACTGGCGATGAGCAGCAAGACCTTCCACCGCCATTTCCAGCGCAGCACCGGCGTCACCTTCGGCCGCTGGCGTCAGCAGGCGCGCCTGCTGCTCTCGCTGGAAGCCCTGGCGCAGGGCCTGCCCGTGCTGCAGGTGGCGCTGCAGCACGGCTATGACAGCCAGAGCGCCTTCGCCGCCGCGTTCCGCCGTCAGTTCGGCGTGACGCCCTCGGCCTTCTATCGGTGACGCCGCCGCCCCGTCAGCGCTCGCCTTCGCCGTTGGCCTTGGCCGCCAGGGCCAGGGCCATCACCACCTCACGCACCACCTTGCGCTGCTGCGCAGGCAGGCCGAGAAAGGTCTCGATGACTTCGCGCTCCTGGTAGAACTTGGGGTCCTCCCAGCGCCCGCGCTGCTCGCGCACCGTCACCCCGGCCCGCTCACCGAAGCGCAGCACCTGCGGCTCGATGCGCAGCCACTCGGCCAGGACCTGCAGCTTGTCCTGGGAGGGGATCGACTCGCCACGCAGCCAGCGCGAAACAGCCTGAAACGTCACCGAACGTCCCCAATAGCGCGAGTTGAACTCGCGTTCGAGCACGGCTGGGCGGTCTGGATATCCAGCTGCGAGCATGGCGCTACGCAGCCGCTGGGCGAATTCGGATTTCTCGGTCATGGACGCGGACGTTAAATTCCGCCCCCACGCTAGATTGAACAGTCTGTTGTATTTTATATGAAATTCATGATTTCATCGCATTTCACCGATCGCTGTTTCGTGCACAAGGAGAGCGCCATGATCAGCCCACTCCACCCCAGCTTCGAAGACATCCGCTTCACGGTCCAGCGCACGCCCGACGGACACTTCTGGTTCGCCGCCGGCCCCGTTTGCCAGGCACTGGAGATGGATGACTGGAACGCCTCGCTGCTGCGCCTGTGCCGCCCGGAAGGCATCCTGTTCGGCAACGAGGAAACGCCCCAGGCCATGATCGACCTGGAGAACCTGCTGCGCCTCAGCCTGAACGACGCCAGCCCGCGCGCACGCCGCCTGCGCACCTGGCTGTACCAGACCCTGCTGCCGCACCTGTTCAGCAGCGTGGGGCTGCCCAGCTACCGGCAGCTGAACACCGCCGACAAACGCCTGCGCGTGCTGAAATGGCATGACGACTGGTGGATGTCGCTGGGCGACGTCATGCAGGTCTTCGGCACACGCCCGGAGTTGCTGGGCCTGGACGGCAGCACGGAGCGCCGTTGATCACGCCCAGGTGCCGCAGGATCATCAGGCCGCTACAATGCGCACCTTGCCCGTGTGCCCAGCCTGATAAAAGAAATCACCATGTCCCTGCCCAAGAACCACCTGGAACTGCTCAGCCCTGCGCGTGATGTCGAGATCGCCCGCGAGGCCATCCTGCATGGCGCCGATGCCATCTACATCGGCGGCCCGAGCTTCGGCGCGCGGCACAACGCCTGCAACGAGGTGAGCGAGATCGCCAAGCTGGTGGAGTTCGCTCGCCGCTATCACGCCCGGGTGTTCACTACCCTCAACACCATCCTGCATGACGATGAACTGGAACCGGCCCGTGCGCTGATCCACCAGCTCTACGACGCGGGCGTGGATGCGCTGATCGTGCAGGACATGGGCGTCATGGACCTGGACATCCCCCCCATCGAACTGCACGCCAGCACCCAGACCGATATCCGCACCCTGGAGCGGGCCAGGTTCCTCGACCAGGCCGGCTTCTCCCAGCTGGTGCTGGCGCGCGAGCTGAACCTGCAGGAGATCCGCGCGATCAGCGATGCCACCGACGCCGCCATCGAGTTCTTCATCCATGGCGCGCTGTGCGTGGCCTTCTCCGGCCAGTGCAACATTTCCCACGCGCAGACCGGGCGCAGCGCCAACCGTGGCGACTGCTCGCAGGCCTGCCGCCTGCCCTACACCCTCAAGGATGAGAAAGGCGGCGTGATCGCCTACGAGAAACACCTGCTGTCGATGAAGGACAACAACCAGAGCGCCAACCTGCGCGCCCTGGTGGAAGCCGGCGTGCGCTCGTTCAAGATCGAGGGCCGCTACAAGGACGTGGCCTATGTGAAGAACATCACCGCCCACTACCGCCGCGAGCTGGACGCGATTCTCGAGGATCGCCCGGACCTGGCCCGCGCCTCCAGCGGGCGTACCGCGCACTTCTTCGTGCCCGATCCGGACAAGACCTTCCACCGTGGCAGCACCGACTACTTCGTCACCGAACGCAAGGTGGATATCGGCGCCTTCGACTCGCCGACCTTCACCGGGCTCGCCGTCGGCCATGTCGAGAAGGTGAACAAGCGCGACCTGATCGCCGTCACCCACGCACCGCTGTCCAATGGCGACGGTCTCAACGTGCTGGTCAAGCGCGAGGTGGTGGGCTTTCGCGCCAACATCGCCGAACTCAAGGGCGAGTTCGAGGAGGACGGCGAGAAGCGCTACCGCTACCGCGTCGAACCCAACGAGATGCCCGATGGCCTGCTGCGCCTGCGTCCCAACCATCCGCTCTCGCGCAACCTCGACCACAACTGGCAGCAAGCGCTGCAGCGCACCAGCGCCGAGCGCCGCATCGGCGTGAACTGGAAGGTCGAGCTGCGTGAAGACGCGCTGAAGCTCACCGCGACCAGCGAAGAAGGCATCAGCGTCGAGGTCGCCCTGCCCGGCCCGTTCGGTGCCGCCAACAAGCCCGAGCAGGCGCTGGATGGCCTGCGCGACCTGCTCACCCAGCTCGGCACCACCATCTACCACGCCCAGGGCGTCAGCCTCGACGCGCCGCAGGCGTTCTTCGTGCCCAACTCGCAGCTCAAGGCGCTGCGGCGCGAGGCCATCGAGGCGCTGACCGAGGCCCGCGTCGCCGCCCACCCGCGCGGCCAGCGCAAGGCCGAGACCGATCCGGCGCCGGTCTACCCCGAGTCGCACCTGTCGTTCCTCTACAACGTCTACAACCAGAAGGCCCGCGACTTCTACCACCGCCATGGCGTGCAACTGATCGACGCGGCCTACGAGGCCCACGAAGAAGAAGGCGAAGTGCCGGTGATGATCACCAAGCACTGCCTGCGCTTCTCCTTCAACCTGTGCCCGAAGCAGGCCAAGGGCGTGACCGGCGTGCGCACCAAGGTCGCGCCGATGCAGCTGGTGCACGGCGACGAAGTGCTGACCCTGAAGTTCGACTGCAAGCCGTGCGAGATGCACGTGATCGGCAAGATGAAGGGGCACATCCTCGACCTGCCACAACCCGGCAGTGCCGCCACCCAGGTGGTCGGCCACATCACCCCGGATGACCTGCTCAAGACCATCCGCAAGCCCGAGGGCTATTCGCACTGAGTCACAGCCTGCGCCCGCGCGCTTGAAGCGCCGGGCGCATGGCGCTTGAATAGGCGCCCTCGAATCCCTGACTGCCGGAGGTCCGCGAGTGACCGCGATGATCGTGCTGACGCTGCTGCTGGTGGCCGCCCTGCTGTTCTGGCCACGCGTCGCCAAGGCACCGATGTGGCGCGCCACCGTGACCCCGCTGGCCTCGATCATCGGCAGCGGCTTCCTCATCCTCGGCCCGGTGATGCTGGTCAACTTCGGCAGCTGGGCGCCGCTGGCCATGCTCGTCCTGTGCGCCCTGGGCTATGCCTTCGGCAGCGCCATGCGCTTCAACATCCGCTACCTGGGCGACTCGCCCCAGGGCCGTGGCACGCCGCTGCAGGACCTTGGCGAACGGCTGTCGTCCTGGGTGCTGGCCTTCGCCTACTTCATCTCCGTGGCCTACTACCTCAACCTCTTCGGTGCGTTCGCCGGGCGCATCGTCGACGTGCGGGGCGGCACACTGCCCAAGGTCATCACCACGCTGATCTACCTGCTCATCCTCGCCGCCGGCTACCTGCGCGGCTTCAGCGTGATGGAACGCCTGGAGAAATTCTCCGTGAGCCTGAAGCTGGCGATCATCGCCAGCCTGATCGCCGGCCTCGCCGTGCATACCGCGCAGCAGGACATGGCGAGCGTGCTGGCCTACAGCCCGGCCAGCACGCAGGGCACGCTGGCGTTGCAGCTGCTGCTGGGGCTGATCGTCACCGTGCAGGGCTTCGAGACCTCGCGTTACCTCGGCCAGCACTACGACGCCGCCACGCGCGTACGCTCGATGCGCCATGCGCAGTGGCTCGCCAGCGCCATCTACCTGGTCTATGCGGCCCTGCTGACGCTGAGTTTCCACCAGCAGACGATGACCCTGGACGAGACCGCGATCATCGACCTGATGGGCGTGGTCGCCCTGGTGCTGCCGCCCTTGCTGATCGCCGCCGCCCTCAGCGCCCAGTTCAGCGCCGCGGTGGCCGACACCAGCGCCTCGGGCGGGCTGATCAACGAACTCAGCGGCCAGCGCCTGCGCGCGCGCCACGGCTACGTGCTGCTGACCCTCACCGGCCTGCTGCTGACCTGGCTGTTCGATGTCTTCGAGATCATCAGCCACGCCTCGCGGGCCTTCGCCCTGTACTACGGCGTGCAGTCGCTGCTGGCCGCCGTACGCGCCGCGCAGCAGCCGGCCAGCCTGCGGCGCCACCTGCAGATCGCCGGTTTCACCCTGCTCGGCCTGGTCGGCCTGGCGGCGGTGCTGTTCAGCATCCCGGTCGAGGGCTGAGCCAGGCGTCAGCCCAGCCAGGCCAGCGCCGCCCCGCTCAGGTACAGGCCCAGGCCGAACACCAGGTGCGTCAGCAACGCGCGCTGCCGCACCAGCCAGGGTTTGGGCGTGCGCCTCGCGGCCATCCCCATGCCGAAGGCCGGCTGCATCACCAGCAGCGGCGCGGCCACCGTGCCCACGCCGAAGAGCAGCGCGGGCAGCAGCGCCGGACGCTGCAGCCAGGCCTGACCGCCCCAGGCCAGGAAAGCGGCGGCGAACAACAGCCCGGTCAGGTAATGGAAGCCCCAGCCGAGCAGACGCTCGCCCCGCAGCGGCGCCGCCTTGGCGATCGCCGCGTGGCGGAACTGGCCGTGGCGCATGTGCCCCAGCCAGCGCCCGACCCAGCCATAGTCCAGCGACGCCACGCCGAACCAGCGCCGCCGCAGCAACGCCCACAGGTCCATCGACAGCGTCGCGCCGACGCCCAGCACCATGATTTCGACTACCATGACCACCTCCATTCAACCTTGCTGAAATGCCTGTGATAGAAGGCTGCCAGTTGAAGTCGACTTGAGGTCAAGCATGAAAGAGCTGGATATCGGCACGGTCGCCCGCTGGTCGGGGCTGCCGGCCTCGACCCTGCGTTACTACGAAGAAAAGGGGCTGATCCGCTCGATCGGCCGCAACGGCCTGAGGCGGGTGTTCGCCGAGTCGGTGCTGCAACGCCTGTCGCTGATCGCGCTGGGGCGTACCGCCGGCTTCTCGCTGGAAGACATCGCCGGGATGCTCGCCAGCGAAGGGGGCCCGGCCATCGACCGCGAGCGCCTGGAGCGCAAGGCCGAGCAGCTGGACCAGACCATCCGCCGCCTCAGCGCCATTCGCGACGGCCTGCGCCATGCGGCGGCATGCCCGGCCGAGAACCACCTGGCCTGCCCCACCTTCCAGCGCCTGATGACCCTGGCCAGCCGGCAGGCCAGCAGAAGCCGGGCTACTGCGCGATGAGCGCGGCGGGCAGGAGCACCTCGACCCGGCGAACCTCGAGATCGCGACGCAGGTAGTCCATGCGCCGTGCATGGAACGCCTGCATGTGCGGCAGCGCCATGTGCGCGTCCAGGGCGGCCTGCGACGCCCAAACCTCGTAGAAGATGAACAGCGTCGGGTCCTGCGCGTCGCGCAGCATGTGGTACTCGATGCAGCCCGGCTCGGCACGGCTGGGCTCGACGTAGGCACGGAACAGGCGTTCGAAGGCTGCGGCCTGCTCGGGCCGGGTGTGGGCGTGAAGGATGAATGCGTGCATGAGGGCTCCTGGGCAGGTGAGGAAAGCCCCAGGTTAGCGCATGCCAAACGCTCAATTTCATGACTTTCAGTCAACAATCATTTGAGTGTGCCTGGGTGTTTCGCACGCGCGGGGCTGGTTAACCTGCCGCCACATTTTCTGGAGACACCCGATGAAAAAGATCCTCCTGCTCAACGGCGGCAAGGCCTTCGCCCATTCCCACGGCCAGTACAACAGCACCCTGCACGACGCGGCGCTGGCCTTCCTCGATCGCGCCGGCTGCGACGTGAAGACCACCTTCATCGACGGCGGCTACGACGTCGACGAGGAAGTCGCGAAGATCCTCTGGGCCGATGTCGTCATCTACCAGATGCCCGGCTGGTGGATGGGCGCGCCCTGGACGGTGAAGCGCTACCTCGACGAGGTGTTCACCGCCGGCCATGGCAGCCTCTACGCCAACGACGGCCGCACCCGCTCCGATGCCTCGCAGAAGTACGGCAGCGGCGGCCTGATTCAGGGCAAGCAGTACATGCTGTCGCTGACCTGGAACGCGCCGGTGCAGGCATTCGAAGACCCCAGCGACTTCTTCGAGGGCAAGGGCGTGGACGCGGTGTACTTCCCGTTCCACAAGGCCAACGAGTTTCTTGGCATGAGCGCCCTGCCCACCTTCATCTGCAACGACGTGATGAAGGTGCCGGACATCGAGCGCGACGTGGCGCGCTATGAACAGCACCTGGCCACGCTGTTCGCCCGCGCCTGAGGCGGCGGCTCACTGCCCGCCGAACAGCGCCGTCCAGTAGATGCCGGCATCGCTCTGCGGGTCGCTGGCGTAGGCGGCGCCCAGTTCGCTGTACTCGGGGTTCATGATGTTGGCGCAATGCCCGGGGCTGGCCAGCCAGCCCTCGACGACCTTGGCCGGCGTATCCAGCGCCGCGGCGATGTTCTCGCCAACGCGTCCGCCGCCATAGCCGGCCAGCTCGGCGCGATCACCCGGAGTGCGTCCGTCGCGCCCCTGGTGGGCGAAGAAGTTGTCGTTGGCCATGGCCCGACTGTGGCTTTCGGCCGCGCTGCCCAGCGGCGCATTCCAGGCCAGCGGGTCGGCTGCGCCGAAGGCCTGGGCACCACAATGGCGCGCCTGGGCCCGCGCCCGGTTGATCGCCATCAGCAGCTTCTCGCCCTCGGCCTGCCAGGGTTGCAGGCGACCGCTGAGCAGTGGCCGCGCCAGCACGATGCGCCAGTCACGCCCCTGCTGGCTGACCCCGACGTCGATGAACTGCGGGTCGAGCAGCACCCGACAGAAACTCTCGCTCAGCGCCTGCATGGCCGAACGCGCATCACGCGGCCCGGAAAGCGTGATGGCCTTGACGTTGACCAGCGGATAGCCGGCGGCGCCGAGCGCGTCCTGCAGGTCCGCCGTGCCATTGGCCGGCAGCACCAGGCGCGGGTCGTCCGCCAGCGGTGGCAATGGCTCCGAGGCCTGCACGCCGCAGCGCTGTATTTCGCCCCGATAGGCGTTGATCGCGTCGATCAATGCCACATCTTCGCTCGCCTGTACCGAGGTGACGGCGGCCACCATCAGCAGCGCCAGCAGCCCTGATCCGCGTCCCCACCTCTTGCCTGCCGTTGTCATACCGCCCTCTCTCCACTAACGTCGTGATTCTGTCGCCATCTCCAGCACAGCATCATGATCAGCGCCGACCTGCGCGAAACCCTCAGTGATTGCGGGTTTGCCGCGCAGACGGCAGGGTTCCTGCATAAGCCCCAGGTGTACTCTCGAACCACCCAGACGATTGCCCGATCCTGCCAGAGAACAGCCAATGCCCGATCACTTCGCCAAGAACGAACAACATCGACGCCTGGTCCTCAAAGCCCTGCTCTGGATCACCCTGGTCGGCGGCCTGTTCTTCTTCGTGGTCAACCTGCTGCGCGACAACTGGCTGCTGGCCACGCTCGAGATCGGCTACGCCGGCGTGTCGCTGTACATGCTGATGATCATCGATCGAACGCGCAATCTGCAGCTATTGACCACGATTTACCTGTTGCCGTTCTTCAGCATCATGATCGTGGCGCTGTCGCGCCCACATACCACCTTCGCCGTGTTCGCCTGGATTCAGACCATTCCGATCATCTGCTACATGCTACTCGGGCTGCGCCTGGGCCTGTACGGCTCGATCCTGTTCGTCGGCATCGGCCTGTTCACCTTCAACCAGCGCCTGCCGGCGGAGCAGCAGCTGGTCAACACCGTGATACTCGCCAACCTCGGCCTGGCCAGCCTGGCGGTGATGATCTTCGCCCATATCTACGAACGCAGCCGGGTGCTCAACGAGAAGCGCCTGATCGAGCAAGCCACCACGGACACGTTGACCGGCCTGGCGAACCGCATGAAGCTGAGCGAAGTGTTCGAGCGCGAACGCGCGCATGCCCTGCGCAACGACACCGCGCTGTCACTGGTGTTCGTCGATATCGATCACTTCAAGCAGATCAACGACCGTTTCGGTCACGAGGTCGGCGACCGCGCCCTGGCCCACTTCGCCACGGTGCTGACGCAGCGGTTGCGCATCAATGACCTGTTCTGCCGGATGGGTGGCGAGGAATTCGCCGTGCTGCTGCCCGGCACCCCGCCGGGGCGCGCACGGGAGATCGCGGAAAGCCTGCGCCAGCGCCTGGCGGACAAACCGCTCGAGGTGGCCGGCAGCGCCGTGCCCATGACGCTCAGCGCGGGCGTGGCCAGCCTGGGCAGCGACGGCCAGTCGCTGGACGAACTGATGCGGGCCGCCGACAGGCGCACCTACGCCGCCAAGCGTGCCGGGCGCAATCAGGTGGTCGCGGACGAAGACGAGGCCAGCGCGATCGACGTGGTCCCCGGCTGAGCCAGCGGCATCAGGCGTAGACGCTCAGCCCGCCCTTCTCCTGCAGCCACTGGCGGTAGGTTTCCAGCGAGTCGGTCTGCTGCTCGCCGTTGCGTCCGGCGATCAGCACACTGCCGTCCATGCCGCCATCCACCATCTTCTGCACCTGCTCCAGCAGCTTGGCCGCATCGTCGCGGTCGAGGTCCTCGACATCCGGCAACTGGATCGCCGAAGACGATGCCGCCTTGCTCTCGCCAAGGCCCTGCAGGCCGGTGGCCGCCTGCGCCGTGCCACCCTGCATCGCGCGCAGCAAGCCACCCTCGCTGCGCGCCACCACCTGCTTGGCGAAACGGCGCAGATCGGCCAGCGGGTCCTGGCTGCTCGAGGTGTCGCTGTCGCCGCTGGCAGCGCTGGAACGGTTGTTGAGCTGGCTGCCGTAGTAGCTGAGCATGGCAGGCGTGCTGTTGTTGATACTGGTCATGGGGCCTCCGCGAAAAGCGTTCGCTCCTGATAAAGCAGATTACGGGCCAGCTCTGAAAGCCAGTATCCACGGGGCTTCCAGGCCCGCGTCGGCAGCACGTTGCCGACGCGAGGCAATCCGTTGCCAGGCGAAGCGGAAAGACACTGCAGCTCGCCATTCCAATGATGGCATTTTGACGCTAATATCCCGCCGCGCCGAAGGATGGCAGAGGGACAGCGCTCAGGCGGAAATCCAGATACCACCGACGGATACCTGCCCTTTCAGCAATACGCCAAGGATGCTTCATCGATGTTCAAAGCACGCTTTCTCGCGGCCGGCCTTGCCGGCATGACCCTGACCGGCTGCATGTCGTTCACCCCGGCAGGTCCGATCTACCCTCCCAGCCAGATCATCGAACACTCCCTGCCGGGCAGCGCGATGATCAAGGACGTCAAGGTCACGGACACGCGTATCGATGAAAACACCCGGCGCAACATCGGCAACCAGCTGACCGCCCAGATCAGCCAGCACATCGAGAAGGGCGAGTACTTCAAGCGCGTCATCAGCTTCCCCGCCAAGCTGAATGAACAGGACGTCCAGCTGCAGTTCGACTTCTCCTCGCTGAAAGGCAAACGCACGCCACACCCGGGTTACGTCCCCGGCGCACTGCTGACGCTGACGATCTGGATCTGGGTGAACGGACCGATCTACGTCGACAAGTACGACCTGGCGGCCGAGCTGCAGATCCTCGACAACCAGGGCCGGCAACTGGCGCTGTCGCAGAAGAACCTGGTGGTGGACAAGAACACCGGCCTCTGGGACTACGACTACATGTTCCCGTCTGGCGGACAGCAGCTGACCGAGCTGGTCGAGCAGCTGCTGCAGGACGGCACCCGACAACTGACCCACTGAAAAGGATTTCCCCATGAAGAAACTCTTTGCACTGATCCTGCTGATCGCCTCGGCCAGCCTGCAGGGTTGCATGACCTACTCCCATCACTCGCTGCAGACGGTCGACCAATGGCCGCTCGCCTCGCCCGAACAGGAGAAACCGAGCGTCTACCTGAAGGTCTTCGGCGAATACCAGGTCAATGACAACCCGCGCGTCAGCACGGCCGACGTCGCCAAGCTGGAACAAGTGATCTCGCAGACGCTCTCCGAAAGCGGTCGCTTTTCGCGCGTGACCACCGCCCAGGAGGAGTCCGACCTGTACCTGACCGTCACTCTGCACAACCACGAGACGGGCAACATGGGGCTGGCCGTACTGACCGGGGCGACCTTCTTCCTGATTCCCGGCGCCTTCGACAACACGCTGACGATGAGCATGGCCGTACGCGACGGCAATGGAGAGAAACTCGGCACCGCCCAGCAGCAGGAGTCGCTGACGACCTGGATGCACCTGTTCCTGATCTTTGCCGTGCCCTTCCAGGACCGCAGCGACAACCTGCTCCGGCAGTTGACGCAGAGCACCCTGCAACAGGCCGTCGACAAGGACCTGCTGTAATCGCCCTGGCGCAGCCAAGCGTGAAGCCGACCGTTTGCTTGTCGGGTCGATTGCGCTAGGCTCTGCCGCTCAATTCATAGGAGGTATCCCATGGCCCGCGCCACTGCCCGCCACATCCTGGTTGCCAGCGAAGACAAGTGCAACGAACTGAAAACCGCCATCGAAGGTGGCGCCGACTTTGCCCAACTGGCCAGAGACAACTCCAGCTGCCCGTCCGGCCGCAACGGCGGCGACCTGGGCTCGTTCGGCCCGGGCCAGATGGTCAAGGAATTCGACACCGTGGTATTCAGCGCGCCGGTCGGCGTGGTGCAGGGCCCGGTGAAGACCCAGTTCGGCTACCACCTGCTGGAAGTCACCAGCCGCCAGGACTGACCTGCCGCCAGCGGAGGGCTGTCGACACGGCCCTTCGCGCCCTTCTCCGCGCTGTCCCCGGTGACAGCGGCGCGCATCCGGTTCAGCATCTCGCCATCCCCTCACGCGAGCTGCGCCCGATGAATACCCCGCACCCTCTGCAACAACTCGCCCAGCACCTGCTCGGCAAAGCCCTGCACGAGCTCGAGCCGGAAGAAACCCACGTCCTGGAAACCCTACGCCAGCGCCGCCCGATCAGCCGCGACGTGGCCGATGCCTCGGATGCCGAATCGACCTTCGGCGAGCGCCTGTCGGACCGGGTCGCCTCGGTGGGCGGGTCCTGGACCTTCATCGTCTGCTTCTCGCTGACCATGCTCGGCTGGATGCTGCTCAACAGCGATGTGCTGGCGCACTTCGGCCTAGCGTTCGATCCCTACCCCTACATCTTTCTCAACCTGATGCTGTCGACCCTGGCCGCGATCCAGGCGCCGATCATCATGATGAGCCAGAACCGCCAGGCGGCGAAGGACCGCGTGGCCGCGCGCCTGGATTTCGAGGTGAACCTGCGGGCCGAGCTGGAGATCATGCGTCTGCACGAGAAGATCGATCAGCGCATCCAGCAACGCCTGGATCAGATCCTCGAGCGCCTGCCAGAGAAGCGCCCGGAGGCCTGATCCACGACGGCACGCCGGTTCAGACGGCGCCGGGTGCGCGCTGGCGCCAGCTGTCGAGCAGGCGCCCGCCCCAGACGTTGATCAGCAGCCCGGCCATGACCAGCAACGCGCCGACCATCTGCAGGCTGCCCAGGCGCTCGCCCAGCAGCAGCGCCGAGGAGCTGATCCCCACCACCGGCACCAGCAGCGAGAACGGTGCCACCTGGCTGGCCGGGTAACGCGACAGCAGGCGACTCCACAGGCCATAGCCGAGGATGGTGGCGCCAAAGGCCAGGTAGGCCAGCACCAGGATCGAGTCGAGGCTGATGCTCTGCAGCGAATGCAGGATCAACTCGGGGCCTTCCAGCCAGAACGACAGGGCCAGGAACGGCAGCGGCGGTATCAGGCTGCCCCATACCACCAGGCCGACCAGGTTGACCTTGCCCAGCCTGCGCGTGACGACGTTGCCCAGCGCCCACATCGACGCTGCCGCGATGGTCAGGGCGAAGCCGGCCAGGGTCATCGCCTGGCCGCCCTGCAGGCCGATCAGCGCCAGGCCGCTGGCCGCCACCAGCAAACCGAACAGGTTGCTGCCACGCAGGCGCTCACCGAGAAACAGCGCGGCGAAGAACAGGGTGAAGAAGGCCTGCGACTGCAGCACCAGCGACGCCAGGCCCGCCGGCATGCCGACGTACATGGCGTAGAACAGAAAGGCGAACTGGCCCAGCGAGATGGTCATGCCGTAGGCCAGCATCCAGCGCAGGGGCACCTGCGGGCGCCGCACGAAGAGGATCGCCGGAAAGGCGGCGAGCATGAAGCGCAGCGCCCCCATCAGCATCGGCGGCATGCCGTGCAGGCCGACCTTGATGACCACGAAATTCAGACCCCAGACGACGATCACCAGCAACGCCAGTAGCAGATCCTTGGGCGACATGGAGACAGTCCTCGAATGAAGGGGGCGGCCATTAGAGCAGCGCAGGCGACAGGCCGGCAGACACAGAACGCAGCGAAAAACACCACACAGTGCGTGGCACGCCGTTCTCGATCTCGCGCCGGCCACGCAGCCAGCCGCTCGCCCGCCTGCTAACCTGCGCCCTCGTCTCCTGCCCGTGGCCCGCCATGACCCTGCACGATTTCCTGCTGTTCGCCCTGCCGGCGATCTTCCTCACCGGGCTGTCCAAGGGCGGCTTCGGCGGTGCCCTGGGCGGTCTCGCCGTGCCGCTGCTGGCCCTGGCGACGTCGCCGAAGCAGGCCGTCGCCGTCATGCTGCCGATCCTCTGCCTGGCCGACGTGGTCGGCCTCAAGGCCTATTGGCGCAAGTGGGACACGGCCAACCTCAGGGTCATGCTGCCCGGCGCGGCACTGGGCATCGCCATCGGTTCGCTGACCTTCGGCTTCTTCGACGAGCGCGCCATCGGCCTGCTGATCGGGGTGATCGCCATCCTGTTCGTCGGCCTCGGCCTGATCGTCAGCCACCCGGCCCCACGACCGCTGCACAAGGGGCGCGGCACGCTGCTGTCGACGCTGGCCGGCTTCACCAGTTTCGTCGCCCATGCCGGCGGCCCGCCGGTGATGATGCACCTGATGCCGCAGCAGCTGGACAAGGTGCGTTTCGTCGCCACCGTCAACCTGTTCTTCCTGCTGACCAACGCGGCGAAGCTGTTCCCCTACGCCGCGCTGGGCCAGTTCAGCCGGGACAACCTGCTGCTGAGCCTGATGCTCGCCCCCATCGTGCCGCTGGGGGTCTGGAGCGGCCTGTGGCTGCAATCGCGGATCAACCACCTGTGGTTCTACCGCATCGCCCGGCTGGGCATCCTGCTGGCGGGCGTGCAGCTGATCTGGCGTTACCTCTAGTCGGGCTCGGCCACTCGCCACAGCACGGGCCATTCGCCGGGATTGCGCCCAGCGCAGCGCCCCAGATAGCTGAACGAGGCCAGCTGAAAGCGCGCGCCATCGAAGCGCCAACTGCCGGCCTCGCCGCAGTCGGCAATGCCGCGGCCCTTGTACAGGTAGGCCAGCTCGCCGCTGTCGTAGCTGACCCACCCGGACAGCCCGTCATGCCCCAGCGGCAGCGGGTCGAGCTGCAGATCGCGCTGCGCATGCGGCGCCTGACGGTCGACGCGGTACACCGCGAAATCGCAGTTGTAGGCCGCGCACCAGGTCTGGATCAGCACCAGGGCTTCGCGCTCGTTGAGCGCGTAAGCCTCGGCCTCGGGCTCGCCGCCCATGTCCTCCTCGGCCCATTGGTCACGGGTTTGCGCCATCACCGCAGCGGCGATGGCCTGGCTTTCGTGCTCGCTCAGCGGCGTGACACCGGGATGAGCGCGCAGCTCAGGTGCTGGCGGCGTAGCCGGCACCTCGCTGTCCGGGCGCGAACCCGGGCGGTACAGGGCACCCTGGGTATCCACCCGCCCCTGCACGGCATCCATCAGCAGCAGGACGGCGGAAAGGCCGCTGAGCGAGACCACCGCCTCGTGCTCGCGCTCCCCGTCCATGCGCAACTGACTGGCGTTGCGCAGCTCGGCCAGCACGGCCTGGGCATCGGCGCCCTCGGCCAGCAACGCGGCCCCGTCGTCCTCTTCCGTCAGGCGCAGGCGCCCGGCACTCGCCAGGGGCCGGCCATCGAGTTGCAGCGGCGTGTAACCGCCCGCTTCGGCATAGTGCAAGGACAGTTGCAACGGTGCCCGGGGCCCCGCAGCGCGCTGCAGGTTCAGGCTCAGGGGCCTGTAGTCGAAACCGTCGGCAGCGCTGATGGCCTCGCAGCCGCGCAGGTTGTCGCAGGCGACCACCCAATCCTTGATCTCGCGGTACAGCGGCACCTGTTCGGGCGCGGCCTGCGCCGTGGCGGCGACCCACAAGGCCATGAACGGACTCCAACGCGGCATGAGCAACTCCTTCTGACGATTGCGCGGGGCCGCCATGTTCTGCCGCCATGCCGGCCCAGGCAAGCGCCACGGCGTCGCAACGCGAACGCCGGCACGACAGCCAGGCGAAATTGCAGGTGCCCTGAGGCGCGCAAGGCACTAGAATCCGCAGCCTATCCGATCGTCAGGCCGCGCTTACGTGCCGACGCCTTTTCACCTATCGGCCAGGAGACCCCAGATGGGCGCCCAGTGGAAAGCCAAACCCAAAGAAGCCGCCGCCAATGCCCGAGGCAAGATCTTCGGCAAGCTGGTGAAGGAAATCATGATCGCTGCGCGCAACGGCGCCGACCCGGACATGAACCCCAAGCTGCGCCTTGCCATCCACCAGGCCAAGAAGGCCTCGATGCCCAAGGACACCCTGGACCGCGCCATCAAGAAAGGCGCCGGCCTGTCCGGTGAGGTGGTCAACTACGAGCGCACCCTCTACGAAGGCTTCGCGCCGCACCAGGTGCCGCTGATCGTCGAGTGCCTGACCGACAACGTCAACCGCACCGTCGCCGAAATCCGCGTGCTGTTCCGCAAGGGCCAGCTCGGCGCCTCCGGTTCGGTGAGCTGGGATTTCGAGCATGTCGGCCTGATCGAGGCCAGCAGCGACGACGGCGCGGACCCGGAGCTGGCCGCCATCGAAGCCGGCGCCCAGGACTTCGTGCCCGATGACGAGGGCGCGACCCTGTTCATCACCGACCCGACCGACCTCGACGCGGTGTGCAAGGCGCTGCCGGAGCAAGGTTTCACCGTCAACTCGGCCAAGCTCGGCTACCGTCCGAAGAACCCGGTCACCAGCCTGACGCCGGAGCAGATGGAAGAAGTCGAAGCCTTCCTCGAGGCCATCGACGGTCACGACGACGTGCAGAACGTCTACGTCGGCCTCGCCGGCTGATGCCTGGCGGGCGTCCCCGGACGCCCGCTGCCTGACTCATGACCACCACCCTGCACATCGCCGCCGCCTGCCTGTTCGACGAACGCGGCCACCTGCTGCTGGTACGCAAGCGCAACACGCGCTTCTTCATGCTGCCCGGCGGCAAGCGCGAAGCCGGTGAGGACGCGCTGGCGGCACTCGGCCGCGAGCTGTTCGAGGAGCTGGAACTGCGCCTGGACGCCGATGCGCTGCACGCGCTTGGCCAATTCCAGGCGGCGGCTGCCAACGAAGCCGACACCTGGCTGCAGGCGGACATCTACCGCGCCAGCCTGCCCCACCCCGTGCAACCGGCTGCCGAGCTGGAAGAGCTGCGCTGGCTGGCCCTCGATGCGCCCCTGCCCGACGACCTCGCGCCGCTGCTGCGCGAACAGGTGCTGCCGGCCCTGCAACGCCTGCCTGGCAACCCGCGCACCCTGTAGGGCCACCCTCGACGCCCGGCGGTTTCTTGATCCACGGCAACGCGAGCGTCAGCCCCGGCGGTTAGGCTGCGCCGATAAACAGAACCATTCGCCTTGCCTGCAAACCCCACAGGAAACGAGGTTTGCCATGAGTATCACGTCCACCCAGATCTGCCAGGCCGCCGACCAGTTGCAGGGTTTCGTCGGCTACAACGCCAAGACCGGGCAGTACCTGCTGCGTTTCTCCGAAGACAGCTTCGGCCTCGATGTCCCCGCCGAGACCATCACCCCCACCTGCGAATACGTCTGGCACGAAGCCGAGGGCGAGCTGATGCGCCTGGACCGCCAGCGCCTGGCCTGGCTGCAGGAGCAGCGCATCGATGACCGGGTCAATCTCAGCGAACCGCTGCGGGTCTATCTGCGCCGCAGCGACCTGCCGGAAATCCATGCCGAACGCCGGCGCCTGGCCTCGGCCTGAATCGTCGCGCCTGGCGGTCTAGCCGAGCAGGCGCATCGACAGCGCGCCAAGGACCACGCCGAGCACCAGGATCAGCGCGCCGCCCAGCCACAGCCGAGCGCTGCCGGGCGCAGCAGGCGTGGCCTCGGCAACGGCCTTTGCCTGGGCAGCGGCGCGCAGGGGATTGGCCGCAGCGGGTGACGCGCCCGCCTGGCGGCGCGCGGCCTGCGTGGCCGTGCCAGCACCCTTGCCCGCCAGCGCCTTGGGCAGGTCGGCGACGCGCATGAACTGGGTGGCGTCCTCGTCGGGCTCCTCGCTGACGTCGACCTTGGGGCCGATCACCAGCAGCGTCACCGAGCCCATCTTCAGCTGGTCCCCCGGTTGCAGCATGGCGGTCCTGACCTTCTGCTGGTTGACCAGCACACCGTTGGCCGAGGCCAGGTCCTTGATCTCCAGCACGTCATCCTTGAGGAAGAACTCGCAGTGCCGGCGTGACAGCTCCAGGTCGCTGAAGCACAACTCGCACTTGCTCGAACGGCCGAAGGTCATCGAGCCGTGGATGTGGAACTTGCGCCCCTGGTGCTCGCCCTGGATGACCTGGAGAAACCAGCGCGGCGCCGGGGCATCCGTCCTGACGCTCGCCTTGGCTGGGTCGACCAGCTGCAGCTCCACGCTGCCCAGGCGCAGGCGATCGCCGTCACGCAGCTGAAAACGGCTGCCGATGCGCTGCTCGTTGACCCAGGTGGCCCCCTGGCTGGCATCGCTCAGGTAGTAGTAGCCCTGGTGCTGGCGAATCTCGGCATGAAAACTGGTGATGCCCGCATCGCCCAGCACCAGCTGGTTGCGACTGTCCTGGCCGATGGTCAGGCGCTCGTCGCTCAACCAGACCGGCGCTTGGCGGTTATCCAGGAACTGCAGTCTGAGCATCGTCAATGCCTCGGTTCAGTCGAAAAGGTTGTTCAGCAGGCGCTTGATCGGGTTCTGCGAGGAACGCTGCGCCGGCCGTGCAGCCGGTTGCGCGGCCTGGCGCACGCGCTCCTGATGGCCGTCGTACAGCGCCAGCAGCCGCTCGTTGTCGGGTTCGGCCTCGAGCCCCTGCTTGATCTGCTCCAGGGCCAGGTTGTACTCGCGCCGCGCATAGGCCGCCTCGGTCTGATCGATGAAGCGCTGCGCCACGCGGTTGATCCCGGCCAGCGCCAGCAGGTTGTCCGGCTCCCAGCCCAGTACCTGGCGGAAATAGTGCACCGCGCTGTCGTCCTCGGGCAGGATCAGCAGGCCCTCGGCCAGGCGCTGCTCGGCCAGTTGCAGATAGCCCTGGATGCGCGCCTGCAGCACGCGCTGCAAGCCATCGCTGGCCTGGGCGTTGTCGGCATCCAGCAGCAGCGCCTGGCGGAAGTAGTAGTCGGCGTTGTCCTGCGCCGGGGTCAGCAGCTGCCCGCCGGCCAGACGCGCCTCGCCCAGCACGAGCAAGCCGGCGATGCGCTGCTGCAGTTGCCAGTAGTAGCCACCGGCGCCCGCCCCCGCCAGCAGCAGCACGCCAACTAGCGCCCAGGGCAACCAGCGCCGGCGGGCCTGGCGTGGCGGCGCCTTGACTGCCGGCGTCATGCGCGTCAGCTCCTGTTCGGCATCCTGCAGCTCGTCCAGGCTGGCCAGCAGCACGTGGCAGTCGGCGAAGCGTTCGTCCGGCGCCTTGGCCAGCATGCGTTCGAGCAGCCACTGCAGCTCGCGCAACGGCTCGGGCAGTTGCGGTGGCTCCAGCTGCAGCTGGTTCATCAGTGTCTGGGTGTAGTTCTCGCCACGGAAGGGGTTATGCCCGGTGAGCATCTCCAGCAGGATCACGCCCAGGCTGTAGATGTCGCTGCGCGCATCCAGCGCCTGGCACTGCGCCTGCTCCGGGCTGCTGTAGGCCGGGCTGCCGACGGCGATCCCCGACTGGGTCAGGTCGCTGTCGAGTTGCAGCGCCTTGGCCACGCCGAAATCGGTGAGCACCGCCGTGCCGTCGTCGCGGAACAGGATGTTGCCGGGCTTGATGTCGCGGTGCACCAGCCCCTTGTCGTGCACCACGACCAGGGCGCTGGCGATCTGCCGGACGATGCGCAAGGCCCGCGCGGGCTCCAGGCGCTGCCCCTTGTACTGGGCCAGGTCGCCACCGGCCAGGTACTCCATGGCCAGGAAGTGGCGGCCATCGGCCAGCTGGTCGATGCGGTAGATGGTAATGATCGACGGATGCTGCAAGGAGGCGACGATGTGGCCTTCCTTGATGAAACGCTGGGTGAATTCCTCATCCTCGCGATGCAGCAGCACCTTCAGCGCCACCTGGCGCTGCAGGGCCTCTTCGGTGGCCAGGTAGACCTCCGCCATGCCTCCCTTGCCCAGGCGACCATGAATGCTGTAACCGGGTACGTTGATCGAAGGCTGGTTCATACGGCTCGACTGGCACTCAGGATTGACGGAATTTGAACAGTTTGCTCAGCAGGCTGCGCGCCGGCGCCTCGCAGGGCGAGGTAGGCGCAGCGAGGCCGAGGACGATGCAGCTGATATTGTCTCTACCGCCATGGCCATTTGCCAGCCCCAGCAACTGTTCGACCATCGCCTCCAGGGTGGCCGACTCGGCGCAGCAGTGCTGGATGGCCGGGTCATCCAGCTCGCAGGTCAGGCCATCGCTGCACAGCAGCAACAGTTCATCGGCCGCCAGGTGACCATGCAGCAGGCCGACGTCGAGCACCGGCTCACCCTGGCCGAGGCATTGCAGGATCAGGTTGCGCCGTGGATGCTCGCGCGCCTCCTCGACGCTCAGCTGGCCGGCGTCGATCATCACCTGCACCCAGCTGTGATCGTGGCTGAGCTGCTCGATGCGGTCAGCGGCGATGCGATAGGCGCGGCTGTCGCCGATCCAGGCCAGCTCGAAGGCATCGCCCTGCATGCGCACCGCCACCAGGGTGCTGCCCATGTCCGCCGCGCCATCGCTGGACGCGGCGGCGGCCAGCACGGCCTGGTGGGCAGCCTGCACCGCCGCCTCCAGTGTCTGCCCCTGCTCCAAGGCGGCGATCAGGCCATCGAGCGCCCTGGCACTGGCCACCTCGCCACTGGCGTGCCCGCCCATGCCGTCGGCAACGGCCCAGAGGCCGAGTTCAGGCCGACAGGCCAGCGCATCTTCGTTGTGCGTACGCACCCGCCCGGCCGAACTCTGTGCGGCGAACACGATGGTGGGGGGCGACGGTCGGGACACGCGGGAATCCTTGAGCGATGGACGAGCGCGCTCATGATGCGGTGCTGCCGGAGAGCTGTCACGGACCGACAGGGCGCAAATGCGCAGTCGTTAACCAAAATCTGCGGTTAAATGGCAGGCCCTGTCCTCACCCGTGCCGGTCGATGTCCACCCCTCACTACCGTTGCCTGCCCTCCGAGCTGCAGCCGCTGCTCAACAAGTTCTATCGCAGCCATCGCTCGCCCATGCGCGGCCAGGCAGGCGATGAGGTGTGGGTCGCCCAGAGCAGCGAGGACATCGTCGCGGCCCTCAGCCTGCGCCCGGTCAGCGCCGGACAGTGGCTGACCGGCCTGTTCGTCGCGCCCGCGCTGCGGCGTCAGGGCGTGGCCGGCGAACTGCTGCGCGCCTGTCTGGCGCAGCATCCCGAAGCCATCTGGCTGTTCTGCCATCCACAGCTACGCTGCTTCTATCAGCGCCAGGGATTCGTCGACTGCGACCCGCTGCCGGCCGAACTAGCCGAACGGCTGGCCCGCTATCGACGCAACAAGCCGTTAGTATCGCTGCGCGCTCACTGAGCCACCTTTCGCCGAGGGCAGGAATACTGGCACTTTGCTCAGGAATGCCCCTTGCCATGAGCGGTCGAAGCTCTGCATGCTTGGTCCACAACAATGAAAAGAAACGCTATGGCTACCCAGACCGCTCGCCTGCTGAAGCGCCTGCGCAATGATTTTCAGCTTTCGATCATCACCCTGATGGGGCTGTTCGGCATCATCGGCATCTCCCCGTATGCCGTCTATCGCCTGCTGCACGGCAACTACCTGGTCGGCATCGCGGACACGGTCATCGTCCTGTCCACCCTCTTCGCCGTATTCTACGCCTGGGCCACGCGGGACACGGTCAAGCCCGGCATCTACCTGGCGGGCGTGTTCTCCCTCGGCGCCACGCTGATCGCCATCAACCTGGGGGTCAACGGCCTGTTCTGGATCTACCCGCTGATTCTCTTCAACTTCTTCATGGTCACGCCCGGCAAGGCGCTGCTGGCGACCAGCGTGGTGTTGGTCAGCCTGGTCAGTTACGCATTGCTGGTGCCTGGCAGCGTGTTCGAGAGTCACTACCAGATGATCTCGTTCCTGGTCACCTGCATGATGGCCAGCGTGCTCAGCTTCATCTTCGCCTTCCGCACCCGCAATCAGCGCGACCGCCTGCAGCTGCTGGCCATCCACGACCCGCTGACCGGCGCGCGCAACCGGCGCGCCATGAACGAAGAACTGAAGATCGCCATGGCCAGCCATCGCCGCCACAGCGACAGCTACGGCCTGCTGGTGATGGACCTGGACCACTTCAAGCAGATCAACGACCGCTTCGGCCATCACGTGGGCGATCAGGTACTGGTGGCCTTCGTCGAGCTGATCAAGCGCTGCTCGCGCAAGGAGGACCGCCTGTTCCGCTTCGGTGGCGAGGAATTCCTCCTGCTGCTGCCCAACACCGGCCTCGAAGGCCTGCATACGGCCGCGCAGAACCTGCTGCGCAGCGTACAGCAGGAGCTGGAAAGCCCAGGCGGTGGCGTGACGGTGTCCATCGGCGGGGCCATCCTGCACAGCGGCGAGCATTGGGAAAGCTGGCTACAGCGCGCCGACGAATGCCTGTACCGGGCCAAGAGCGAGGGGCGCAATCGCGCAGTGATCGCCGACGCGCCGGGCCACCCCGACAAGCTCGCCGCCAACCGCTGATGCGTCAGCGGCTGCGCTGCTGCTGATAGCTGCCACTGCCTGGCTGACGCTCGATGATCAGCCCACCGGGGTACTCGGTGCTCTGCCGAATGCCGCCGCGCGTCTCGCTGGACTGGCTGCCGTAGCGGCTCTCCTGCCTCACGCTGCCCTGCGGCAGACGCTGCCCGCCATAGAGATTGTGCTGCTCGTAGCGCACCGAGCCGGAAACGCTGCCACTGGCGCCCGGGCTGATGTAGCTCTTGGGGATGACGCGAATGGTCTGCGGCTCGTCGGCCAGCACAACGCCGGCGCAGGCCGCAGCCAGGATCAGGACGAGCGAACGTGCGAACATGAGCAACTCCCATCAGGGCAGGCCCGGCGCCAGGCCGGCAACCCGCAAGCCATCGTCACAGCTGCTTGGACAGCAACGCCAGGGATTTTGCAGCGCCACAACGAAAAAGGGTTGGCCGAAGCCAACCCTTTGCTGGAAATGGTGCCGGAGATAGGAATCGAACCTACGACCTTCGCGTTACGAGTGCGCTGCTCTACCGACTGAGCTACACCGGCTACAAGTCGCCGGCATTATGCGAGTTGCCGCGCCCGCGCTCAAGTCGCCACGCGCTCAATTGTCGAGCAATTCGATACGGTCGTCGTGGATGCGGATCAGGCCCTGCTTGTAGAGCCCGCCGATGGCCTTCTTGAAGTTGCCCTTGCTGACGCGAAACTGCTCGGCGATCAGCTCGGGCGGGCTCTTGTCGCCCAGCGCCAGCACACCACCCTGCTCGCGCAGGCGCTCGACGATCTGCTCGGCGAGGCCACTGGCGGCCTCACGGCCGATCGGTTGCAGGCTCAGGCTGATCTTGCCGTCGGCGCGCAGTTCCTTGATGTAGCCCTTCTCGCGCATGCCGCTGCGGATGAACTTGAACAGTTCGTTCTTGTGGATCAGGCCCCAGTGCTTGCCGTCGATGATGGCCTTGAAGCCCAGGTCGGTGCGCTCGACCACCAGCAGGTCGACCTCCTGGCCCACCTGATAGTCGGCGGGCACCTGGTCCAGATGGCGGTCCAGCCGCGCAGTCGCGGTGAGACGGCGGGTGCGCTTGTCCAGATAGAGGTAGATCACGCAGTAGTCGCCGATCTGCAGCGGGCGCTTCTCTTCCGAGTGCGGCAGCAGCAGGTCCTTGGGCAGGCCCCAGTCGAAGAACAGGCCGACCCGGTTGATGTCCACCACCTTGAGGCTGGCGAACTGGCCGAGCTGGATCTTCGGTTTCAGGGTGGTGGCGATCAGCTTGTCTTCGCTGTCGAGGTAGATGAACACGTTGAGCCAGTCCTCGACTTCGCTCGGCGTGTCCTTGGGGATGTAGCGCTTGGGCAGGAGGATTTCGCCATCCGCACCACCGTCCAGGTACAGCCCGAAGTCGGTGTGCTTGACCACCTGTAGAGAATTCATCCGCCCGATTACGGCCATCGTGTTCCACCTCGCTAAAACAGCCGGCCATTCTACCCGAGTTCGCGGCTCTCCGGGCCTGCCGTGCAGTCATTCGACAGCCGGTCACTACGAGGCCTAAGTCGCTGGAAAACAAGCCATTAAAGGCGGTGAACAGGGGCCTGCCAGGGCCTTGCACAGGTGACTGATTGGCGATTAACCCAGCAGAATGGGGCTGATTGAGGCATAATGGCCGGCCGCCCATCGAAAAGAGATCAAGGTCATGGCCACCCTTCGCGTCAAGTCGTCCGCCAGCAAAGTCAGCAAGCCGGCTCCAGCAGTGGAAACCCGCGAGTCCATCGAGGCGCAGATTGCCGCCTTCCTGCAGGGCGGTGGCGAGATCCAGCAGATCGCCAAGGGTGTAAGCGGTCAGACCTACGGCGGCACTCGCCAGATCACCATCAGCAAGAAGTGATCGTTCGCGGGTGCGCCTCGCGCACCCGACACCCCTCCCCCGCCTTATTCGCTCGCCAGCCCCAGGCGCAGCAAGCGCCCCTGCGGCGCATCCGTCAGCACGTAGAGATAGCCGTCCGGCCCTTGCCGCACGTCGCGTATCCGTGCGTTGAGTGATTCCAGCAAGCGCTCCTCGCGCACGACCCTGTTGCCATCGAGATGCAGGCGAATCAGCGCCTGGCCGGACAGCGCGCCAATGAACAGGCTGTGCTGCCAGGCCGCGAAGCGCTCGCCCGAATAGAACGCCATGCCGCTGATGGCCGGCGACTTCTCCCAGACATGCAGGGGCGGTTCGGTGCCTTCCAGGGTTTTGCCCCTGGCCTCGGGAATCGGCAGCATCGAGTAGTTGATGCCATGCGTCGCCATTGGCCAGCCATAGTTCTTGCCGGCCTCGGGGATGTTGATCTCGTCGCCGCCGCGCGGGCCGTGCTCGTGGGTCCACACGCGGCCGCTCCAGGGGTTGAGCGCCGCCCCCTGCTGGTTGCGATGGCCATAGGACCAGATCTCGCCGCGGGCGCCAGCACGCTTGACGAAGGGGTTGTCCTCGGGGATGCGTCCGTCCGGGTAGATGCGCACCAGCTTGCCCTGCAGCTTGTCCAGCGCCTGCGCGGTGGGACGGTCGTTGTTGTCGCCCAGGGCGATGAACAGGTGGCCCTGCTGGTCGAACACCAGGCGCGAGCCGAAGTGCGTGCCAGTGGACAGCTTGGGCTGCTGGCGGAAGATCACCGTGAAGTTCTCCAGCGCGCGGCTGTCGGCGGACAGCCGTCCGCGCCCGACCGCGGTGCCCGCCGCACCGTCACCGGCTTCGGCGTAAGACAGGTAGACGAGGCGATCCTCGACGAAGTCGGGTGACAGCACCACATCGAGCAGCCCGCCCTGGCCCACGGCGAACACGCCGGGCACCCCACGCAGCGGCGGCGACAACTCCCCCGTGGCGCTGACTCGCCGCAGCATCCCCGGCCGCTCGCTGACCAGGAACCCCTGGCCATCCGGGAGCACGGCGACGGCCCAGGGATTGCGCAGGCCCTCGGCGACGGTAACGACGTCCACGGGCCCCAGTTCGGAGGGCAGCTGGCGCTCCTCGGCAAGGCCGGGCTGGCTGCCGAACAGGGCGAGCACGGCGAAGGTGGCGAGCGACTTGAGCGGCATCCTGGCGTCTCCATGCAGGTGGCGAGCGAGGCGTCATAGTGCAACAGGCCCTGTCCGCCGGCAGCCGCGCAACAGTTTCCTCAGATTTCAGTCCGCCAGGTAGCGCTGCTCGATGCGCTGGTATTCGCCCGACTCGCGCAGTTTGCGCAGGCCCTCGTCGAAGCGCTGGCGCTGTCGATCCAGGCGGAAGCCGACCCGGTACGGCGTGGGTGGGAATATCTCGAACCAGGACAGCGCCTGCGTCACGTCGACCTGGTCGGCCACCTCGCGATTGAAGTAGCGGAGGATGCGCTTGTCGCCCACCACCACGTCCACACGGCCGCTGTAGAGCAGGCGGTTGCGGTTGATCTGCAGGGCCTCCTCGCGGTAGCGCGGGTTGCTCAGGGCCATGCGCTCGAACTCGGGGCCCAACAGCAGCCGCGCACGCTGGAAGGCGCTGACCGAGTAGTTGCCGAGGTCGGCGATGTGCTCGATGCGATAGCCGCGGCTGGCCAGGGCCACCGCCACGTTGTGGTAATAGATGTAGGTCTGCGAGTAGTAGGCCTTCACGCCACTGCGCTGGTGGGTGGTGGCGATCGCGTCGATCTCGCCACGGCGCAGCATCAGGTGCAGGCGCTCCATCGGCGCATAGTAGACGGTGACCTCGAAGCCGGCGTTCTGCGCCGCGCGCTCGATCAACTCGTACTCCAGTCCACGCCGCTCGCCCTCGTAGATGTAAGGCGGCTTGTGCGTGCCGAAGCCAACGTTAAGCACATCTGCCGGCGCCGTCAGGCTCAGGCATGCCAGTGCCGCTGCTACCCACCATCTGAACATCACGGTCCCCGTTGTCGGTCCAGCTGAGCATAGACGGCTCGCGGGAGTCATCACCAGAGTGGATGCAGGTCGATTCACTCCGTTGTGCACTATCGCGACTAGACTGGCTCCACGCATTTCTGCGCCTGCCTTCTGGAGACCCTGACCATGCTCAAAGCCGAATACCAACAGCGCGGCCCGGTGCCGCAAGACGTCATCAGCGCGGTTGCCCTGCAACTGCCGGAGCCTGCTGCCGGGCAGGTGCGCGTCAAGGTGCTGGCGGCGCCGATCAACCCCTCCGACGTGCTCACGCTGACCGGTGCCTACGGCATGCTGCCGCCGCTGCCTGCTGTCGGCGGCAACGAAGGGGTCGGCAAGGTCGAGGCGCTCGGTGCCGGCGTCAGCCAGTTCAAGGTTGGCCAGACCGTGCTCCTGCCGGTCGGCAGCGGTACCTGGGTCAGCGCCATGAATGCCCCGGCGGACAAGCTGATCCCCCTGCCGGACGCCGATCCGCTGCAGTTGGCCATGCTCACCGTCAACCCGCCGACCGCCTCGCTGCTGCTCAGCGAGTTCGTCGACCTCAAGCCGGGTGACTGGGTCATCCAGAACGCCGCCAACTCCGGCGTTGGCAGCTACCTGATCCAGCTGGCCAAGCTGCGCGGCTTCAAGACCATCAACGTGGTACGCCGCGAGTCGGCGGTCGCCGGCGTGGAGGCCGAAGGCGCCGATCTGGTGCTGGTGGACGGGCCGGACCTGGCCAAGCGCGTGCGTGCGGCCACCGGTGGTGCCGAGGTGCGCCTGGGTATCGATGCGGTCGGCGGCGTCAGCACCGACAACCTGGCTGCCGTCCTGGCCAACGGTGGCGTGCTGGTGAACTACGGCATGATGAGCGGCCAGGCCTGCCAGGTGTCGCCGGCCTCATTCGTGTTCCGTGACGTGACGCTGCGCGGCTTCTGGCTGGCCAAGTGGTTCCAGCAGGCCAGCCCGACGCAGCAGATGAAGGTGTTCGGCGAACTGGTGCAGCTGATCGCCAGCGGCAAGCTGAAGACCCGTGTCGCGGCGACCTACGACCTGGAACACATCAAGGATGCCGTGGCCGCTGCCGCCAGCGGCGAGCGGGACGGCAAGATCCTCCTGGTGCCCTGAGGCATCCGGCGACAGCCCTGCATGGCGCATCCACGGATGCGCCAGTCTGCCGGGTGCGCTGCGCGCAGCTTCTGTCTCAGGCCGGCACCGCCCCGCCCAGGCCCTCGCGCATGCGCACGGCGTCCATCTGGAAGCAGCGCGCAGCCTGCAGCAATGCCAGCAGCGTCAGCAGCAGCGCCACCGGGATCAGCAACATCGCATCATGCAGGCCGACGGCCTTGAAGGCCTCGGTCATCTCGCTGGCGCCAGCGGCCTGCATCGCCGCCTGCGCGTAGTGATCCGACAGCCAGCCCACCGCCAGTGGCCCCAGCCCTCCGCCCAGCAGGTACAGGCCGGCGAAGAACAGCGCCATGGCCGTGGCACGCAGACGCGGCTCGATCACATCCTGGATCGCCGTGTAAACGCAGGTGTAGAAGTTGTAGGAGAACAGCCAGCCGAGGCTGAACACCGCGACGAACAGCGCCGTATCGATGCGTCCCGCAGTCAGCGCCCACGTGCTGCAGAGGCAGGCCACCAGCATGCTCAGCGCGGCGAACAACAGACGGCCATTGGCCCAGCGCTGGTGCACCTTGTCCGCCACCCAGCCGCCCAGTGTCAGGCCGACCAGCCCGGTCAGCCCGACGATCACCCCGGTGGCCATCGCCGCCTGCTGCAGGCCCAGGCCGAAATAGCGCTGCAGCATCGGCACCATGAAGGCATTGCAGGCATAGGCGGCGAAATTGAACGCCAGCCCCGCCAGCACCAGCCACCAGAAGGTGCGGATCGCCAGCACCTTGCGCAGCGGTTGCTGCACCGCGGCGCTGCTGACCGGCATGCTTTCCGCAGCGCCCCGCGCCGGCTCGCGGATGAAGAACAGGAACAGCGCGAGAATCAGCCCCGGCAGCGCCGCGATGAGAAACGGCGCCCGCCAGCTGCCGAAGGCCTGCACCATGGCGCCGATGCTGAAGAATGCCAGCAGCAGGCCCAGTGGCAGGCCGAGCATGAAGATGCCCATGGCCCGTGCGCGCTTGTGCGCGGGGAACAGATCGCCGATCAGCGAGTTGGCCGCCGGGGCGTAGCTGGCCTCGCCGATGCCGACGCCCATGCGAATCAGCAGGAAGCTCCAGAAGTTCCAGGCCATGCCGTTGAGCGCCGTCAGGCCGCTCCAGGCCGCCAGGCCCCAGCCCATGATCTTGCGCCGGGCGCCGGTGTCGGCCATGCGTCCGAGCGGGACGCCGGCCAACGCGTAGACGATGGTGAACGCGGTACCGATCAGGCCGAGCTGCAGGTCGCTCAGGCCCCACTCCAGGCGGATCGGCTCGATGATGATGGCGGGAATGGTGCGATCGAAGAAGTTGAACAGGTTGGCCAGGAAGAGCAGGAACAGAATGCGCCAGGCATTCGCGGCTTGCTGATTGGGCTGCACGGCAAGGTCTCCATGTTGTTGTCCGCGTGCGGCCTACTGCGGTGGCGCCTACCTTGGCAGCACCGACCGAACGCTGAGTGATGCGCAATCTAGAGGCTTTGCCTGGCTTTGTCTGCGACCATTCGCTTGATTTATGCAGATCGATGGGAGCGACGGCCAACCAGCGCCAATATCCGGCCGAACAACGCAAAGTGTTTTTTTCCGTGCTAGAACCAATGGGACTGGTCATTTCATGGCCAATGGCCAACATCCCACTGACTCGCCGGACTGTCGCTGATGAAAACTAAAAAAGACGCCGTAGCCCCCGCCAAGGAAGCCACCCTGGCCGATCTCGCCGACACCCTGCTGGCGCCATCCGCGCTGGCGGTGCAAAGCGACACTGGCGAGCAGTACCTGTACTTCACCGAACGCGACATCGAGCGCATCCTCGACAACCTCGATGGCCTGCGCAACATGGTGTTCCCCCTGGGCGAGCCACTGGACGACAGCGAGTCGAGTCGCATCCAGCAGTTCCCCTCGGTGTGCCTGATCGGCCTGGGGCGCTGCGGCTCGAACATCGCCCTGGACGTCGCCTCGCTGGTCTACAACGCCCGCCAGTTCTACCTGGAGGAGTTTCACAGCGAAGCCACGGCGGCCATCGAGCAGGCCTCCCGTCCCAGCCGCTGGATTCGCAGCAACCTGCTGCGCGCGCCGAGCAAGAGCAGCAAGCCGGTGTTCCTGATCGAGCCGCTGGTGATGCTCGGCGACCTGGACAAGGACATCGCCGGGCGCATCCGTTTCTCGCGCAAGGGCGAGATGAGCGGCTTTCTCGACGACTACAGCAAGATGAAGATCATGGACCTGTCCGAGGTGCATGCCGGTGGGGCCGGCAACGCGCCGATCCTCGGCCAGTACCTGGCCAAGATCATCCTCAACAAGGACACCCAGCGCTTCTCCAACGAAGACTGGAAGTTCATCCACAGCTACCTGATCGACTCCTGCGGCATCAAGGCCAACCAGTCGCGGCTGTACTTCTATATCTTCAGCGCCGGCGGCGGCACCGGCTCCGGCATGGCCTCGGAGTTCGGCCTGGCGCAGCAGTTTGCCTACATGAGCAAGACCTTCGACAGCAAGGCGCCGGAGGACGCCGAGACGGAGCGCGATCGTGGCTTCGTCTTCGAGCCGATCTTCACCAGCGGCATCTGCATCCTGCCGAACATCTCCGACCAGCGCAGCGAGATGTCCGAGGCCCTGCACATCAACGCCGGGCGCCTGCTCTGCAAGTACCTGGCCGAGGAATGGGACTTCTCCTACAACTTCGACAACGAGCAGAACAGCGCCGAGAGCGTGATGCGCCGCATCCGTCCGTGGAACGCCATGATGCTGATCTCCAACGACATCATGCGCTACGCCGAGGAAAGCGGTGACGGCAGCATCCACAACATCGACGTGACCGCCATGGAGCGCCACGCCAACCAGTACATCTCGCAGCAGATCTTCAACATCCTCACCGCCCAGGCGGTGACCAGCGACTACGACCAGAACTACTTCCGCCGCGCCGGCATCGACATCGGCGAGACCATCCGCCTCGATGCCAACGACCTGTTCATGAGCCTGGCAGGCCCGGTGGCCGTGGCCTACGCCGAATCCGTGGTGCCCGAGCAGCACGCCCAGCTATCGGAGAAATTCCGCGTGCTGGACAAGGAACAGCACCCGCCCCGGCTGAACATCGACGACCTGTTCTTCCGCTCCATCGACCTGCCGCATTTCAACAAGGTCACCCAGGCCATCGAGGGCATCAGCCTGCTGCCGATCGAATCCAAGCGCTACCGCCAGGCCCTCGAGCAGTACAAGGCCAGCGGCTACGACGCGGCGCAGTTGAGCGACCTGCACTTCTTCAAGAACTGCTCGTCGGTGGTGTCCATCGTCTCCCTGCCCAAGGACTACAAGCTGTCCTACATGGACCTGAACCGGCTCAAGACCCACCTCAACAACCTCTTCCCCAACACCACGCTCAAGCGCTATGCGCTGGTGATCGGCGCCTCGGCCAACCTCTCGCTGACCACCCTGATCGTCAAGAGCCCTTGCCTGTCGGACGATTTCCTGACCCTGATCGTCGCCTACATCAAGCGCTGCTTCGCCCGCGACCAGTACCGCTTCGACGACAGCCTGGACGACGCCATGCTCGACTTCATCGTCGCCGAGCGCTTCAACGAGGCGCAGCTCGACGCCATGCTCAACGAACACGAGGACCCGGCGAAGATCCTCGACACCAACTGGTACGCGATCAAGCCGATGTACGAGAAGAAGTACCGCGAGCTGATCCACGATGCCGAGAAGTTCGTCTCGATCAACGACATCCGCCTGTCGCGCGAGAGCGTCAAGCAGGCGATCAAGTACCTGCGCGAGATCTACCGCCATCGCATCGGCAAGACCCGGGTGATCTCGCTCAACGATTACGGCAAGTAGGCCGTAACGGCGAGCCTGTGCTTCACTGAACCGGGCACGCATACCGCAGGCAAGCGGGGGTGGTAATGGAAGGACTCTCGATCAGGTTCCTCAGTGACCTGCCCGTTCAGGGGCAGCTCCTGCTGGACTGCAGCCATGACCCCTGGCTGGTGCTGCTGTCGTACGCCATCGCCACCATCGGCAGCCTCAGCACGCTGACCATCACCAAGCACCTGGAGCAGGTTCACAGGCGCAGCATGCGCCTGATCTGGGGCCTGGTCGGCGGGCTGTGCCTGGCGGGCGGCATCTGGTCCATGCACTTCATCGGCATGCTGGCGTTCCAGGCCCCGGTGGTCATTCACTACCACCTGGCCACCACCGCACTGTCACTGCTGGTGGCGCTGGCCGCCGCCCTGCTCGCGCTCTACTGCATGAGCATGGCGCAGGCCGGCCTGGGCCGGCAGTTGCTGGCGGCCCTGATCATCGGCCTGGGCATCACTGCCATGCACTACAGCGGCATGGCCGCCATCCGCTCGCCGGCGCACGCCTATTACCATGGCGGCCTGTTCAGCCTGTCCATCCTCATCGCCATCAGCGCCAGCTTCGCGGCGCTGCTGATCGACCGCTACGTGCGTGTCGGCTCGCCCAGACAACAGCGCTGGATGCGCTGTTGCGCTGCCCTGGTGATGGGCGCGGCCATCGCCGCCATGCACTACACCGGCATGGCGGCGCTCAACCTCGTGGTGCCGGATGGCACGCCCCTGCAGTTGCGCAGTGCCGACAACAGCCTGCAGCTGGGGCTGATCGTCGCCTCGATCACCCTGCTGATCCTGGGCCTGAGCCTGGCGGCCGCGTGGATCGGGCACAAGCTGGATGACAAGGACCGTGACCTGCAACGGGTGAACAGCCTGCTGGTGCAGCTCGACCAGGCCAAGGCTTCGCTGGAACAGGTGGCGCACTACGACCCCCTGACCGAGCTGCTCAACCGCCGAGGCTTCAACCGGGTCTTCGCCGCCGCCCTCGAGGAGCATGCGGTGACCAACCGCAGCCTGGCGGTGATGTTCCTCGACGTCGATCACTTCAAGCGCATCAACGACAGCCTCGGCCACGACGCCGGTGACGAGCTGCTGCGCATGGTCGCGCAGCGCATCCGCCTGGCGCTGCGCGAGCGTGACATCATCGCCCGCTTCGGCGGCGACGAATTCTGCGTGGTCGCCAGCCTCGACAGCAATGCCGACCCGCGTGCCCTGGCCAATCGCATGCTGGAGCAGATGAAAGAGCCGATCAGCCTGGCCGGGCGCAAGATCGTGATGACCACCAGCGTCGGCATCAGCCTGTTCCCGCAGGACGGCAGCAATGCCGACGAGCTGCTCAAGCATGCCGACCTGGCGCTGTACCAGTCCAAGGGCAGCGGTCGCAACGTGGTGCACTTCTTCAACCCGCACCTCAAGCAGAAGGCCTCCTTCGAGCTGCAACTGGAGGAAGACCTGCGCCTGGCCCTGCAGCAGGACAGCGGCCTGCTGCTCTACTACCAGCCGATCATCGACCTGCGCAGTGGCGCGCTGAGCAAGCTGGAAGCGCTGGTGCGCTGGCACCACCCGCAGCACGGCCTGCTCACGCCGGACCGCTTCATCGCCATCGCCGAAGCCAATGGCTTCATCGACCTGCTCGACCACTGGGTGTTGCGCAGCGCCTGCCTGGACCTCAACAACCTCGAGCACATGGGGTATTCCGGCCTGAAGATCGCGGTCAACTGCTCGGCACTCAACCTGGGCACCGACCAGTTGCCTGGCCGCATCGAACAGCTGCTGCGTTCGACTCACTGCCCGGCCCATTGCCTGGAACTGGAGGTCACCGAGAGCGCGCTGCTGAGCAACATCAACCGAGCCATCGGCCTGCTGGAAAGCATCCGGGCGCTGGGCTTGAGCCTGTCCATCGACGACTTCGGCACCGGCTATTCATCCCTTGCCTACCTGCGCCGCCTGCCGCTGGACACGCTGAAGATCGATCGTTCGTTCATCCAGGACGTGGTCAACTCCAGCCCGGACCGCGAGATAGTCCACGCCATCATCGCCATGGCCCACGCCCTGCATCTGAAAGTGGTCGCCGAAGGCGTGGAGACCGTCGAACAACTGGCCTTCCTGCAGGAACGCGGCTGCGATCAGGTGCAGGGCTACCTGTTCAGCAAACCGGTGCCGCTGGCCGAGATCATCTCGCTGTTCCCGCCACACTATCGGCCGCTGGAGCGGGTAGCGAGCGGCTCCTGAGCCCTCACGCCCTGAGCAGACGCTCGCCGCTGAAGCGCCTCCCACAAGCAGCCATGCAAACCCCGTAGGAGCGGCTTCAGCCGCGAAACGTACACCTCACGCCAGCGAACGTAGGGTGGATCACGCTTCACCGATCCACCGTTGCGGTGGACGTGAAAAGCGACGTCCACCCTACATTCCCGGATTTCATCTGGGCTACGGGGCGGGTCGTAGGAGCGGCTTCAGCCGCGATCCAGGCAGCTCACACTCAAGCCCTGAACGCCGGCAACCAGCTCAGGCTGGCCTGCGTACCCGCTTCTCCCGGCTTGTACTCGGCGCCCAGCCAGCCGTCATAGCCGCTGTCACGCAGCGCGCTCAGCAACGGCGGGAAGGCCAGCTCCCCGGTCCCCGGCGCCCCCCGCCCCGGCACATCGGCGAACTGCACATGGCCGACACGCCCGGCCAGCAGGCGCACACCGGCGGCGACGTCCAGCCCCTGCCGGGCCATGTGGTAGAGGTCGTACTGCGCCGCCAGATTGGGGTGATCCACCGCGCGCAGCAGCTCATCCAGGTGCTCCGGCGTGTTGATCAGGAAGCCCGGCATGTCGATGGGGTTGATCGCCTCCACCAGCACCCGGATGCCCAGCACGGCGAATGCCTCGGCACTCTTGCGCAGGTTGGCGGCCAGGCAGTCCAGCGCCTGCTCGCGGCTCACGCCCTCGGCCAGGCGCCCCGGCAGCACGTTGACGCACGCCGGGCGGACCATGGCCGCGTAGCTCAGCGCCTCCTGCAGGGCGGCGTCGAACTCGGTCTGGCGCACGGGCACGCCGGCCAGGCCCGGGCCGCCGCTCATCAGATCGCCTGCAGGAACGTTGATCAGCAGCAGCGGCAAGCCGCTGAGCGCCAGCACCTCTTTCAGGGCGATGCCAGGCAGTTCGTAGGGAAACTGGATTTCCACGCCGTCGAACCCTTCACGCATCGCCGCCAGCACACGCTCGCGCAGCGGCAACTCGGTGAACAACATGGACAGGTTGGCGGCGATCTTCATGGGCATTGCTCCCGCAGCAGCTCCACCAGCGTGGCCGGGTCGCGCTCGAGAAAGCCCTGGCTGCCGTGCAGGCGCATCAGCTGCGCCGCCAGGCCGCTCATGGGCGTGGCGCCGCCCTGCTCGCGCGACAGCTTCACCGCCGTGTCGAGATCCTTGAGCAACGTGCGCACGTGCCACTTGATCGGTTCGAACTGGCTGGCCGCCATCTGCGGCGCCAGGATCTGCAGCGGCTTGGAATCGGCGAAACCGCCCGCCAGGGCCGGCGCGATCTGGCTGGCGTCGACCCCGGAGCGTTCGGCCAGCGCCACCACCTCGGCGATCACCAGCGCGTTGCAGGCCACGATCATCTGGTTGCACACCTTGGTCACCTGCCCGGCACCGACGTCGCCCATGCGCGTCAGGCGCTGGCCCAGGTGTGCCAGGATCGGCCGCACCCGCTCCACGTCCTCGTCGCGACCACCGGCCATGATCGCCAGGCTACCGGCCTCGGCGCCAGGCGTGCCGCCGGACACCGGCGCGTCGACCCAGCGCATGCCGCTGCGCGCCTCCAGCTCGGCGGCCATCTCCCGCGTGGCGGCCGGGTCCAGGCTGGAGAAGTCCACCAGCAGCTGGCCCGGGCGCGCGCTCTCGACTATCCCGCCGGGGCCGAACACCACCTCGCGCACCACCTCGGTATTGGCCAGGCAGAGCATCACCACGCTGGCATCGCGGCACAGCTCCGCCGGGTTCTCCACGCGATGCGCCCCCAGCTCCAGCAGCGGCGCGCATTTGTCCGGCGAGCGGTTCCACAGGGTCAGCGGGTAGCCGGCAGCGAGCAGGCGGCGGGTCATCGGCAGGCCCATCAGGCCAATGCCGGCAAAAGCCAGGGCGGGCAGCGTTGCAGTCATCGATCAACTCCAGGCAGTTCGTATCCAGCGCGCATCTTAACCCCGCAGTCAGCGCGCGCGTGCTGCAAGCGCGTCGTTCGGCCACTATACTGCGCACGCCTTCCCCGCTATTGAACCGGAGAATCCGTCATGTTCAAGCAAACCCTGGCACTCGCCGCCGGCATCGCTCTGTCCGTATCTGCAGTATTCGCGCACGCCGCCGACGTCCTCAAGGTCTCGGCCATCCCCGACGAAGCCCCCACCGAGCTGCTGCGCAAGTTCAAGCCGCTGGGTGCCTACCTGGAGCAGGAGCTGGGCATGAAGGTGGAGTTCGTGCCGGTGGCCGACTACGCCGCCGTGGTCGAAGCGCTGGCGGCCGACCGCATCGACATGGCCTGGCTGGGTGGCTTCACCTTCGTCCAGGCGCGCCTGAAAACCGGGAACGCCGTGCCGCTGGTACAGCGTGAACAGGATGCCGAGTTCACCAGCAAGTTCATCACCTCCGACCCGGCGGTGAAATCGCTGCAGGACCTCAAGGGCAAGACCTTCGCCTTCGGTTCCGTGTCCTCCACCTCCGGCAGCCTGATGCCGCGCTACTTCATGCTGCAGGACGGCATCAAGCCGGAAGACTTCTTCAGCCGCGTGGCCTACTCCGGCGCCCACGACGCCACCGCTGCCTGGGTCCAGGCCGGCAAGGCCGACGCGGGCGTGCTCAACGCCTCGGTGTGGCAGAAGCTGGTCGACGCCGGCAAGGTCGACACCGACAAGGTCAAGGTCTTCGCCACCACCCCGACCTACTACGACTACAACTGGACCGTGCGCGGCAACCTCGACGCCGACCTGCAGGCGAAGATCAAGGCCGCCTTCCTCGCCCTCGACCCGGCCAAGCCGGAGCAGAAGGCGATTCTCGACCTGCAGGCTGCCAGCCGCTTCATCGAGACCCAGCCCGCCAACTACGAAGGCATCGAAGAGGCCGCTCGCGCCGCCGGCCTGTTGAAGTGAGTGTCACGCTGCGTGGCGTGGGCCTGGCCCACGCCAACGGCAAGGTCGCGCTCGAGGCCATCGATCTGCACATCGCCCCCGGCGAACGGGTGGCCATCATCGGCCCCTCCGGGGCCGGCAAGACCACCCTGCTGCGCCTGCTGGCCACCAGCCTGCAACCCACGCGCGGCACGCTCGACCTGCTGCAACACGACCCCTGGCGCCTGGCTGCCGGCCAGCGCCAGCGCCTGCGTGCGCGCATCGGCCTGATCCACCAGGCGCCGCCGCTGCCACCGCGCCAGCGCGTGGTCACCGCCGTGCTGGCTGGCAAGCTCGGCCAGTGGCCCCTGGCCAAGGGCCTGCTCAACCTGCTCTACCCGCTGGATGCCTCCGGCGCCCAGACGGCCCTGGCGCGCCTGGACATCGCCGACAAGCTCTACCAACGCTGCGACCAGCTCTCCGGTGGCCAGCTGCAGCGCGTCGGCATCGCCCGCGTGCTGTACCAGGCGCCGGAGCTGATCCTCGCCGACGAGCCTGTCTCGGCCATGGACCCGGTGCTGGCCGGGCACACCCTGGCCGTGCTCAACCGCGAGGCCGCCGAGCGCGGCATGACCCTGCTCGCCAGCCTGCATGCCGTCGACCTGGCCCTGGCGCACTTCCCACGGGTGATCGGCATTCGCGACGGACGCATCGCCTTCGACCTGCCGGCCGCCGACGTGCAGCCCGCACAGTTGCAGGCGCTGTACGCCAACGAGCAACTGCAAGCCTCGCCCAGCCTGCCCGTGCAGGTGCAGCCGGTGCACATCCCGCGATGCTGACAACCGCCCCACGCGACCCCGCCGCCCTGCCACGGTTGCTGATCACGCTACTGGCGCTGCTCCTGCTGTGGCCGGGCATCGACCTCAGCGAGCTGAACCTGGCCGTGCTGGTGGCGGGCGACAACACCCGCGCCATGGGCAACTTCCTCGCCGGCTTCTGGCCGCCCGCGCATGATGCCGAGTTCCTCGCCCTGCTCGGCCGCGCCACCCTGGAAACCCTGGCCATCGCCACCGCCGGCATGAGCCTGGCACTGCTGATCGCCATTCCCGCCTCGCTGCTGGCCAGCCGCGCGCTGTCGCTGTCGGCGCTGCACCGTGGCGGCCGCCCGGCCTGGTGGGCCCGCCTGGCGCGCTGGCCGGTGCGCGGTTTGCTGATCTTCCTGCGCAGCGTGCCGGAGATCGTCTGGGCGCTGCTGTTCGTGCGTGCCGTCGGCCTCGGCCCCACCGCCGGGGTGCTGGCCATCGCCATCACCTACGCCGGCATGCTCGGCAAGGTCTACGCGGAAATCTTCGAGTCGGTCGATACCCGCCCCGCCCGCGCCCTGCTCGGCGCCGGCAGCAGCCGCCTGGCGGCCTTCGCCTATGGCGTGCTGCCCAATGCCGCTGGCGAGATGCTCTCCTACACCGTGTACCGCTGGGAGTGCGCGATTCGCGCCTCGGTGGTGATGGGCTTCGTCGGCGCCGGCGGCCTGGGCCAGCAGATCGACCTGTCGCTGCGCATGTTCGCGGGCGGCGAAGTGGCCAGCATGCTGCTCACCTTCCTGCTGCTGGTGCTGCTCGCCGACCAGCTCAGCCGCCTGCTGCGCGCGAGGCTGACATGAGAAGCGGCAACCTGATCCTGCTCCTCGCCCTTCTCGGCGCGGTGGTTGCGTCATTCGTCTACCTGGGCATCGACCTCGGCGCGCTGGTGGCCGGCGACAGCCTGGCGCAGATGGGCCAGTACGCCAGTGGCTTCCTGCATCCGGACTTCTCCGCCGCGCACCTGCAGGCCATTGGCCGTGGCGCGCTGGAAACCCTGGCCATGTCCGCCATCGGCACCCTGCTCGCCGCCCTGCTCGGCCTGGCCCTGGCCCTGCCGGCTGCCGGGCGCTTCGGCGGCCTTGCCCTGCACGCCACGCGCCTGCTGCTCAACGCCCTGCGCGCCATTCCCGAGCTGGTGTGGGCGGCGCTGATGGTGCTGGCCGCCGGCCTCGGCCCCAATGCCGGCACCCTGGCCCTGGCCCTGCACACCGCCGGCGTGCTTGGCCGGCTGTTCGCCGAAGCGCTGGAAAACACCCCGCGCGAGCCCGCCGACGCCATCCGCGAGAACGGCGGCGGCCGCCTGCTCGCCTTCTGCTACGGCACCCTGCCGGGGGTCTGGCCGCAACTGGTGGCCTACAGCCTGTACCGCTGGGAGAACAACATCCGCATGGCCAGCGTGCTCGGCTTCGTTGGCGCCGGCGGCCTGGGGCAGATGCTCTACATGTCCCTCAGCCTGTTCCAGGAGGCCCAGGCGGCCACGGTGATTCTCGCCATGTTGCTGCTGGTGCTGGCGGTCGATGCACTGAGCGGCTGGGCACGCCAGCGCTGGGTCAGCGCCTGAACGCCACATCGCGCACATGGCCGAATGCCACTGGACGTACGACGAGCGGCCTCGTAATGTGGCCCGGCACGGCGACGGCGTCGCCGCGCTGACCCGACGCCTGTGCGCCGGGCGCTCCAGCAACGGCCAGGAAGCCTTCAGCGATGCCCTCAGACAACCCTCATAAACGCGAGGCCCGCCCCGAGTTCTGGCAACTGTCCATGCGCTGCTGCCAGCTGGCGGCCTGCGTGGACGTCGCCTTCCTGTTCATCTTCCTCGGCCTCGGCTCCCCGATCCTCGGCTGGGTGAACGTGATCAGCGTGGCCATGTACGTCTACGCCTATCGCGCCTTCAAGCAGCGGCGCAACCGCCTGGCGGTGATGCTGATCCGCATCGAAGTGCTGGTGCATGCGGGGCTGGGCACGCTGATGGTCGGCTGGGAGAGTGGCTTTCACTACTACCTGCTGATGTTCATCCCGGCGCTGTTCGTCAGCATGCGGGCACGCAGCGCCTGGATACTCGCCATCTGCCTGTGGGCCTACTACGTGGGGCTGGACGTCCTGATGTGGTACCTGCCACCGCTGCAGCCGATCTCGTCGAACGCCCTGCTGGCCGTGCATGTCTTCAACCTGACGGTGGTGTTCTGCATGTTCAGCTACCTGGCGCTGTTCTACGTGGTCACCGTGACCCGCGCGCACAAGAAGCTGGCACGCATGGCCACCACCGACCCGCTGACCGGACTGTTCAACCGCCGCCACCTGATCAGCCTGGCCGAGAAGGTGCAGCAGCCGGCCGAGATGACCCTGATGCTGATGGACATCGACCACTTCAAGGCGATCAACGACGCCTACGGGCACGACATGGGCGACCAGGTACTCAAAGCCGTGAGCCGCGTGCTCAAGGACTCGATGCGCGAGCAGGACTTCATCGGTCGCTGGGGAGGCGAGGAATTCCTCGCGCTGCTGCCGCACACCGACCTGGACCAGGCAGCGGCCAGCGCCGAGCGCATTCGCGAGGCCGTCCAGGCGCTGCGGATCGACGGCAACGGCAGCCACATCGGCGTAACCCTGTCGATCGGCATCAGCCAGCACCACGCCGGGCAATCGCTCAGCCACAGCATCGCCCGCGCGGATGCCGCGCTCTACGAAGGCAAGTCGGCCGGACGCAACCGGGTCGAGCGGGCGCCCTCCTGAGTCCGCGAGCGGCGCCCCCGGGCAGCGAGCTGCACGCTTCATCGCCCGCGACTTGACCCTGGCCAGCCGGCAGCAAATACTGTTCATCCATACAGTATTCTTGGTGCATTACCCGCATGTCATCCGTGGTCGCTCTCGATCGCCTGCTCGATGCCCGCCGTGTCTGGCGCGGGCAGGTCGTCTCCGCCCCTTCACCGTCCAATCCGTCGACGGGCCATGCCATGCTGGATGCCGCACTCCCGGGTGGCGGCTGGCCGGCTGCGGCGCTCAGCGAAGTGCTGACGGCCGCCACCGGCATCGGCGAACTGCGCCTGCTGTGGCCGACCCTGGCGCGCCTCACCCAGGCGAATGAGCGCGTGGTGCTGGTGGCTCCGCCCCACCTGCCCTATCCCCAGGCCTGGCAGGATGCCGGCATCGACCTGCGCTACCTGAGCATCATCCGCGCCCAGGCACGCGATGCCCTCTGGGCCGCCGAGCAGTGCCTGCGCTCGGGCAGTTGCGGCGCCGTGCTGTGCTGGCTGCGCCAGGCCGACGACCGCGCGCTGCGCCGCCTGCAGGTGGCCGCCGCGACCGGGCAGACCCTGGCCTTTGCCTATCGCCCGCTCGAGGAAGCCGCAAACCCTTCGCCAGCGGCGCTGCGCCTGGCCGTGGAGAGCCAGCCGGCGCGCATTCGCGTGCTCAAGTGCCGTGGCGGCCTCGCCCCTGCACGCCCCATCGCCGCCCCCTGGCACTGAGGCGCACATGCTCTGGGCCTGCATCCTGCTGCCGCAACTGGCCATGGACGGCGTGCTGCGCCAGCGCAGCGACAGCGAGACGCCACTGGCGCTGCTCAGCGGTTCGCCTCAGCGCCGCGTGCTGCAGGCCGTCAACCCGGCCGCACGTGCGCTCGGCCTGAAACCGGGCCTGTCGCTGACCGCCGCGCAGGCCCTGACGCACGACTTCGCCACCTGCGAATACGACGTCGGGCAGATCGAACGCTGGCACCGCTTCCTGGCGGCCTGGGCCTATGGTTTCAGTGCCCAGGTCAGCCTGCACTACCCACGCTGCCTGCTGCTGGAGGTGCAATCCAGCCTGGGTCTGTTTGGCCCCTGGCCATCCTTCGAGACGCGCCTGCGCACGGAGCTCGCCGCCCTGGGTTTTCAGCACCGCATCGCCGCCGCCCCTAACCCGGCGGCGGCACGCGTGCTGGTCAACGTCGGCGACGGTCTGCTGGCCAGCGATGCGCATGGCCTGCAGCAGCTGCTTGCCCCGCTGCCGGTGGATCGCCTCGGCCTGAGCGCCACCGCGAGCAGCGCCTTCAACCGCATGGGCCTGAGACAGCTGCGGCAACTCTGGGAACTGCCGCGCGCCAGCGTGGCCAGGCGCTTCCCGGCCGAGGTGCTGGCGCAGCTCGACACCCTGCTCGGGCAGCGCCCCCTGGCCCTGGAGTTCTACACACCGCCGGATGTCTTCGACACCCGCATCGAACTGAACTTCGAAGTGGCGTCGCACCAGGCCCTGCTCTTCCCGCTACGCCGCCTGACCGCTGACCTCGCCGCCTACCTGGCGGGCCGCGACAGTGGCGTGCAGCGCTTCACCCTGCACCTGGAACACCGCACCGGCAACGAAACCCGGGTGCAGATCGGCCTGCTCAGCGCCGAGCGCGACGCCGGCATGCTCTTCGAACTGACCCGTGGCCGGCTGGAACACCAGCAACTGCCCGCGCCGGTCCTGGCGGTGCGCCTGGTCGCACGCGAACTGCCCGCCTTCGCCCCGCAGCATCATCAGCTGTTCACTGAACGCCCGCAGCAGAACCAACCCTGGGAACAGCTGCGCGAACGCCTGCGTGCCCGACTCGGTGACGAGGCCGTACATGGCCTCGGCGCGCGTGCCGATCACCGCCCCGAACGCGCCTGGACGCAGGAACCAATCGCCGCAGCGCTGCCCGCCAGTGCGCCGCGCCCCGGCTGGCTGCTCGCCGAACCACAGGCACTGCAGGAGGCATCGCTGCGCATCCTCTGCGGCCCGGAGCGCATCGAATCCGGCTGGTGGGACGGCGACGACATACGCCGCGACTACTACGTCGTGGAGACCCGCAGCGGCCAGCGCGGCTGGGCCTTCCGCCCGGTCGGCAGCAGTGGCCCCCTGCAGTTGCACGGCTGGTTCGCATGAACGGCTACGCCGAACTGCATTGCCTGTCGAACTTCAGTTTCCAGCGCGGCGCCTCCAGCGCCCAGGAGCTGTTCGAGCGTGCTGCCCGCCTCGGCTACCGAGCCCTGGCGATCACCGACGAATGCACCCTGGCCGGCATCGTGCGCGCCTGGCAGGCGGCCAAGAAACAGAACGTGGCCTTGATCGTCGGCAGTGAAGTGCTGATCGAGGGTGGCCCCAAGCTGGTGCTGCTGGCCGAGAACCTGGCGGGTTATCAGGCCCTCTGCGGCTTGATAACCCGTGCCCGACGGCGGGCCGCGAAAGGCACCTACCGCCTGTTGCGCGAAGACTTCGAGGCCCCGCTCGATGGGCTGCTGGCGATCTGGCTGGAAGCCCAGGATGCCCAGCCCCTGCCCTGGCTGCGCAGCCGCTTCCGCGAACGTCTGTGGCTCGGCGTCGAACTGCACCGGGGCGCGGACGACAACGCTCGCCTGCAGCGACTGCTCGACCTGGCCCGTACCTGCGCCCTGCCCGCCGTGGCCTGCGGCGACGTACACATGCACGCCCGTGGCCGCCGCGCCCTGCAGGACTGCATGAGCGCCATCCGCCAGCACCTGCCCGTGGCCGACGCGGGCGCCTACCTGTTCGCCAACGGAGAACGCCACCTGCGCCGGCATGAGGAACTGGCCGAGCTGTACCCGGGCGCCCTGCTCGACGAGACCCTGCGCATCGCCGAACGCTGCCGCTTCGACCTCGGCCAACTGCAGTATCGCTACCCCCGCGAACTGGTGCCTGCGGGCCACGACGCCACCTCCTGGCTGCGCCACCTGGTCGAGCGCGGTGCCTGCTGGCGCTGGCCCAAGGCCGTGCCCGAACGGGCGCGCGCCCAGCTGGAACACGAACTGAGCCTGATCGCCGAGCTGCAGTACGAGAGCTACTTCCTCACCGTCCACGACATCGTCCAGTTCGCCCGCGAGCAGAGCATCCTCTGCCAGGGGCGCGGCTCGGCGGCCAACTCGGCAGTGTGCTTCGTGCTCGGCATCACCGAACTCGACCCCACCTGCAACCGGCTACTGTTCGAGCGCTTTCTCTCGCGCGAGCGCAACGAGCCGCCGGACATCGACGTGGACTTCGAGCACGAGCGCCGCGAGGAAGTCATCCAGTACGTGTTCCGCCGCTACGGCCGCACCCGCGCGGCGCTGACCGCCGTGGTCAACACCTACCACGGAGCCGGCGCGGTGCGCGACGTCGCCAAGGCGCTCGGCCTGCCACCCGACCAGGTCAACGCGCTGGCCGACTGCTGCGGTCGCTGGAGCAACGAACCACCCTCGGCCGAGCGCCTGCAGGAGGCCGGATTCGACCCGCACAACCCGCTGCTGCGCCGGGTGCTGGTGCTGACCGGTGAGCTGATCGGCTTTCCTCGTCACCTGTCGCAGCACCCCGGCGGTTTCGTGGTCTCCGAACACGCCCTCGACACCCTGGTGCCGGTGGAGAACGCCAGCATGGCCGAGCGCACCGTCATCCAGTGGGACAAGGACGACCTGGACCTGGTCGGCCTGCTCAAGGTCGACGTGCTCGCCCTCGGCATGCTCAGCGCCCTGCGCCGCTGCTTCGCCCTGATCGAGCGCTACCGTGGCACGCTCTGGACCCTGGCCACCCTGCCCGCCAACGACCCGGCCACCTACGCCATGATCAGCCGTGCGGACACCATCGGCGCCTTCCAGATCGAATCCCGCGCGCAGATGGCCATGCTCCCGCGCCTGCGCCCGCAGACCTTCTACGACCTGGTGATCCAGGTCGCCATCGTCCGCCCCGGGCCGATCCAGGGCGACATGGTTCATCCCTACCTGCGCCGCCGGAATGGCGAGGAACCCGTCGACTTCCCCTCGGCGGAATTGAAGCCGGTGTTCGAGCGCACCCTGGGCGTGCCGCTGTTCCAGGAACAGGTGATGGAACTGGCCATCGTCGCCGCCGACTACACGCCCGGCGAGGCCGACGAACTGCGCCGCAGCATGGCCGCCTGGAAGCGCCATGGCGGGCTCGAACCACACCGCCAGCGCCTGACCTCGCGCATGCTGGAAAAGGGCTACACGGTGGAGTTCACCGAACGCATCTTCAGGCAGATCGAAGGCTTCGGCAGCTATGGTTTTCCCGAATCCCACGCCGCCAGCTTCGCCCTCCTCGCCTACGCCAGCTGCTGGCTGAAATGCCACGAACCCGCCGCCTACGCCTGCGCCCTGGTCAACAGCTGGCCCATGGGCTTCTACAGCCCCGACCAGATACTGCAGGATGCTCGGCGCCACGGCATTCAGGTACGCCCGGTCGACGTCCGCCACAGCGACTGGGACTGCAGCCTCGAAGCCAGCGACGGCACGCAGCCGGCCATCCGCCTGGGGCTGCGGATGATTCGCGGCATGCGTGAAGAGGAAGCCCGACGGATCGAGACGGCCCGCCAGGCCGCCGCGTTCAGCGGCGTGGAAGACCTCTGCCGCCGCGCCCGCCTGGATGCCAGCGCCAGCGAACGCCTGGCCGATGCCGGCGCCCTGAGCGGCCTGGTCGGGCATCGCTACCAGGCCCGCTGGGCCGTCGCCGGCGTCGAGGAACAACTACCGCTGTTCGCCGGCATCGCCGCCCCCCAGGAAAGCGCGCTGAGCCTGCCCGAACCCACGGTGGGCGAGAACCTGCTCACCGACTACGACACCCTCGGCACCACCCTCGGCCCCCATCCCCTGGCCCTGCTGCGCGAAACGCTGCGCGCCGAGCGCTGCAAAAGCTCGCACGACCTGCAGGCGGTCGAACACGGCCGCGCCGTCAGCGTCGCCGGCCTGGTGATCGGCCGGCAACGACCGCAAACCGCCAGCGGCGTCATCTTCGTCACCCTCGAAGACGAGTTCGGCATGATCAACGTGGTCGTCTGGCACGACCTCGCCGAACGCCAACGCCGCGTACTCGTGCAGTCACAACTGCTGCGCATCGACGGCCACCTGGAAACGGTGGACGGCGTACGCCACCTCATCGCCGGCCGCCTGATCGACCTGACCCAGCTGCTGACCGGGCTGGATATACGGAGCCGGGATTTCAGGTAGTTGCAGTGGTTAGGAGGTTGGCTGCTTTCGGCCAAAAGCGGACGGTCTGGCCTTTAAATAAATACGTCCCTTTTTCCTTATGTCCTAATTTCCACGCACCGCAATCTATCGCAAGCATACGGTGAGAACCTACTTGTTAACGCCGCTTTGCCAGAGGGGCAAGCCGGGCGCTGATATCACCTTGACATACTCAAAACCTAGTCTATTACTCAACATATCCAGCCAGCCATCCAGTTATTCAAGGAAGAATTTCAGGTGAAACCCTTGCGTATATTACTTATCTCTATGCTTTGCGTCCTAGGCGGATGCACAGTTATCAATGTCTACAACAAAGGCGTTAAAGTTAGTAGTTACGCAGGACTCCCAATTTATTTATTAGAGCCAAGCAATGGGGCTGTATACTTCGATATCACTGGCATCGGGCTAATTACCAGCCCTGGCGGGGCATCTCTTGGATATGTCCAACAAATATACGCGCGAATTCCACTTGGCACATGTTCGGTTGTCATTTTTACAAACAGCCAAGCTCAGTCTGACGAGCTGATTGCTTATCTAGAAAAATCCAACATCGATCCCGATAAAATCTGCCTAACACATAGCAGGAACTGATATGAAAAATACTATATTCGTGTCATTGATCCTTATTGCCGGCTGTGCGCCTTTACAACAAGCACCATTAATGTATACATCCAAGCAAGTTTTTGGGGTGGATATCTCGGCCCCCACCACAGAATCTACTGGCGTAACTATGAACTTGGGCTTCAAGAACGTAGACGCTGCATATGTCCCCGTAGCTGTTTCGAAAAAGAGTGAGGATGGCGGAAAAGATATAATTCAGATTACCGCGTCCTATGGGAAAGGAGATGGGAAGGCTGAAGAAAAAGATGAGTCGGAAATACAAAGGATAAGAGTAGATAAACTTCGGGAGGCGCTTTCAAACGAGGCTGCAGCGGCCACAGCCTTGGCAACCATCAAGGCTGAAAATGATGCGATCAATGAATACAACACTAAGTTTGCCATTGACAAGGATCAAGCAAGGGTTTTTGTTGAAAATAGTAAGAGCTTCAGTCCGGTTACTGCTGAAAGGGTTAAGCAATCTGCTGAAGCTGGCAATCCAATTCCGGCAGACGTAATAAGCACAATGAAAGAAGCTCAAGGCGAAGCGCAGAAAAAATATGATCAAGCCAAAGGGGCTGTTCAGGGTGCCAAAGATGAATTAGCTGAGTCATTGTATGTGACCCGTCGCGACGCAATGTCTGTATATGGAAGTTTTGGATCTTCGACTGGAGGTAATTCTAGCTCAATAACCAACAAATTAGGCAAGATGTTCTCAACAGGCGTGGCGGCACAAAACTTAACCGAAGGAATAGCAGAGGAAGGCAGAGGGCTCGCGATAGGCCAATTTCTCGCGAACTGCATCAAGATTGCAGAGTTCATTGATAATGAACAAGAAAAGGAAAAATTCTCCGAGGACTGTGCGAAAGCCGCGATAGCTAAGAAATAGACACAGTGCCGCAATCGGCTACGAATGAAAGAGCAAGCAGGATTTCAACGCTAAGGTCCCGAAACTGTCGTTGCCTCTAGTTTTTTGACTGTTCCTGGGCAGGAGCGGTCATCCGGAATCCGTCCCATTGCGTGCTCTTTTCTCTAGCATTTCGCTATCGATTTCCACAGCTGAAAACAATCGCAATGATTGGAACATTGACGCTACACCGCGGCAAAGACACTACCTTCGCCTGAAGCTCTCTATTCTTGGATGCTCGAATTAAAATTACAGGTTTTTCTATGGCTAAGAAGTCAGCTATACCCGAAGTTGTTTCGCTACTTGACGAGGGCACCCCTCGTCCACGACTGCATAAACTCATCATTCAGAGCTTTCGATCAATCGGTTCAACTCCAGTTGAAATCGAACTGGATGACATAGTTGTGTTAGTTGGCGCCAATAACGCAGGAAAAAGTAGCATTTTACGAGCCTATGAAATCGTGATGTCTCACGGGTCGTCTGCCGGAAAACTGAACATCAACGACTTCCCAAATGGCGTAGTAGAGAGGGAAGCGCTTCCGACCATTGAGCTTCAAACCGTCGTGTTCAGTGATGCGCCGGGAGAACGCTGGCTTGGTGTCCAGGCCAACGGAGAATTCCTGATCCGCGAACGCTGGATCTGGGACAGTCCAACCAAAGATCCGGTGCGGCAGGGCTTCAATGTGCAGAAGGGGGATTGGGATGCCCAAGTGCCGTGGGGAGCTCCAAACGTGGCCAACGCCAAACGCCCACGCCCACATCGCATCGACGCGTTTGCTTCACCCGACGCTCAAGCAAATGAGATTATCAATCTAATCAGTTCCTTGCTTAAAGAGCGTGTTCAACAAATCAAGTCGAATCCCGCTCAAGCGTTATCTGACTACGAACTTGTGATTGAGAAGATCAAATTGCTCCAGACAAAAGCTGTGGAAGCAACTGAGGCAGAGGTTGCTTCCATCGAGTCTGAGATCACCAAGTATCTCGATCGCCTATTCCCGAACCATCATGTTAAGTTTGATGCCAAACCTGAGTTGGACATCGAAAAGGCCTACACCCCATTCAAAACCACTGCCGATCTGCTGATGGGCCCTAAAGATGGTTACCTGTCAGGCATTGCCAACCAAGGTAGTGGTGCTCGTCGAACCTTGCTCTGGGCAGCCTTGAAATACCTGTCGGAGGCGAAGGATCCCGAGGGTACAAGGCCGCACGTCTTGCTGCTGGATGAACCTGAGATTTGCCTTCATCCCTCGGCCATCCGGGAGGCCAGAGCAGTGCTTTACGATCTGCCTCAGACGGGCAACTGGCAGGTCATGATTACTTCGCACTCACCGATCTTCATCGATCTGTCCAAGGATAATACCACCATTGTTCGCGTGCACCGTGGCGAAGCTAACGAGGTGGAAAGTACAACCCTGTACAGACCTACCCGCGCCAAACTGGACGACGAGGATAAGAAAAACCTCAAGATGCTCAACGTGTGTGATCCCTACGTCAACGAGTTCTTCTTCGGCGGGCGGCAGATCATCGTTGAAGGCGATACCGAGTACACGGCCTTCTCCATCATCAGGGACATGTACGTTGACGAGTATAAGGACGTCCAGATCATCCGGGCTCGTGGCAAGGGGATTATCCCGTCCCTAGCGAAAGTCCTCCTGCAGTTCTCCAAGCAGTTTACGATCCTTCACGATACCGATTCTCCGCTCACGGCAGCAGGTAAAGGCAATCCAGCGTGGGGAATGAATAGAACTATCGCCTCCGTGCTAAAGCTCGACAACGCAGAAGGACGCGTCAGGCTTGTTGCGTGTCGTACCTGCTTTGAGACGGCATTGTTCGGAAAAGAGTCCAAGGACGAGAAGCCATATCGAGCTTTTGTCCGTATCCAAAACGATGCAGAATCTGCTGAGAAGGTGAAGGCGCTATTGGATTATCTGCTAGACGCCTCTAAACCAAAACCGGTTAATTGCCTTGAGTGGACAGAGATTGAAGAGTTGGATGAGGTCGGCTAGAGCGTCCTGAGGGGGCGCCGACGGGGATGAAATCTATTCCACGTTTATCATTCCGGGAAGCACCGTACCGGGGCCGAAGTTTTTGAAGCGTGGTTTTCGCTAGCGGTTCTGAAAGAATCGAACTGGACCAGGATATTCCCGGTCGTCGTATTCAAGATATAGTCTTGTTTTGATAAAATCGAGTATTGAGGCGAGGCTTAACGTCGCATCCTATGCGCGGCCCTATTGAGGCGACTAACTCTTCCACCGAACATTGAACGCCTGCTTACCGCGACGATGACCGGCCTTTGGGGTAGAGTGCCGCCGGTCACGGAGGTGGAAATCAACCTCCATCGCCCCCTCAGCATCAATATCGTGGCTTGTTCCCAATTGCTTATCATGGCGGCTACGTTCAAGTTTTAACAGCGCTCTTCGACTCCCAATTATTTGTCAACCAGAACTACCCCAGCTAGGGTCAAGAACTTCGGCTTCGAGCTCGTTTATTTTTCTCACTTGATCTCGACTTTGAAAATTTGAGGACTCCCGGATGCCTCTAAGTAAATTGAGGAGCCAGTTTCGTTCAAACTCCAGTCCAATATTTCTATTTTCTATTGTGGCCCTGCCAACCAAAGCGATAAGTCTCTGTATATCATCATGATTATTTAATGCAAACTTCAAACACTCAAGGGAGACCTGACTCTTGAAGCCATAACGGTCACGAATAATATTTGCTAAAAGGTGCACATCCCTTTCAGACCTTGGAGCGGTCGATGTAGCGTTCGGCCACGGGAGCTCCAGCAAAATATCTCGAGCATATCTTCTAGTAGAAACCGGAAGTTCGTCACTTTCAAGTATAACCCTTGTTACTAAAGTACCAGCCACATCCTTATTTATACTTATAATGTCCAGCGCTAGACTTTCGTTTTTCATTGCCACAAACATCGAATAGCCGATCGCCCGAACCGACTCCTTTTCAGATGTGATCAAATCCCCAACGCTCCCAATCAGCTCTATCTGCGAAACCTCAATCCTTCGCAAATCGTTTAAATACGTAAAAAATGTTGCGACACCTGCTATCAACCCGCCAACTATTAGTGGCGTAAGCTTCTCTACAACCTCAATTTTGCTATATTTATTCCCAGGGGTCGTCATGATTATATCTCTCTGTATTTGAAGCTATAGATACCGATGGTGATCGGGACAAGGGTAAATGTTCTGAAGTCATAAATTGAATGTTGCATCAGGTATTTTCCTGTACTTGCGTTGCCTAGCTTGCATTTGGTCAGTATCGCTGTGGTCGGATAGTCAGGGGCGCAGGACAGCTGCGACAACCGAAGCCTTCGGGAGGTACTGAACCGCCTCTGATTCGAACACAACAGTGCCAGGAGCTAAACAATCGGGGACACAGGCGTTGCTAGTTGATGTACGCTAATGAGTGGCCGCTGGCCTCATGGATGAACTCAACGGCCACCAGCTCTCACGGATACAGGATGTGCACTCGCTTCAACTTGATCACCGCATTATCAATTTCGCCAGATTTACCATAGAGGTCCCAGAATAGCTGTGGCTTTCCGTTGACCTTTTGATATTTCATCAAACTGAAATTCCGCCCCGGAAATACGTCGCCGAGCCGCTCATAGTCAATATCCAGATCCGAATTGGAAAGTTTTCCGCGATTCTTGACGATAAGTTTCAGTAACCCCCCAGGTGTCTTGGCATAAGTTATGGCACTCGATGTGATTTGATAGAGACGCGCGCCCGGGTACTGTCGACAGAAAAGCGAGAACGATGCGCCGACATGGACATCACCACTGAGAAAGACCACTGGTTTTCCGGTGTTTTGTGACAATGTGAAGCACCCTTTCAGCAAGCGATTCCGCTCATGCTGGTTGCTGTAGTGATCCCACTCGTCCCGAAGGTCGTCAGCCAGGCCCAAGGCGTTGATATCAGCGACGTTGACGATATAGTCGTTGGCATGAATGACAGGTACCGGTGATACTAGGAAGAAGGCATCCTCGTTATTGTCAGGTCCGCTTAACCAGCTCGTGAGACGTGCCCACTGGTCATCACCAAGAACAGGGTTATAGGCAGGATTGGCTTTCTGTGCCGGGTCGTATCGACGATGCCCGCGCATGTCCATGACAAAGAAAGACAGCGGTCCCCAACGAAACGTGTAGTCCCACTGGCAGTCTTCTGCCTTGGGACCGAATGGCGTGTGTGGATTGTGGGAATGCTGGTACTCGTAATAGACCTGCCGCGCGCAATAGAACATGTTACGGGCCAGGGTCAGATTGGTGGCTGTGTTCTGCCACTGAAATATCGTGTCCAGCTTGTCTGCTAATTCAGCATCAGTGTAAGAGCCCCATCCATCCATGATTTCGTGATCATCCCAAATCATGTAGTTGGGGTAGGAGCGATACACCTGCTTGGTCGAGTTAGCGCCCCAATATGAGCGATAAATGTCACGGTACCAGGAGAGCATGACATCTCGCTGTTTGCTGTCACTCAGTTGAGCTACCTCTTTGAGGTGCTTGACGAGCCAGCGCCAGATGTCAATGCTCTTGTCTCCATCGGTATAGACTTGGTCTCCGCCGCCAATCAGAAAGTCCGAGTCGTTGTCCTCTAGGACATCCGCAAACATGGACCACATGTCCATGTTGTAAGCATTGCCACCCTTAAAGGGCATGTGACAACTGTAGAAGCCAAAAACACAGCGCTCGACGTCGGCAGGCTGCGTGCAGAAGGATAGTTGTGCGTCCCGGCCAACCTCCCAACGCTCAGAGCGCTTTTTGAGCAGACTGAAAAGCCCGTAGTAATAGCGTGTCCCGGCCTTCAAGTTGTCGAGGTCTATCACACCGGTTACATCGGTACTGTATTTCAGTGAGATTTCATGCAACTCACCAATCACAGTCGTCAAACCTGTACTGTCCTCCACGCGTAATTGCTGGCCATGTATGTCGTAGGGTTGGCCGCTTTCTGGCAATGGATCAGCGGAGACAATCAGGTAGTAATCTCCCGGTGTATGGGCGCGCACCCAGATACGAGCGGTGTTGGTCGTGGTGTGGCCAACAATGGCCCCAGCAAACAATCTCGGCAGCGCAGAAGCGCGATCTTCCTTGTCATAGAACTTGAGATGATCATTGCTCATGAAAACCCTCCTGGTTTTTGGGTAGCTGAGCGAACAGGGAGACAGGTTCATTTATCGGGATGACTGCGCACTTCTCGCTGCAAACGACCGGCTATAAAAGGCTGGTCCAGGCCAATAGCGAATCGTATTGCGCACTTTTACAACACCGTAGGAGGCCAGATGACTGCAGATAAATGCCTGGCCCCAAGAAGCGAGCGCTCCGGTACTGAGCGTAGCTCAGCGACCGTCCGGGCACACAAGTCCAGGGAACACCGCTCATTCCGTACTGTATCGCTCGCCGCTCATACCTGCCTGGCGACGACCATCTGCTCGACATCCATCGCGCGTTCGCATTCGTCGTGCAGCCAGGTCAGGGCCGATTCGAAGCGGCCGAAGTGGACTTCATCGACCACCCCGCTCTGCATGTTGGCCTGGATGGTTTCGCCAAGTACCCAGTCTTCCATGAGGATCTTGTTCACCAGGTTGTGGTTGGTCTCGTGCCTGCGCAGTTCGTCAGCCGACCACTCGCTGCCGCCGTCCTGCGGGCGATCGACCAGCAGCACTTCTTCGATGCGGGTTTCCCCGACCGCCAGCGGCACCATGCGGATCAGCGAGATGTTGTCCGGCTGGGCGAGCAGCAGCACGGTGGGCGACAGGGTGTAGATGATGTTGGCCATCCGGCGCATGTCCCATTGCGTCTCGGGCAGGTCGGGCGCTTCGAGCAGCGGCTTCTTCGGCAGGATCATGCGCATGTACAGGCCGCCCCAGCTCTCCCAGGTGGACAGGTTGCCCAGGAAGAACGGCGCCAGGGTGTGCTTGTGCGCCACGTTGAAGTGGTAGGCCTCGATCCCTCCCTCGAGCAGGACCTTCCAGTTGGCCTTGATCACATAGCTGCGGCGCTTGTAGACCTGCTGGTTCTCGATATCCAGGTAGCGCATGCCGGACAGCATCTCTGCGCCGAGCAGGTCTGCAGGTACCCGCCGGTTGCGGTCCGGATGGACGAAGACGATGCCGCCGATGACCCGGCTGGGGAACTCGATCAGGCCCAGCCGGCCCTTATCCAGCCCGACGAAACCACGCTCGAAATCCGGCGCGCCGGCCAGTTGGCCTTGGCTGTCGTAGGTCCAGGCGTGGTAGGGGCAGACGAACCTGTTCCTGCAGCCGCTTTCGCCATTGGCCACCAGCCGTGCATTGCGGTGCCGGCAGGTATTGGCGAACACGCGCACCTGACCGTCCTCGCCACGCACCATCAGCAGCGACACGCCGTCGAGCCAGTCCAGAGCCAGGTAGTCGCCCGGGTTGGGCACCTCGTTGGCGGCACCGACGGCCAACGGCTGGTTGCGAAAGATCCGCGCTTTCTCGCGGGCAAACCACTGCGCGCTGGTGTAGCGCTCGGTGGCGTGGCTCCGGGTCGTCTCGTGGTACTGGGTTTCGCCGCGTGCGTGGAGTTCCAGCAGTTGCGCGATCAGGCGAATCTCGGTGGCTCTGTCCATGCTCGGTCCTCTCTGGGCGGCCTTTGTGGATGACTCGCGGCACCGGGTCGGGCCGATGGCGTTCACTCTAGCAAGGCAAAATCGACCAAATTCGATCTCTACGGACGTATTCTCGACGCAAATGGACAACCCTTCGCGCGCAGCACCGCCGAGAGCGACACAAGATCGCCCGGCCACCGTGTTCGGCCGTTGCTTCAAGCGCGCCTTCGCGCAAACGCCACGCGCCTACCGGCAATCGCTGCCCACCAACCGGCAGTGAGGCCCGTCAGGCTGACGCGCGCAGGTGCCTCACGACGGGCCGTGTCGGCCTGCTCCCCTGCCCCCCCGATGCCGCCCCATCACGCCCGGATGCCTTCTGTAGCAATATTTCCCCTGGGGATAAAAAAATTCCCAACAGGCATGGACAGCGCACGTTCATTCACTTATAAAAATCACCAGCACGAAAAATAGATTCGTCACAGTAAATTTTATTCGTAGACGAACAGCGCTTTCACTCATGAAGATTTTCCTGCCGCCGCCCCCAGCAGAGGATTCGCCATGCAGCCCGCCAAGCACCCATACGTGATCAAGATCAGTTGCCCGGCCACGTCCGGCATCGTCGCCGCCGTGACCTCCTACCTCGCCGACCATGGTTGCTACATCAGCGAGATGGCGCAGTTCGACGACGAGATCAGCGGCGCGTTCTTCATGCGTGCGGTGTTTCGTTTCAACAGTGATTTCGCCGGCGATATCCGGCAGATCCACGACGGTTTCGTCGATGTCGCCGAACGCTTCGAGATGACCTGGGAGCTGCACGACAGCACCGAGCCGATGCGCGTGCTGCTGATGGTCAGCAAGTACGACCACTGCCTGGCCGACCTGCTCTATCGCCACCAGAAGGGCGAGCTGCAGATGAAGATCACCGCCATCGTCTCCAACCACCTCGACCTGCGGCCGATGGCCGAGCGCGAGGGCATCCGCTTCATCTACCTGCCGGTGACCCGCGAGACCAAGGCCCAGCAGGAGGCCGAGCTGCTGAGGATCGTCGAGGAGACCCAGACCGAACTGGTGGTGCTGGCGCGCTACATGCAGATCCTCTCCGATGACCTGTGCCAGCAGCTGTCTGGCCGCGCCATCAATATCCACCACTCGTTCCTGCCCGGTTTCAAGGGGGCCAAGCCCTACCACCAGGCCTTCGATCGTGGCGTGAAGCTGATCGGCGCCACCGCACACTACGTCACCTCGGACCTCGACGAAGGCCCGATCATCGAGCAGGAAGTGCAGCGCGTGGACCACAACTACACCCCCGATGCCCTGGTGGCGGTGGGCCGCGATACCGAGACGGTGGCGCTGTCCAAGGCGGTCAAGTACCACCTCGAACACCGCGTGTTCCTCAACCACGACAAGACGGTGATCTTCCGATGAGCGCACGACTGATCGACGGCAAAGCGACCGCCGCTCGCGTGCTCGCCGAAGTCGCCGGCGACGTGGCCGCGCTCAAGGCGCGCGGCATCGAGCCGGCGCTGGCGGTGGTGCTGGTCGGCAGCGATCCGGCCAGCCAGGTTTACGTGCGCAACAAGGTGCTGCGCGCCGGTGAGGTGGGCATCCGCTCGCTGGAATACCGCCTGGGCGCCGAAGCCAGCGCGGCGGAGGTGCTGGAAGTGGTCGAAGGGCTCAATGCCGATGCCTCGGTGCACGGCATCCTGGTGCAGCTGCCGCTGCCGGCGCACATCAGCGAGACGCAGGTGCTGCAGGCCATCGACCCGGCCAAGGATGTCGATGGCTTTCACAGCGAGAACGTCGGCGGCCTCAGCCAGGGGCGCCCGGTGCTCACGCCCTGCACACCAGCGGGCTGCATGCGCCTGCTGCGCGACACCCTGGGCGACCTGGCCGGCAAGCACGCCGTGGTGGTCGGGCGCTCGAACATCGTCGGCAAGCCGATGGCGGCGCTGCTGCTGGCCGCCGACTGCAGCGTCACCGTGCTGCACTCGCGCAGCGTCAAGCCGCAACGCCTCTGCGGTCAGGCCGACATCGTGGTCGCCGCCGTCGGCCGCCCGCGCATGATCGACGCCGACTGGATCAAGCCGGGCGCGGTGGTGATCGACGTCGGCATCAACCGCATCGAGGACGACGGCCGCTCGCGTCTGGTCGGCGACGTCGACTTCGACGCCGTGCAGCCGGTGGCCTCGGCCATCACCCCGGTGCCCGGCGGAGTCGGCCCGATGACCATCGCCATGCTGATGCACAACACCGTCACCGCTGCCCGCCAGCAACATGCGCCGAGCGCCCAGGAGTAACCGCCATGCCCCTTGCCCTGCTCAAGTACGGCCTGTCCTCGGAGTACCCCGTGGAGGTCGACCTGCCTGCGCCAAAGGACCTCAAGCCGGCCTATGACGTGGTCATCATCGGCGGTGGCGGCCATGGACTGGCCACCGCCTACTACCTGGCCAAGTACCACGGCGTGACCAACGTCGCGGTGCTGGAGAAGTCCTACCTGGGGAGCGGCAACACCGCGCGCAACACGGCGGTGATCCGCTCCAACTACCTGACCAGCGAGGGCGTGCGCTTCTACGCCGAGTCGGTGCGGATGTTCAAGGCGCTGTCCAACGAGTTCGACTTCAACATCATGTATTCCGAGCGCGGCCAGCTCACCCTGGCCCACACCGATGCCACGGTGCGCGCCTTCCGCCAGCGCGCCGAAGTGAACAAGCACTTCGGTGGCCGCACCGAGATGATCGACCGTCAGCAGATCCGCGAGCTGGTGCCGATGCTCAACCTCGACCCCGGCCACCTCCCCGTACTCGCCGGGCTCTGGCACATCGACGGCGCCACGGCGCGCCACGACGCCGTGGCCTGGGGCTACGCCAAGCAGGCGGCCAAGCGCGGCGTGGAGATCCACCAGCTCACCGAGGTGCAGGATTTCATCGTCGAGAACGGCAAGGTCACCACCCTGCGCACCAATCGCGGCGACGTGCGCTGCGGCTGCGTGGTGCAGGCGGTGGCCGGTGCCAGCTCGCTGCTGATGAACAAGCTGGGGATCAGGGCGCCGATCCACACCTACCCGCTGCAGGCCATGGTCACCCAGCCGTTCAAGCCGTTCCTCGACCCGCTGGTGAGCTCCAGCGCGCTGCACTGCTACGTGCAGCAGACCAGCCGTGGCGAGATCGTCTTCGGCGGCGGCTCCGACCCGTACCCGCTGTACAACACGCGCTCGACCCTGGACCTGAAGGAAAGCCTGCTGGCCCATGCCATCGAGATGTTCCCGTTCATGGCCGGCGCCAAGCTGATGCGCCAGTGGACCGGCAGCACCGACATGACCCCGGACTACAGCCCGATCATGGGCCGCTCGCCGCTGGACAACTACTACCTGGACGCCGGCTGGGGCACCTGGGGCTTCAAGGCCACGCCGATCTGCGGCTGGACCATGGCCGAGCTGGTCGCCAGCGGCGGCAGGACGCCCGCGCTGATCCAGCCCTTCGCCCTGGAGCGCTTCGCCAGCTTCCGCCAGGTCAACGAGATGGGCGCCACGGCGGCGAGCCACTGAACGAACGCCCCTCTCCCGCTTGCGGGAGAGGGGTTGGGGGAGAGGGCTGCATTGATCAAAAGCACCCTCTCCCCAGCCCTCTCCCAGCCCTTGATCAAAGAGCATGGGAGAGGGAACAGATCGAAGCTCGGGGGACGTTCCGACGCCACCCGCTACGCAAGCTGAATGACTGGGGATCACCATGAAGATCATGCCCTGCCCGCTCAACGGGCCCCGCAACATCAACGAATTCACCTACGGCGGCGAACTCAGGCGCATGCCCGATCCAGGCACCTGCTCGGACGCCGAATGGGCCGACTACGTGTTCAACTGCGACAACCGCGCCGGGGTCGTCACCGAGTGGTGGCTGCACAACGCCTCCAGCTACTGGTTCCTCGCCGAGCGCCACACCGTCAGCGACGAGATCCTGCGCACCTTCGACCCGAAGGAACTGTTCGACCAGCGCGTCGACTTCACCCTCCCCGCCAAGCAGCCTGAAGAGGTGAGCGCATGAGCGCCGACGTCCGCCTGCCGGCCCCGCTGGGCCTGCTGATCGACCGCAACCAGCCGCTCAGCTTCGACTTCGAGGGCCGCACCTACCAGGGCCTGGCTGGCGACAGCATCGCCAGCGCGCTGCTGGCCAACCGGCGCTGGCTGCTGTCGCGTTCGTTCAAGTACCACCGCCCACGCGGCCCGCTGTCGATGGCCGGGCAGGACGCCAATACCCTGGTGCAGCTGCCGGACGAGCCCAATGTGCTGGCCGACCTGCAGCCGCTGGCCGCCGACCTCCAGGTCAGCGCGCAGAACTACAGCGGCAGCCTGGACAGGGACCGCGACGCCCTGCTCGGGCATTTCTCCAGGTTCATGCCGGTGGGCTTCTACTACCGCGCCTTCTACAAGCCGAAAGGCATGTGGAAGGTCTGGGAGCCACTGGTGCGCAAGAAAGCCGGCCTCGGCGTGCTGAACCTGGCGTTGCAGCCGCAGTACCACGACAAGGCCTTCCTGTTCACCGACCTCGCGGTGATCGGCGCCGGCCCTGCCGGCCTGAGCGCCGCGCTGACCGCTGCCAATGCCGGCGCCAAGGTACTGCTGATCGAGCAGCACAGCTACCTCGGCGGCGCACTGGCCTGGGCCCGCTTCGACGTCGAGGGCAAGCGCGCGGGCGAGCTGCGCAGCGAACTGCTCGCCGCCGTCGAGGGCCACGCCAATATCCGTGTGCTCAGGCAGGCCACCTGCAACGCCTGGTTCACCGACCACTACCTGCCGGTGATCCAGGGCAATCGCCTGTACAAGGTGCGCGCCCGCCAGTGCATCGTCGCCGCCGGCGCCTTCGAACAGCCGGTGGTGTTTCGCAACAACGACCTGCCTGGAGTGATGCTGACCAGCGCCGCCCAGCGCCTGATCCGCCTCTATGCCGTCAAGCCGGGCACCCGTGCCGTGCTGCTGACCGGCAACGACGACGGCTACCTGGCCGCCCTCGACCTGCTCGATGCCGGGGTCGAGGTCGCCGCCCTGGTGGACCTGCGCGAGCGTGCCAACGACGGCAGCCTGGTCACCGCCCTGCAGACCCGGGGCGTTACCTGCCATGTCGGCAGCACCGTGTACGAGGCGCTCGGCGACAACCACCTGAGCGCCGTCGACGTGCGCCGCATCACCGCCCAGGGCGAGGTCGCGGACGGCGGCCTGCGCATCGACTGCGACCTGCTGTGCATGTCCGCCGGTTACATGCCAGCGTACCAGTTGCCGTGCCAGGCCGGCGGCAAGCTGGCCTACGACGACGCCAGCGCCGCCTTCAGTCTGTCCGGCCTGCCTGCCGGGCTGCAGGTGGTCGGCTCGGTGAACGGGCGCAACGCCCTCGACACGCTGCTGGCCGACGCCAGCAATGGCGCCCTGCGCGCCCTGCAGGCGCTGAGCCTGGAAAGCGGCCAGCCCCTGCGCGAGCTGGCGGGCGAGGCGCGGGTCAACTTCCCCTGGCCGATCTTCCCCCACCCCAAGGGCAAGGAGTTCGTCGACTTCGACGAAGACCTGCAGGTGCGCGATATCGTCAACGCCACCCGCCACGGCTACCGCGACGTGCAACTGGTCAAGCGCTTCTCCACCGTCGGCATGGGCCCTTCGCAGGGGCGCCACTCGGCGCTGCCCACTGCGCGCCTGGTGGCCCAGGCCACCGGGCGCAGCGTCAGTGAAACCGGGGTGACCACGGCGCGCCCGCCGTTCAGCCCGGAAACCCTGGCGCAGGTCGCCGGGCGTGGCTTCGACCCGTATCGGCAGACCGCCATGCACGCCCGCCACCTGGAGCTGGGGGCGAAGATGATGCCCGCCGGCATCTGGCAGCGCCCGGCCTACTACGGCGCGCCCGAGCAACGCGAGGCCTGCATGCAGGCCGAGGCGCGCCACGTGCGCGAGAAGGTCGGGCTGATCGATGTGTCCACCCTCGGCGGCCTGGACGTGCGCGGCCCGGACGCCGCCGAACTGCTCAACCGCCTCTACACCTTCGCCTTCGCCAAGCAGCCGGTGGGCCGTTCGCGCTACGCGCTGATGACCAACGAACAGGGCGTGGTGATCGACGACGGCGTCTGCGCGCGGCTCAAAGAGCAGCACTTCTATGTCAGCGCCACCACCAGCGGCGTCGACCGTGTCTACCAGCAGATGCTCAAGTGGAATGCGCAGTGGCGCCTGAACGTCGACATCACCAACGTCAGCGCCGCCCTGGCCGCCGTCAACCTGGCCGGGCCGGAGTCACGCCAGGTGCTGGCCCGGCTGTGCCACGACGTCGACCTGTCCGCCGAGGGTTTTCCCTACCTGGCAGTGCGCCAGGGCAGCCTGCTCACCCTCTGCGGCACACGTATTCCGGTGCGCCTGCTGCGGGTGGGTTTCGTCGGCGAGCTGGGGTACGAGATCCACGCACCGGCGCGCTACGGCGAGGCGTTGTGGGACGCACTGATGGAGGCCGGCAAGGCGCATGACATTCGTCCGTTCGGGGTCGAGACCCAGCGCCTGCTGCGCCTGGAAAAGGGCCACATGATCATCGGCCAGGACACCGACGGCATGACCAGCCCGGCCGAGATCGACATGCACTGGGCCATCGCCCGCAGCAAGCCGTTCTTCGTCGGCAAGCGCGCCGTGGAGATCCTCGAGGCGCAGGCGCCGATCCGCAAACTGGTCGGTTTCACCCTGCCCCGGGGTAGCAGCCAGCCGCTGGAAGGCCATCTGGTGCTCAAGGGCGCGGACATCAGCGGCAACGTCACCTCCTGCGAATACTCGCAGACCCTCGGCCAGATCATCGGCCTGGCCTACTGCGCACCCGAGCAGGCCACACCCGGCCAGCTGTTGCCGATCCGTGTCGAAGGCGGCGAGATGGTCCAGGCCACGGTGGTCCAGCTGCCCTTCTACGACCCTGAAAACCAACGCCAGGAGCTGTGAGCATGAGCATCGGAGCCGAACACTTCAGCGAGCGCAGCCCGCTCTACCGGTTGCACGCCGAGGCCCGCCTGGGCCGGATTGGCGACAGCTGCATCGCCACTGCGCACGGCGACCAGGACGAGCGCGTCATTGCCGCCCGCTGCGCGCTGCTGGACCTGAGCAATCTGCCACGGGTCGGGTTTCGCGGCGTCGCCAGCGCGGCCTGCCTGCAGGCGCAGGGCTTCGTCCTGCCGGGCGCGCCCAACCAGGCGCTCGCCCAGGCCGACGGGAGTGCCGTGCTGCGCCTGTCGCAGAACGAATACCTGCTGCTGGGCAGCCTGCTCGATGCCGGCGCGCGCGTACGTCAGCAGGAGCAGGACTGGCAGTTCGACGGCAGCCCCAACTACCTGCTGCCGCGCCAGGACAGCCATGCCTGGTTGCTGCTGAGCGGGCGCCACGGCAGCGAGGTGATGGCCAAGCTGTGCGGCGTCGACCTGCGCGCCGAGGCCTTCCCGCCCGGCAGCGTGGCGCAGACCTCGGCGGCACGGGTCAACGTCATCGTCGCCAACCTGCCCCAGGGCGAACTGCCTGGCCTGCACCTCCTCTGCGACCGCGCCTCGGCGCATTACTTCTGGGGCGCGCTGCTCGATGCCATGCAGGAATTCGCTGGACACCCGGTGGGCATCGACGCCCTGCCCTGACACCACGTGATCCACCCTGCGCGGCCACGACCGAGCGCAGGGTGGATGGCGCTTCATCCTCCAGGAGGCCAACGCCATGGGCATCCACGAAGACGAGCTGGACTACCGCGTGCCGGCGCTGCAACGCGGCCTGAGCATCCTGCAGATGTTCAACGCTGAAGTGCGCAGCCTGAGCAGCAACGCCATCGCCGAGCGCCTGGGCGTCAGCGTCTCGGCCATCTACCGCATCCTCATCACGCTCACCGACATGGGCTACCTGCGCAAGCTCGGCAAGAACAGCTACGAGCTGGGCCCGCAGGTGCTCTGCGACGGCTTCGCCTACCTGGCCAGCCGCGACCTGGTGGACATCGCCATGCCGCACCTCAATGCGCTGCGCGATCGCACCTCGCTGTCCTGCCACCTGTCCATCCGCGAGCACACCGACAGCCTCTACGTCGGCCGCGCCTTCGCCGCCCAGCGGCTGTCGGTGAACATCCCCATCGGCACCCGCATCCCCTGCCACTGCACGGCCATGGGGCGCATGCTGCTGTGTGCGCTGACGCCCATGGAGCTGGACAAGCTCTACCAGCACGTGCGCCTCGACGACTACCCGCCGCCCGCGCCGAAGACCCTGCCCGAACTGCAGCAGCTGATCGAGCGTGACCGCGAGCGTGGCTGGGTCATGCACCGCTCCGACTACTCCACCGCCATCGCCTGCGCCATACGCAACAACCGGGGCGAGGTGGTCGCGGCGATCAACCTGTCCGGCCCGGAGGCGGTGATGGACAGCCCGGTGGCGCGCGAACGCTACCGCGAGAGCCTGCAGCAGTGCGCCGACGAGATCGCCGCCGAACTGGGGGCCTCGCCCCGGCGCTGACCCCGGCGTTCAGGCCGTCGCCTGCAACGCCGCGCGGCCCCGCCTCGCGCAACTGACATCAAATTGTCATCACCCTTTCGCCTGCTATGCTGCCTTGTGAACAGGGCAGCGCTGCTTTCCTGGCAGGAACACGCAGCAAGCCGCATGGACGCCGGGGCACGCCTTACCCTGCCGGCGTCCCTCGGCGGCAACGACCCGTTCGCCGCAGCCGATCCATCAGGCCAGTTCGAGGTTGTCAGCCGCCACACAGCACAGGGAATCGTCATGAAAACTGTCACTCGCATGCTTCTTGACCTTAGTGTTCGTAAAAAACTGCTCGGCGGCTTCGGCCTGATCCTGTTCATCACCCTGGCCACGGCCTGGATCGGCAACACCAGCCTGGACAGCACCCTCGATCGCATCGACAGCCTGCTGGGCGTCAGCGAGATCGACGCCAACCTGATGCGCGCGCGCCAGCAGGAAAAGAACTACCTGCTGCGCGACGATCAAACCGCCATGCAGCAGGCCCTGAGCCTGTCGCAGCAGATACAGGAGCAGGCCGCCGCGAAGGAAGCGGAGCTGGCGCGCCCGGAGAACAAGGCGCTGATGCGCCAGATCCAGGAAGACGCCAGTGGCTACCGCGACGAGCTGGCGCAACTGCAGGCCGTCGGCAAGGCCAGCAGCGAGGCGCAGCAAGCCATGGAAGAATCCGCCCGTGCAGCGCTCAAGCGCTTCACCGAGCTGGAGGCCAAGCTGCGCCAACTGGCCGTCGAACAGATCCGCCTGAGCGGCGCGCAGAGCAGCATCGACACCCTGGACCGCGCCAACCAGGCCAGCCAACTGGCACGCGAGCTGCTGGAAGCGCGGCGCCGCGAGAAGGACTTCCTGCTGCGCCGCGACGACCAGTACGCGCAGCTCCTCGATGGCCACTTCCAGTCGCTCGACGACAAGAGCCGGCAACTGCTCAATACGCTGCAGGACGCCGCCGCGCGCGCCGAGGTGGAAGAGGCGCTGCAGCAACTGGCCGCCTACCGCAGCCACTTCGCCCAGTTGAAGAACAACCTGGGCGAGCTGGACCAGAGCGAAGAAGACATGACCTCCCGCGCGCGCGAGGTCACGGCCGCGTCGAGCCAGTCGCTCAAGCTGCAGCGCGAGCTGCTGGCGAGCGACTCCAGCCACGCCAAGCAGACCCTGCTGATCGCCGCCGCGATCGCCTTCGTGCTCGGCGTGCTCTGCGCACTGTTCATCACCCAGGCCATCGTCACCCCGCTGCAGCGCGTGGTCGGCATCGCCCGGCAGGTCGCCGACGGCGACCTGACCACCAATATCGAGAGCGACCGCCGCGACGAACTGGGCCAGTTGATGCAGGCCATGCAGGCCATGACCCTGAGCCTGCGGGACCTGATCGGCCAGCTCGGCGCGGGCATCACCCAGCTCGCCACGGCGGCGGAAGAGCTTTCGGCGGTGACCGAGCAGACCAGCGCCGGCGTCACCCAGCAGCGCATGGAGACCGACCAGGTCGCCACCGCCATGAACCAGATGGCGGCCACCGTGCAGGATGTCGCGCACAACGCCGAGAACGCCGCCAGCTCGGCCAGCGACGCGGAAGACCAGACCCGCGAGGGCGACAAGGTGGTGCAGCAGGCCATTACCCGCATCGAACAGCTGGCCAGCACCGTGGAAGCCTCCGCCGAGGCCATCGGCCGGCTCAAGGGCGACAGCGCCAACATCGGCACGGTGCTGGACGTGATCAAGAGCATCGCCGAGCAGACCAACCTGCTGGCACTCAACGCCGCCATCGAGGCCGCGCGCGCTGGCGAAGCGGGCCGTGGCTTCGCCGTGGTCGCCGACGAGGTGCGCGCCCTGGCGCGCCGCACGCAGGAGTCCACCCAGCAGATCGAACAGCTGGTCGCCGCGCTGCAGAACGGCGCCGAGAGCGCAGTGAGCGTCATGGCGCAGAGCCGCAGCATGGCTGGCGAGACCGTGGAGGCGGCGCGCCACGCCGGTACCGCCCTGACGCGGATCGACGAAGCGGTGTCGCGCATCCAGCAGATGAACCAGCAGATCGCCACGGCCTCCGAGGAGCAGAGTTCGGTCGCCGAGGAGATCAACCGGAGCATCGCCAATATCCGCGACATCGCCGAGCAATCGGCTGCCGCGACCGAGGAGACCTCCACCGCCAGCGTCGACCTGGCGCGCCTGGGCAGCGACCTGCAACAACAGATCAATCGCTTCCGGGTCAGCTGAGCCCGCGTGGGCACGGCGTTGGCGTCCTGCCCATTTGCGCGCCACTCGCGCCGCGACGGGCACATGCCGCTGACGCGCGACCTTTTGCCCCGGCAGATAACGCTAATTGATCTTATTTAAATTCCGTTAGCCTGCTAATCTTGGCGCCCCGTTCCCCTGCCCGCCCGGATAGCTCTCCCGATGTCGCCGCTCCAGCGCTGTTTGCTGCCTCTTCTGGTCCTGCCCCTGATCGCTTGCGAACAGCAAGCGAACTTCACCGCAGCGGAGCCCGGTGAAGCGCTGTCCGCCGGTGCGGCCACCGTGCGCAAGTTCGACCACAACGCCTTCTCCCTGCCATCGGCGAACCTGGCGCCGAGCCGGCGCCTGGACTTCTCGGTAGGCAACAGCTTCTTCCGCAACCCCTGGGTCACGGCCCCCGCCACCACCACCGCGCGTGACGGCCTGGGCCCGCTGTTCAACACCAACGCCTGCCAGAACTGCCACATCAAGGACGGCCGTGGCCATCCCCCGGCGGCGGATGCGCTGAGCGCCGCGTCGATGCTGGTGCGCCTGTCCCTGCCGGCGCGCCCGGAGGATGCCGAGCGTCTGCTGCAACAGGGTGTGGTCGCCGAGCCGACCTATGGCACCCAGCTGCAGGACATGGCCAACCCCGGGGTGGCCCCCGAGGGCAAGGTGCGCGTCAGCTACAGCAGCGTGCCGGTGAGTTTCGCCGACGGCACCGAGGTGGAACTGCGCAAGCCGCGCCTGGAAATCAGCCAGCTGGGCTACGGCGCCATGCACCCGGATACCCTGTTCTCGGTGCGCATCGCCCCGCCGATGATCGGCCTTGGCCTGCTCGAAGCCATCGCCGAAGCCGACATCCTCGCCGCCGCCGACCCGGACGACGCCGATGGCGATGGCATCTCCGGACGCGCCAACCGCGTCTGGGATCGCCAGCAGCAGCGCAGCGCACTGGGCCGTTTCGGCTGGAAGGCCGGCCAGCCCAGCCTCAACCAGCAGAACGCGGATGCCTTCGCCAACGACATGGGCCTGACCAGTTCGCTGATCCCCCACGACAACTGCACCGCCGCGCAAGCCGACTGCCTCGCCGCAGCGCACGGCGGTGAGCCGGAGGTCAGCGACACCATCCTCGCCAGCGTCCTGTTCTACAGCCGCAACCTCGGCGTGCCGGCGCGGCGCGATGTCGATGCCCCCGAGGTGCTCAAGGGCAAGAGCCTGTTCCACCAGGCCGGCTGCCAGAAATGCCATACCCCGAGCTTCACCACCTCGGCCGCAGCCGCCGAGCCGGAGCTGGCCAACCAGGTGATCCGCCCCTATACCGACCTGCTGCTGCACGACATGGGCGAAGGCCTGGCCGATGGCCGCGAGGAATTTCTCGCCAGCGGTCGCGAGTGGCGTACCCCGCCGCTGTGGGGCATCGGCCTGACCGAGGCGGTCAACGGCCATACCCAGTTCCTGCATGATGGACGCGCGCGCAACCTGCTGGAGGCGATTCTCTGGCATGGCGGCGAGGCCGAGGCGGCCCGGCAGCGCGTGCTGCAGTTCGACAGCGATGAGCGGGCCGCGCTGCTCGCCTTCCTCAACTCCCTCTAGGAGAGCGCCGCCAACATGCCTGCATTCGACCACACGGCCTTGAAATTGCCCCCGGTATGCGTGTTCGGCGCAGTAAACTGCGCATCCTCGAACCGCTTCGTCCCGTCTTCGCTCGTCGATCGTGTGAACACCCTCTAAGGAGCCTGCGATGTTGCCCAAAACCCTGATCGCCTCCCTGCTCGGCCTGGCCCTGGTCGGCTGCGGCCAGCAGGACCCCAAAGCCAAGGTCAGCGCCGCGCTGGCCGACGGCGTACTGCTGCCGGCCTACACCAGCTGGCAGGAAGCCGATCGCCAGCTGGCCACCAGCTCCGCCGCGTTCTGCGCCGGCAGCGCCGACCTGACGGCCGCCCGCCAGGCCTTTCTCGGCGCGCAGAGCGCCTGGGCCGGCCTGCAGCCGCTGCTGATCGGCCCGCTGGCCGAAGGCAACCGCGCCTGGCAGATCCAGTTCTGGCCGGACAAGAAGAACCTGGTGCAGCGGCAGGTCGAAGCCCTGCTGAAGAACAAGCCGCAGCTGACTCCGGACGACCTGGCGAACGCCAGCGTGGTGGTCCAGGGCCTGACCGCCTACGAGTACATCCTCTTCGACCCCGAGCTGGACCTGTCCCAGCCCGAGCAGAAAACCCGCTACTGCGCGCTGCTGCAGGCGATCGGCGTGCACCAGCAGGAGCTGGCCGGCAACATCGTCGGCGAGTGGCAGGGCAAGTCGGGCATGGCCGAGCAGCTGAAGACCTTCCCCAACGACCGCTACGCCGACGCCAACGAGGCCATCGCCGAACTGCTGCGCGTGCAGATCAGCGGCATCGATGGCCTGAAGAAGAAGCTCGGCGCCCCGCTCGGCCGCCAGACCAAGGGCATCCCCCAGCCGTACCAGGCCGAGGCCTGGCGCAGCACCGCCAGCCTGGCCAACCTCGGCGCGGCGCTGGCCAGCGCCGAACTGCTGTGGCATGGCGGCAATCGCGACGGCATTCAGGCGCTGCTCGGCGATGACCAGGCCGAGCTGGCCCAACGTATCGACGCGGCCTACCAGGAGACCCGTCAGCGCCTCGCCGCGCTGGAGCGCCCGCTGGGCGAACTGCTCGCCGACGAGGCCGGCCGCGCCAGCCTGAACGAGCTGTACGACAGCCTCAACCGCCTGCATCGCCTGCAGGAAAGCGACCTGGCCAAGGCCCTGGGCGTGCAGATCGGCTTCAACGCCCACGACGGAGACTGAGCATGCAGCGCAGAACCTTCCTCGGCCTGGGCGCCGTGGCGGCGAGCCTGGCCGCCGCCGGCGCCTTCGGCAGCTGGACCCTGTTCGGCCCGTCCGGCCAGCCTCTGCTGCTGTCGGCCCGCGACGATGCCGACGGCAAGCACTATGCCGTGGGCTATCACCTCGATGGGCAGCAGGCCTTCGCCACCGCCGTGACCGAGCGCTGCCACGACGTGGTGCCGCACCCGAGCCTGCCGCTGGCGCTGTTCGTCGGCCGCCGGCCGAGCACCGAGAGCTACCTGATCGACACCCGCGACGGTCGTCTGCTGCAGACCCTGGTCGCTGCCGAAGGCCGCCACTACAACGGCCACGCGGTGTTTCACCAGGACGGCGACTGGCTCTACGCCACCGAGAACGACACCACAGAGCCAGGGCGCGGCGTGCTGGGCATCTATCGCCTGAACGGCGAACACCTCGAACGCAGCGGCGAACACAGCACCCACGGCGTGGGCCCTCACCAGCTGCTGTGGATGCCCGACGGCGAGACCCTGGTGGTCGCCAACGGCGGCATCCGCACCGAGGCGGAAAGCCGCGTGGAGATGAACCTCGACGCCATGGACTCCAGCCTGGTGCTGATGCGCCGCGATGGCAGCCTGGTCAGCCAGGAGAAACTGGCCGACCAGCAGAACAGCGTCCGTCACCTCGCCGTGGCCCGCGACGGCACCGTGGTCAGCGGCCAGCAGTACATGGGCGACCTGCATGACGCCGTGCCCCTGCTCGCCATCAAGCGTCCCGGCCAGGCCTTCCAGGCGTTCCCGCTGGGCGAGGCGCAACGGGCGATGATGAGCCAGTACACCGCCAGCCTGGCGATCCATGACGACCTGCGCCTGCTGGCGATGACCGCACCGCGCGGCAATCGCTTCTTCGTCTGGGACCTGGACAGCGCCGAGGTGCGCCTGGACGTGCCGCTGCCGGACTGTGCCGGGGTGGGCGCCGTCGCCGACGGTTTCGTCGTGACCTCGGGCCAGGGCCGCTGCCGCCTGTACGACTGCCGCGGCGAGCGCATCGTGGCCAAGGCCCTGGACCTGCCGGCCGGGCTCTGGGACAACCACCTGCGTCTGGGCTAGGCGCTGCAGCAAACGGTCGGCAATGCGCAGCAGGCTCAGGCGCTGCTGCGTTCGATGAGTTCGAAGCCCACGTCCAGGCGCAGCGGCTGGCGTCCGCTGGCCGGCTCGGCAATGCGCGCCAGCAGGGCCTCGGCGATGGCACGGCCGATGCGCGCCCCGTCCACCCGTACCGTGGACAGGGGCGGATGGGTGTGCGCCGCACTGGACAGGTCACCAAAGCCCATCACCGCCAGGTCCTCGGGCACGCGCAAGCCACGGCTGGCCGCCTCGGCCATCACCCCCTGCGCCAGGGTATCGGAACTGCACACCACCACCTCCCCGGCCGCGCCGGCCTGCAGCAGTCGCGCCAGGCCTTCGCGACCGACCGCCAGGGTCGCCGGCGCCGGCAACAACTGCGCGCTGACGGGTGCCTCCAGGCGTCCCTCCAGGGCCGCCACCAGGCTGCGATAACGGCGCAGGCCGCGCGGGTCGTCGATGCCCACCACCGACACACGCCGGTAGCCCTTGCCGAGCAGGTAGGTCGCCACTGCCTGGCCAACCGCCTCGTGAGAGAAGCCGACCAGCATGTCCAGCGGCCGCTCGCACAGGTCCCATGCCTCGACCAGCGGAATGCCGACCCGCGCCAGGCGCTCACGGCTGGCCTGGGTGTGCTCGGTGCCGGTCAGGACGATGCCGTCGGGGCGCCGCCCCAGCACCGCCTCGAGCAGCGCCTCCTCCTGCTCCGGGCGGTAGCCGGTCAGCCCCAGCAGGGTCTGGTAGCCCACCGCCGCCAGGTGGTCGGTCAGTGCCTGCACGGTGTCGGCGAAGATCGAGTTGGCGATGGTCGGCAGGAAGATCGCCACCAGCCGGCTGCGACTGGAGGCCAGCGAGCCCGCCGCCAGGTTGGGCACGTAGCCGGTAGCTCGCACCGCCTCCAGCACCCGCTTGCGCGTGGCATCGGTAACCACCTCCGGCCGCCCCAGGGCGCGCGACACGGTGATCGGCGATACCCCTGCGACCCTGGCCACGTCGATCAGCGTGGGCGCTGTGCTGCTGCGTATCCCGGCAGGTTTCCGGCTCATCTCACGGCTCCATCATGCACGGTTTCACACCCCGGCTCGCGTCATTCCCCCGAGCCGCAGTCATCATACAACTTTAGTCGAACGGCCAGCGCTGGCCGATATTCGCCACACCACCGTGCGGCACCTGGAACAGGCCTCGCGCCATCGCCTGGAGTGCAGAGAAAACGGCAGCAATGCAGATGGCATGCGGCTTCATCCGTTCCAGGCCGACTATAGAGGCATACCCGTGCGCAGAGCAAAGCCTGAGGAAAAGCCTCGATTATCACGTTGACAGCGCATCGGGTGCTGCTGATAATCGATCCATGTCATACGACAACGTATGACACCAAAACAACAACAAGAGTCCAGGCCACAGCATGAGCAGCACGTCCCGAGAGCTACGCCCCTTCGACCGCATTCTCCTGACCGGCGCCGCTGGCGGACTGGGCAAGGTACTGCGTGAACGCCTGCGCCCCTACGCCAACATCCTGCGCCTGTCCGACATCGGCGAGATGGCCCCCGCCGCCGGCCCGCACGAAGAAGTGGTGCACTGCGACCTGGCCGACAAGGCCGAGGTCCAGCGCCTGGTCGAAGGCGTGGATGCCATCCTGCATTTCGGCGGTGTCTCGGTCGAACGCCCCTTCGAGGAAATTCTCGGCGCCAACATCTGCGGCGTGTTCCACATCTACGAAGCGGCGCGCCGCCATGGCGTGAAGCGCGTGGTGTTCGCCAGCTCCAACCACGTCATCGGTTTCTACCAGCAGGACGAACGGCTCGACGCCCGCTCGGCGCGGCGCCCGGACGGCTACTACGGCCTCTCCAAGTCCTATGGCGAGGACATGGCCAGCTTCTACTTCGACCGCTACGGCATCGAGACCGTCAGCATCCGCATCGGCTCGTCGTTTCCCGAGCCGGCCAATCGCCGCATGATGAGCACCTGGCTGAGCTATGACGACCTCACCCAGCTGATCGAACGCTGCCTGTACACGGCCAACGTCGGCCATACCGTGGTCTACGGCATGTCGGACAATCGCGACGTTTGGTGGGACAACCACCTCGCCGCCCACCTCGGCTTCCAGGCCAGGGACAGCTCCGAAGTGTTCCGCGACAAGGTCGAGGCGCAACCGCTGCCAGCCGCCGACGACCCCGCGCGCATCTACCAGGGCGGCGCCTTCGTGGCCGCCGGCCCGTTCGGCGACGACTGACGCCCGCACGCCCCGCTCCTGCCCCGACAACAACCAGAGCACACCACGGCCATGTCAGCAGAACTGATTGTCGACGCACGCAACGCGACCGGAGAAAGCCCGGTATGGAACGCCGCGGAACAGGCACTGTACTGGGTCGACATTCCCGCAGGCCGGCTGCATCGCTGGTCCGTGGCCGATGGCCAGACGCAGAGCTGGCAGGCCGATGAAATGCTCGCCTGCCTGGCCATGCACCCGTCCGGTGGCTGGCTCGCCGGCATGCAGAGCGGCCTCTTCCACCTGCGCCCGCAGGACGATGGCGGCATCCGCAGCGAGTGCCTGGCACGCGTCGAACACCCTCGCCCGCAGATGCGCTTCAACGACGGTCGCTGCGACCGCCAGGGACGTTTCTGGGCCGGCACGATGCTGCTGGACATGGCCGCCGGTGCCCGCGTCGGCGCGCTGTATCGCTACGACGGCCAGCTGCAGCAGCGGCTCGACGACCTCATCGTGCCCAATGGCCTGGCCTTCAGCCCCGATGGCCGGATCATGTACCTGTCCGACTCGCACCCGACGGTGCAGGCGGTCTGGACCTTCGACTACGACACGGACAGCGGCACACCACACAACCGCCGCCTGTTCATCGACATGACGCGCCACCCCGGCCGCCCGGACGGCGCGGCGGTGGACGTCGACGGTTGCTACTGGATCTGCGGCAACGACGCCGGGCTGGTCCATCGCTTCACCCCCGACGGCCGCCTGGACCGCTCGCTCGCGGTTCCGGTGCAGAAACCCGCCATGTGCGCCTTCGGCGGGCCGCACCTGGACACCCTGTTCGTCACCTCGATCCGCCCCGCCGGCGACGTTTCCGAGCAGCCGCTGGCCGGCGGTGTGTTCGCCCTGAGCCCTGGCGTGCGCGGCATGGCCGAACCGGCCTTGCGCCCCTGATCCGATTCACCCCGGGCCACCTCGTGGCACCGGTCTCGCGCTGCTGTTCACCAACAACAACAAGACGGAGCTTTCCGCATGAACCTCAAACGCAAGTTGCTACTCGCCACACTTCCTCTGGCTCTCGGCCTGTCCACCTTCGCCCAGGCCGAGATGACCCTGAAGATCGCTGAAATCCACCCGGCCGGCTACCCGACCGTGGTGGCCATGGACAACCTCGGCAAGAAGCTGGATGTAGCGACCGCTGGCGAGATCAAGTCGCGCATGTTCGCTGGCGGCGTACTCGGTTCGGAGAAGGAAGTGATCGAGCAGACCCAGATCGGCGCCGTGCAGCTGACCCGCGTCAGCCTCGGCTCGGTCGGCCCGGTCGTCCCCGCCACCAACGTCTTCAACATGCCCTTCGTGTTCCGCGACATCGCGCACATGCGCAAGGTGATCGACGGCGAGATTGGCCAGGAAATCCTCGATGCCATCACCAACTCCGACTTCAACATGGTCGGCCTGGCGTGGATGGAAGCCGGCAGCCGCAGCCTCTACACCAAGAAGCCGGTGCGCAAGCTGGAAGACCTCAAGGGCATGAAGATCCGCGTGATCGGCAACCCGCTGTTCATCGACACCCTCAACGCCATGGGCGCCAACGGCATCGCCATGGACACCGGGGAAATCTTCAGCGCCCTGCAGAGCGGCGTGATCGACGGTGCCGAGAACAACTCGCCGACCCTGCTCGAACACAACCACTTCCGCGCGGCCAAGTACTACACCCAGACCCACCACCTGATCCTCCCCGAGCCGCTGCTGATGTCCAAGACCACCTGGAACAAGCTGACGCCGGAGCAGCAGGCGCTGGTCAAGAAGCTGGCCAAGGAAGCGCAGCTGGAAGAGCGCGAGCTGTGGGTCGCCAAGGAAAAGGCCAGCGACGAGAAGCTCAAGGCCGAGGGCGTCGAGTACATCGAGGTCGACACCAAGCCGTTCTACGACGCCACCGCCCCGGTCCGTGAGAAGTACGGCGCGCAGTTCGCCGACCTGATCAAGCGCATCGAAGCCGTTCAGTAATCCACGCGCAGCACGCGGCGTGCGCCCCGGCCACGTCGCGTCACCGGTGAAGTCTCATGAAAAACCTGGTTCTGGGCGTCAACGACGCCATCTACCGTGCCTGTATCGCGACCGCCGGGCTGGCGATCGTGATCATGGCCCTGATCATCCCCTGGGGCGTGTTCAGCCGCTACGCACTCGGCCAGGGCCTCGGCTGGCCCGAGCCTGTGGCCATCCTGCTGATGGTGCTGTTCACCTTCATCGGCGCCGCCGCCAGCTACCGTGCCGGCGCACACATGGCGGTACAGGTGCTGAGCGATCGCCTGCCGGACATGGCGCAACCCTTTCTCACCCTGTTCGTGCGCCTGGCCATGGGTGCCATCAGCCTGTTCATGCTGATCTGGGGCTACAAGCTGTGCGTCGCCACCTGGAATCAGTACCTCAGCACGCTGACCTGGATGCGCGTCGGCATCAGCTACGCGCCGATTCCGCTGGGCGGCTTCGTCACCCTGCTGTTCGTCATCGAACAACTGCTCTACGGCGATCAGCACAAGCGCCGCGTCGTCGATTACGAGAACTGCGAAGATTCCAAGGAGTCCGTGTAATGGATGCCGCCATCCTGCTGGGCAGCTTCATCGCCCTGATCCTGCTGCGCGTCCCGGTCGCCTACGCCCTTGGCCTGGCGACCCTGATCGGCGCCTGGTGGATCGAGATTCCGCTGCACGCCGTGATGATCCAGATCGCCGGCGGCGTGAACAAATTCTCCCTGCTGGCCATCCCCTTCTTCGTCCTGGCCGGCGCGATCATGGCCGAAGGCGGCATGGCGCGGCGCCTGGTGGCGTTCGCCGGGGTTCTGGTGGGCTTCGTCCGCGGCGGCCTGTCGCTGGTCAACATCACCGCCTCGACCTTCTTCGGCGCCATCTCCGGCTCGTCGCTGGCCGATACCGCCTCGGTCGGCTCGGTGCTGATCCCGGAAATGGAGAAGAAAGGCTATCCGCGCGAGTTCTCCACCGCCGTCACCGTCTCCGGTTCGGTGCAGGCGCTGCTGACCCCGCCCAGCCACAACTCGGTGATCTACTCGCTGGCCGCCGGTGGCACGGTGTCGATCGCCGCGCTGTTCGTCGCCGGCATCGGCCCCGGCCTGCTGCTCAGCGCCACCATGGCCACGCTCTGCCTGCTGTTCGCCAGAAAGCGCAACTACCCCAAGGGCGAAGTGATCCCGCTGCGCCAGGCGCTGCAGATCTGCGTGGAAGCGCTGTGGGGCCTGATGACCATGGTGATCATCCTCGGCGGCATCCTCAGCGGCGTGTTCACCGCCACCGAGTCGGCAGCCGTGGCGGTGGTCTGGGCCTTCTTCGTGACCATGTTCATCTACCGCGACTACAAGTGGAGCGAGCTGCCGAAGATGCTGCACCGCACGGTGCGCACCCTGTCGATCGTGATGATCCTCATCGCCTTCGCCGCCAGCTTCGGCTACATCATGACGCTGATGCAGATTCCGTCGAAGATCACCACCGCGTTCCTGACCCTGTCGGACAACCGCTACGTGATCCTGATGTGCGTGAACTTCATGCTGCTGGTGCTCGGCACCCTGATGGACATGGCCCCGCTGATCCTGATCCTCACCCCGATCCTGCTGCCCGTGGTCACCTCGTTCGGCGTCGACCCGGTGCACTTCGGCATGATCATGCTGGTCAATCTGGGCATCGGTCTGATCACACCACCGGTAGGTGCGGTACTCTTCGTCGGTGCCGCCATCGGCAAGGTCAGCATCGAGAACACCGTGAAGGCTCTGCTGCCGTTCTACATCGCGCTGTTCGCGGTACTGATGGCCGTGACCTACATCCCTGCCATCTCCCTCTGGCTGCCCAGCGTGGTGCTGTAAGTCATCGGCTGCAGGTCGTCGATCCATCCCGAGCCGCCTTCCGGGCGGCTCCTTGCTGTATGAGGACATTTCGCTCCGCCATGTCTGCCGCCCTCTTCCCCCGGCACATCGCCGCCCTGATTCTCGCGACGCTGGCCTGCTCGTTCGCCGGCAACCACATCGCCGCACGCATCGCCTTCGACCATGAAGCCGGCCTGCTGCTGGCGATCCTCTGCCGCTCCGGGGTGACCCTGCTGGTGCTCAGTGCGCTGGTGCTCTGGCAGCGCGACTCGCTGCGCCTGAAGCGCGAGACCTGGGGCTGGCAACTGCTGCTGGGCACGCTGATCGCGGTGCAGAGCTTCTGCATCTATTCGGCGGTGGCGCGCATTCCGGTCGGCCTGGCCCTGCTGGTGGTCAACCTGTCGCCGATCCTGCTCGCCCTGCTGACCTGGATACTCGGCGGCCCGGCACCAACCCGCCGGGCCGCGGTGATCATGGGCGTGATCCTGATCGGCCTGATGCTGGTGCTGGATGTACCAGCGCGCCTGGCCAGCCAGGGGGCCATCGACGAGCGCTGGGTCGAGGGTGTGCTGTTCAGCCTGACCGCCGCCGGCGTCTTCGCCGTGGCACTGTGGGTCACCGAGCACCGCCTCTCGGCCATGCCCGGCCGGGTCCGCAGCATGCTGACCATGGCGGTGGTGTTCAGCCTCTCGGCCATGGTCGGCGCCAGCGGCGCCCTGCCCGGTGGCGTGGGCCTGCCCAACGCACTCGCCGGCTGGATCGCCCTGGGCGTGCTGGTGACGCTCTACGGAACGGCGTTCTCGCTGCTGTTCATCCTCATGCCGCGCCTGGATATCGCGCGTAATGCACCGGTGATGAACATGGAGCCGGTCGCCGGCATGCTGTTCGGCTGGCTAATCCTCGGCCAGCTGCTCGGCGCCCTGCAGGTGCTCGGCGGTCTGATCGTGGTCGGCGGCATCATCGCCCTGGCCTACCGCCGCTAGGCGACGCGCATGGACAGCACGCGCACCGCCACCGAATCAGCCGTGCAGCGCTTCGGCCTCGGCCGCCTCGTGCGCCTGCCGCAGGCGCTCACGGCTGTTGGTCAGGTGCAGGCGCATCGCCGCCCGCGCGGCCTCGGCATCCTGGCGGGCGATGGCCTCGAAGATCTGCTCGTGCTCACGCTCCAGGCGCGCCATGTAGTGGGTCTGATCGTCACGCGCCAGGCTGGCGGAATTGACCCGGGTACGCGGGATGATGCTGGTCCCCAGGTGGCTGAGGATATCGGTGAAGTAACGGTTGCCCGTGGCCTCGGCGATGCTCAGGTGGAACTGGAAATCCGAGGAGACCGCGTCACTGGCATGCGCCACGCTCTCGTTGATGGCATCCAACGCCTCGCGAATGGCTTTCAGCTGGGCATCGCTGCGCCGCTGCGCCGCCATCCCGGCGGACTCCACTTCGAGGCTGATGCGCAGCTCGAGAATGGCCAGCACGTCACGCAGCGTGACGATGGTCGCCGGGTCGATACGAAAACCACTGGCGCTGGGGGTATCGAGCACGAAGGTGCCGATCCCGTGGCGCGTCTCCACCAGCCCGGCGGCCTGCAGACGCGACAGGGCCTCGCGTACCACGGTACGGCTGACACCCTGTTCTTCCATGATGGCCGACTCGGTGGGCAACTTCTCACCACGCTTGATCTGGCCGTCACGAATGCGCTGCGACAGCTCCGCCACCAGCTCCTGGGCCAGGCTGCGGTGCTTGCGACGAGCACGAGGTTGAGCGTTGTGCATTTCCATGATGGATGAGCTCTCGACTTGATACTGTGCGGCAATGATAGCCCAGCGGTTGTACGATGACACTATGAATTCCCGACAAATCCAGGCTCAGGGGCGGCACATGGCGACGACCTTGCTGACGTTAGGCGACGATCTCACCCAGTTGACCCTGGCCCCGGAGCTGGGCGCCAGCCTGGTCAACTGGAGTCGGCGCAGCGATGGCCGCCCGCTGCTGCGCCACAGCGACGACCTCGCGCTGGCCGCCGGCAATCCCAGACGCCTGGCCTGCTACCCGTTGCTACCATGGTCCAACCGCATCGGCGGCGGCGGCTTCGACACCCCGGCTGGCTGGCAGGCGCTCGTGGCCAATACCGAGCATGAGGCACTGCCCATACACGGCAGTGCCTGGCAGCAGCCCTGGCAGGTGGTCAACGTGACATCGGACAGCGCCCGGCTGCAGCTGCACAGCCAGCACCCCTTCCCCTACCACGCGGATCTGCAGGTGCGGCTCGATGCGGGGCGCCTGCAGCTGAGCCTGCAAGCCACTCATGCGGGGAGCCAGCCCACCTGGTATGGCCTCGGCCTGCATCCCTACCTGCCACGCAACGCCCACACACAGTTGCAGGTGCAAGCCAGCGGTGTCTGGTTAAGTGATGAAAACAAGTTGTCCAGTCGCTGGATCGAGTTGCCCGAAGTCTGGAACTTCGACGCCCCCGCTGCATTACCGGCGCAAGTTGTCGACCATGCCTTCAGCGGGTGGCCCGGTCATGCGCGAATCATTCAGCACGATGGCGACTACCAACTTCTCTGCGAAGCACAGGGCGCGGAAGTATTTCTATTGTTCTGCCCGCAGGACCAGCCCTTCTTCTGTTTCGAGCCGGTCAGCCACCCGGTCAACGCCCACCATCTGCCGGGGCGTCCGGGGCTGCACTTGCTGCAACCCGGGCAAACTTGCCGGTTGACTGTCACCCTGCACTACCAGGCGCTGGCCAACTGATCACTGGACATTCATCGGACGTCGGCGATAATACGCCTCCGTTGCACCACGCAACTTTTCTCGACGAATAGTTACAGATACTCGTAACAACCGAGACAGGAGAACGATGCCGGCATGTCATGCCGCATTGCACGCTCCCCCGCCAGTCGACGCGAACTTTCCATGCACGCCAGGCCGAAACTGATCGACCTGATATTGCGCGCGTCATCTGGATCGATCAGGAACCTACAGGTAAACCCCGTGACGAAAGACGAACTGCGCGCAGAACTAGAGCGCCAGGCGCAGCGTTACAAGGATGTATACGGCGGTGAGGTCATCACCTACGCTGCTCAACCGGACCCCGACCGCAAACCCTGGCGCAAGAAACCCAGCCTGCTCGACCAGGCCTTCGACAAAGAAATCGAGAAGATCGAGAAGGAACGCCAGGACAAGCAGGACGCCGCCGACGAAGCCGCCGGCTAGCGCCCTTCCGCTCAGCGCTTCTTGCTGCCGAGCAGCGACCCCATGAGTCCACGCACCAGCTGCCGGCCAATCTGGTTGGCGGCCTGGCGCAGCGCGCTCTTCATCGCACTGCCAATCAGCTCGCCGGCCATGTCGCCCAGCCCGGGCTCGGCCTTCTGCGGCTTCTGCGCGGTCTTGGCCGGCGCCTCCTGGCGCGCTTCGGCACGGGCGGTCAGCAGCTCGTAGGCCGACTCGCGGTCGATGGGCTTGTCGTAGCGCCCTGCCAACGGCGACTGGCGCACCAGCGCCGCGCGCTCGGCCTCGCTCAGCGGCCCGATGCGTGACTGCGGCGGCGCGATGGCCACGCGCTGCACCATGGCCGGCGTGCCCTTGTCCTCCAGCGTGCCGACCAGCGCCTCGCCGATCCCCAGTTCGGTGAGCACGCTCAGGCTGTCGAACGCCGGATTGGGGCGAAAGCCGTCGGCAACCGCGCGCAGCGCCTTCTGTTCCTTGGTGGTGAACGCCCGCAGGCCATGCTGGATACGCAGGCCGAGCTGGGCCAGCACGTCATCGGGCAGGTCGCTGGGCGACTGGGTGACGAAATACACCCCGACGCCTTTCGAACGGATCAGTCGCACCACCTGCTCCAGACGCTCCTGCAGCGCCTTCGGCGTGCCCTCGAAGAGCAGATGCGCTTCGTCGAAGAACAGCGCCAGTACCGGCTTGTCGGCGTCGCCCCGTTCCGGCAACTGCTCGAACAGCTCGGCCAGCAGCCAGAGCAGGAAGGTCGCGTAGACCTTCGGCGCCTCGTGCACCAGGCGACTGGCATCGAGCAGATGGATGCGGCCACGGCCGTCACGATCCGGATGCAGGAGATCCTCCAGTTGCAGGGCCGGCTCGCCGAACAGGGCTTCGGCGCCCTGCTGCTCCAGGCCCGCCAGGCGGCGCAACAGCGCCTGCGCCGAGGTGCTGGTGAACAGCGCGGCATCCTCGCCGAGCACCGCCGGGTTGTCCTTGAGATGGCCGAGCAGCGCCTTCAGGTCCTTCATGTCGAGCAGCAGCAGGCCTTCGCGATCCGCCACCTTGAACGCCGCATACAGGGCGGCCTGCTGACTGTCGGTCAGCTCCAGCAGGGCGCTCAGCAACAGCGGGCCCATCTCGCTGAGCGTGGTGCGCAACGGGTGACCGCTGCGACCATGCACATCCCACAGGGTCACGGGGTACGCCTGCGGCTGGTGATTCAGCCACGGCATGCTGGCGATGCGTTCGGCGACCTTGCCCTGCGGCGTGCCAGCGGCGCCGAGACCGCAGAGGTCACCCTTGACGTCCGCGGCGAACACCGCCACGCCGGCATCACTGAAGGTCTCGATCAGGCGTTGCAAGGTCACGGTCTTGCCGGTACCGGTCGCCCCGGCGATCAGGCCGTGACGGTTGGCCAGACGCAACGGCTGGCCGACGGCCTGACCGTCGCTACCCGCCCCCAATACGAACTGCGAATTCAAAGGCATCTTGCCATCCCCTGGGTTAAAGCTTTACTGCAACTATGACGATACAGGCTTGAAAGCAACAGCGGCGCGCTCGTGCCACGGCAGCTACGCGGCGCAGCGCATTGTGCCGCGGTGGAATACAAGACTGGTTCCAGAGGCCTCCGGAAGCAAGACGATATGACTAAAAACCTGCAGTTCAGCCACAAGATCCTGCTCGCCGCGTCGTTGGTGGTGATCGTCGCCTTTTCCCTGTTCACCCTCTACAACGACTACCTGCAGCGCAACGCCATTCGCGACGACCTGGAAAACTACCTGCATGAAATGGGCGACGTCACGGCCAGCAACATCCAGAACTGGCTGTCCGGGCGCATCCTGCTGGTGGAAAGTGCCGCGCAGTCGATCAGCAACGACAGCTCGCCGGAGCGCGTGACCAAGCTGCTGGAGCAGAAGGCCCTGACCTCGTCCTTCGCCTTCACCTACCTCGGCACCGAGAACGGCGAGTTCACCATGCGCCCCGACGAGGAAATGCCCGCCGACTACGACCCTCGCGTGCGCCCCTGGTACAAGGACGCCAAGGCCGCTGGCGGCACCACCCTGACCGAGCCCTACGTCGACGCCGCGACCAGCGAGCTGATCATCACCATCGCCACGCCAGCGCAGTCGGCAGGCGTGGTGGGCGGCGACCTGAGCCTGCAGACCCTGGTCGACATCATCAACGCGCTGGACTTCGACGGCATCGGCTATGCCTTCCTGGTCAGCTCCGACGGCGAGATTCTCGTGCACCCGGACAAGAGCCTGGTGATGAAGAACCTCAAGGACGTCTATCCACAGAACACCCCCGTGATCAGCAACGCCTTCAGCGAAGCCACGCTGGACGGCAGCGAGCGCATCCTGACCTTCACGCCGGTCAAGGGGCTGCCCTCGGTCAGCTGGCACATCGGCCTGTCCGTGGACAAGGCCAAGGCCTACTCGATGCTCACCGAGTTCCGTGCCTCGGCGATCATCGTCACGATCATCGCCGTGGTGCTGATCATCGGCCTGCTGGGCCTGCTCATTCGCGTGCTGATGCGACCGCTGATCACCATGGGCAAGGCCATGGAGGACATCGCCCAGGGCGAGGGTGACCTGACCAAGCGCCTCGACATCGAATCCGGTGATGAATTCGGTGCCCTGGCCAGCTCCTTTAACCGCTTCGTCGAACGTATCCACTCGTCGATCCGCGAGGTGTCGTCGGCCACCGTGCAGGTCAACGAAGTGGCCAAGCTGGTGGTCAATGCCTCCAACTCGTCGATGGCCAACTCCGATGAACAGGCCAGCCGCACCAACAGCGTCGCGGCGGCGATCAACCAGCTCGGCGCCGCCGCCCAGGAGATCGCGCGCAACGCCGCGGACGCCTCCAACCAGGCGTCCGATGCCCGTCACCAGGCCGAGGACGGCGGCAAGGTGGTGCAACAGGCGATCCGCTCGATGAGCGAGCTGTCGGACAAGATCAGCGACGCCTGCGCCAAGATCGAGATGCTCAACAGCAAGACCGTGGACATCGGCCAGATTCTTGAGGTGATCAAGAGCATTTCCCAGCAGACCAACCTGCTCGCCCTCAACGCGGCGATCGAGGCCGCTCGCGCAGGCGAGGCCGGTCGCGGCTTCGCGGTGGTGGCGGACGAGGTGCGCAACCTGGCGCACCGCACCCAGGAGTCGGCGCAGGAAATCGAGAAGATGATCGAAGAGCTGCAGGTCGGCTCACGCGAATCGGTCACCACCATGACCGAGAGCCAGCGCTACAGCGAAGACAGCGTGGAAATCGCCAACCAGGCCGGCGAACGGCTGGGCACGGTCACCGCGCGCATCGGCGAGATCGATGGCATGAACCAGTCGGTGGCCACCGCCACGGAGGAACAGACCTCGGTGATCGAGTCGCTGAACATGGACATCATCGAAATCAACACCCTCAACCAGGAGGGCGTGGAGAACCTCCAGGCCACCCTGCGTGCCTGCGGCGACCTGGAGCAGCAGGCTGTGCGCCTCAAGCACCTGGTCGACAGCTTCCGCATCTGAGGCACATCTGGCTCATGAGAAAGGGCGCCGTGGCGCCCTTTCTTCATTCCTGCCCGGAGGTTCGTTCCTGCTGCTCCTGCAGCTGCCGCCAGAGCTCCGCAGCGTCGGGGAAATCGGTGCCATCCTCGTCGCCGAGTGCATCCGGGTCGTAGCGCCGCACGCAGCCTTCACCGAGCGTCGGCGGCGCCTTGGACGTGGCCTTATCCAACGGATCGCTCATTGCCACTCCCCTCGCCGGCACCGCGTTCATGCTGGGCGAATTCCTTGACCGCCCTGAGCACGTCGTGCCGGCTGATCTGTCCGACCAGGCGACCGTCCTCGATCACCGGCATGCGCCGACGCCGCCCGCGCAGGAAACGCTCCGACAACTCGATGATGTCCGCCTCGGGGGTCACCGTCTCGACCTGGGTGGTCATGTACGAGCTGACGGTGCCGCCGATGGCTTCGTAATAGGCGCCGGAGAGGATGCCACGCAGGCAGTCGCTCTCCGACAACAGCCCGATCAGGTGCCCTTGCGAATCGACCACCGGCGCCCCGGAAATACGGTGCTCCAGCAGCCGGTTGATGGCGGTGAACAGATCGGTATCCGACCTGAAGGTCACCAGCCGCCGAGTCATATAGTCACGAACCTTGATGGACTTGAGCATGGCCGTTCTCCTCTGACATGCACCGGGCCGGCCCATGCGCCAAGATCAGTCGAAAACCACCGTCTTGTTGTCGTGAACCAGCACTCGGTCTTCCAAGTGATAGCGTAGCCCACGCGACAGCACCATCTTCTCCACGTCCTTGCCCAGACGCACCATTTCCTCGATATCGTCGCGGTGGCTGACGCGCACGACGTCCTGCTCGATGATCGGCCCGGCATCCAGTTCTTCGGTCACGTAGTGGGACGTCGCGCCGATCAGCTTCACGCCACGCAGCGAGGCCTGGTGGTAGGGTTTGGCGCCGACGAAGGACGGCAGGAAGCTGTGGTGGATGTTGATCACGCGCTGCGCGTACTCGGTGCACAGTGCCGGCGGCAGGATCTGCATGTAGCGCGCCAGGACGATGACGTCGGCCTGATGCTCCTTGACCAGACGCTCAACCTCGGCGAAGGCCGGCGCCTTGTCCCTGGCATCGACCGGCACATGGAAATAGGGAATGCCGTGCCACTCGACCATGCTACGCAGGTCGTCATGGTTGGCGATCACGCAGGGGATGTCGCAATCCAGCTCGTTGCTGTGCCAACGGTGCAGCAGGTCGGCCAGGCAATGCGATTCGCGGCTGGCCATCAGCACCACGCGCTTCTTCTGCGCCGAATCGGTGACACGCCACTCCATGGAGAACTCGCGTGCGATGGGCGCGAAGGCCTGCTTGAAACCCTCCAGGTCGAACGGCAGGGAGTCGGCACGAATCTCGTGGCGCATGAAGAACCAGCCACTCTGCGTATCGGAGTGATGGCTCGCTTCGGTAATCCAGCCGTTGTAGGTCGCGAGGAAATTACTGACTTTGGCAACGATGCCGACGCGGTCAGGGCAGGAAATGATCAATCTGAAGGTACGCATAACTAAAACCCCAAGGACGGCGCAAAAGGCGGCCATTCTAACGGCAAGCCTGAAAAACTGCAGTAGCAGCGCGGCTGACGGCGCATTGAATACAGGCGCTGCAAGCGCGCAAGAATCGGCGCACTGCCAAGCGGGAAACTTGGAAAACTCCGGAAATAGGCAAACTGAACTAAGCGCGACGACACGGGAAGTTTCAGCACAACTCGGTTATTTCACCCCCCGCTGTTTACTTGCTATAAGTGCACGCCTATTATTCACTCACTGTTGACCCTTACAGATAATTCACGCCAAGGTAATGCCCATGTCGCTGATCAACGAATACCGCAACATCGAAGAAAACATCAAAGAGCTGCAAGAACGCCTGAAGAACATGTCGCAAGACGACAAGCTGAAGAAAGAGCTGGAGTTCGAAGGCAAGCTGCGCACCCTGATGGGCGAATACCAGAAGTCGCTGCGCGACATCATTGCCCTGCTCGACCCGGAAGCCAAAGTTGGCAAGAGCACGCGTGCGGCCAAACCTGTAGCCACCAAGCGTGCGCGCAAGGTCAAGCAGTACAAGAACCCGCACAGCGGCGAAGTGATCGAAACCAAAGGCGGCAACCACAAGACCCTGAAAGAGTGGAAAGCCAAGTGGGGCGCTGACGTCGTGGAAGGTTGGGCCACCCTGCTGGGTTGATGCTTTCCCCCAGCGCAAAACGCCAGCCATGCTGGCGTTTTTTATTGCCGTCCGTTTGTAGAAACTGACCGGGCAAACAGCTTCAGGCAATTATCGCCGACCGGCGAAAAGTTCCCGCAACATGAGCGCCGGCACAGCCACCGCGTATACCTCCGCGCAATAAACCGCCCCGCTGCCAGCCGACAACTGGCGCCCCGCTTCAACAGCTCCCAGGCACTTGCATGGCCTCACGCCAGGCGCGCCTGCACCGCCTGCGCATGAGCATGCCACTGCTGCAGAAGTTGCAGTTGCTGCGCATTGCAATCTTGACTCAGCTGTTCGAGCGCGGCGTGAAACTGCGCCAGGGTATTGGGGGCACCGAATTGTGGATCGTTCAGACGCTGCCTGCAGAACTCCAGCCAACGCTGCTGTTCGGCGGAACTCAGGCTGCCGGGGAAGTTGCGCGCGCGATAACGAAACAGCAGTTCCGGCAGGCGTATATCGTCGAATGGCCATTTATCGCTGGCCAGTGCCTCGGGCGATGCATTACGCACCTGTTCGCACAAACGACGATCACGGTCGCCAATGAAGCCATCGTACAGCTGTTGTTCAGGATCGGAACTGCCGGCAAAGGCTTCTTCGCGATAGACATCGGCAAGTTTCGCCTGCCAGGACGCCTGTGTGTCCTTCAATGTCTGCACGTTACGCTCGCAGGCGGGCCAGTCCAGCTGCAGCCGCTGCCGGTCCGACTCACGCAGTACCGACAGCGGCGCCACCACCGGACAGCGGTTGATGTGCAACAACTTCAAGGGCACCGGCGCCTCACCCTCTGCCAGGTCCTCACGGCGCGTGTACAGGCGCTCGCGCAGCGTATCGGCGTCCAGCTCGAGCAAGGGTGCAGGGTCGGCCTGCAGGTCGCAGACGATCAGCGCGTTGCGGTTGCGCGGGTGCCAGGCCAGCGGCAGCACCGGCGCCAGGTAGTGACGCGCGGCGGAAAAACGCCCGGAGACATGCACCAGCGGCTGCAACAGGCGCACCTGATCCAGCACCCGCTGCTTGCTGCGCAACTGGTACAGGAAGTCATACAGCCGTGGCTGGCGCTCGCGCAGCAGGCGCGCCAGGCCGATGGTCGCGCGCACGTCGGAGAGCGCGTCGTGGGCCTGGCCATGGTCGATGCCGTTGGCCTGGGTCAGCCTCTCCAGCTTGAGCGATACGCGCCCGGCCTCCTCCGGCCACTCGATCCCCTCGGGGCGCAGCGCATAGGCGGTGCGCACCAGATCGATCAGGTCCCAGCGGCTGTTGCCACTCTGCCACTCCCGCGCATAGGGGTCGAAGAAGTTGCGGTAGAGGCTGTAGCGCGTCACCTCGTCGTCGAAGCGCAGGCTGTTGTAGCCGGCGCCACAGGTGCCCGGCGCCGCGAGCGCGGCATGCACCCGCGTCATGAACTCGCCTTCGTCGAGCCCCAGCTGCTGCAGGCGTTGCGGATCGATGCCGGTGACCAGGCAGGCCGCCGGATGCGGCAGGATGTCATCGCTGGGCCGACAGTAGATGTTCAGCGGTTCGCCGATCTCGTTGAGTGCTTCATCGGTACGAATGCCCGCCACCTGCAACGGGCGGTCGCAACGCGGATTGATCCCGGTGGTTTCGTAGTCGTACCAGAAGATGCTGGCAGTCATGGGCGGCTTCCCTCCGAGGCAAATGTGCCGGGAGTCTACCATTCGCGTCCGGGCGCACCGAGCCGGGCGAAGCATGAACCAGCGCACAGCCATCGCATCCGCGTGCGCCTACCTCTTGTAAGGCGCGCGCCCTTGCCACTAGGATTACCGCCCCCTTCCCACTCAACGACAAGGATGCTGACATGAGTGAAGCAACCACCCCCAATCCCTATGCCGCTCCGGCCAGTGACCTGCAGCCATCCACCCAGGGTGGTACGCCAAGCATCGAAGAGGCGCTGGCGCGCGGTTACGACTTCAGCATCGGCGACCTGCTGAGCGAATCCTGGAACCGGGTCAAAGGCACCAAGGGCATCATCATCGGCGGCTTCGTGGTGTTCTACGTGGTCCTGCTGGCAGCGACCTTCATCCTCGGTGGCGTGGTCGGCATCTTCACCGCCCTGAGCGAGAACATGCTGGTGATGATCGTCGGCGAAATCCTCATCTCGCTGCTGGCCTCGGCGCTGGCCTATCCGTTCATGGCCGGAATCAACATGGTCGGCATCCGCCGCGCCGCCGACCAGCCGCTGAGCTTCAACGAAATCTTCAGCCACTTCGGCCGTACCGTGCCGCTGATCATCACCGCCGTGGTGATGATGCTGATGATCTACCTCGGCATGTTCCTGCTGCTGATCCCGGGCATCTACCTGGCGGTAGCCTACCTGCTGGCGATCCCGCTGGTGGTCGAGCGTGGCCTGTCCCCGTGGCAAGCGCTGGAAACCTCGCGCAAGGCCATCACGCAGCACTGGTTCAAGGTCTTCGGCCTGTTCATCGTGCTCGGCCTGATCGTCATGGTCAGCGCCATCCCGCTGGGCATCGGCCTGATCTGGAGCATCCCGCTGATGGTGGTCGCCATGGGCGTGCTGTACCGCACCATTTTCGGCGTGCTGCCTGCCGCGCAGTAAATCGATGCCCCGGACCCGCCATGCGGGTCCGGTTGCGTTCGTGGCCCGCTGCTCGCTAGCATCGGGCTTTCCCTGATACCCTCCGCCGATGCCCTTACGCTCAAGCGCAAGCCTTCCGACTGACCAGCCTCCCCTGGACACCCGCTATCAGGTCGAAACGCCGGAAGGCATCGATCTGCATCTGCGTCCGGCCGGGCTGGTGCCTCGCGCCCTGGCATTCGCCATCGACCTGGCCATCCGCGGCCTGATCCTGGGCGTGACCTTCATCGTGCTGGGGCTGCTCGGCCAGTTCGGCATGGGCCTGGGCACCATCCTGCTGTTCCTGGTCACCTGGTGGTACATGGTGCTGTTCGAGGTGCTCAACCAGGGCCGCTCGCCCGGCAAGCAGATGTTCGGTCTGCGCGTGGTACACGATGACGGCACGCCGATCGGCTGGGCCGCCTCGCTGACCCGCAACCTGCTGCGCTTCGTCGACCTGCTGCCGTTCGGCTACACCCTGGGCATTCTCAGCTGCCTGAATCACCCGGCCTTCAAGCGTCTCGGCGACATCGCCGCCGGCACCCTGGTGGTCTACCGTGACGCGCCGCTGAACAAGCCGCAGCTGCCCGATGTGGAGCCGCTGCCGGCACCGTTCCCGCTGACGCTCAACGAGCAACGTGCACTGCTCGGCTTTGCCGAGCGTGGCGAGCAGTTGTCCGCGGCACGCCGGGCCGAACTCGCGACGCTGCTGGCCGAACCGTTGCAGGTGCCCGCCGAGCAGGCGGAGCCGCAGTTGAATGGCATCGCCCGTGGCTTGCTGGGGAGCGCGCCATGAAACAGAGCCTGTTCGAGAACCGCCACCAGAGCGACTGGGAGGCTTTCGCCGACCAGCTCGACGCGCTCGAGCGTGGCAAGGCCGAGGCTCAGGCCTGCACCCGCTTCGCCGCCGACTACCGGCAGCTCTGCCAGCACCTGGCCCTGGCCCAGGCGCGTGGCTACAGCAGCCACCTGATCGATCAGTTGCAGCAACTGGCCATGCGCGGCCACCAGCAGTTCTATCGCCACCGCAGCCACCTGGGCGCGCAGATCATCCGCTTCCTGTTCGGCGGCTTTCCGCGCCTGGTACGCAGCGAATGGCGCAGCGTGTGCGTGGCCAGCCTGCTGTTCTTCGGCAGCCTGGGGCTGATGGGGCTGCTGACCTACCTCTACCCGGAGCTGATCTACAGCCTGGTCAGCCCCGACCAGGTCAGCAACATGGAACACATGTACGACCCCGATGCACGTCGCCTCGGCCGCTTCAGCGAGCGTGGCTCCGGCGACGACTGGATGATGTTCGGCTTCTACATCATGAACAACATCGGCATCGCCTTTCAGACCTTCGCCAGCGGCCTGCTGCTTGGCCTGGGCAGCCTGTTCTTCCTGCTCTTCAACGGCCTGATGATCGGCGGCGTGGCCGGCCACCTGACCCGTATCGGCTACGGCGAGCCGTTCTGGTCGTTCGTCATCGGTCATGGCGCGTTCGAGCTGACCGCCATCGCCCTGGCCGGAGCCGCCGGCCTCAAGCTCGGCTGGGCCCTGCTGGCCCCCGGGCGCCTGCCCCGTGGCGAGGCACTTCGCCTGGCGGCCGGCAAGGCGATACAGCTGGTCTGCGGGGTGATCCTGTTTCTCCTGGTGGCCGCCTTCATCGAGGCCTTCTGGTCGTCCACCACCTTCGCCAGCCCCGACATCAAGTACGCCGTCGGCAGCGGCCTGTGGCTGCTGGTGCTGAGTTACCTGCTGCTGGGCGGACGGAGACAGCATGCGCCTGACTGAAGCCAGCGTCGCCATTCGCCCGCGCAGCGCCTGGGAGGCCATGGACCTCGGCGTGCTGCTCGCGCGCCGCCACGCCGGCCTGCTGATGGCCAGTTGGGCGCTGGTCACCCTGCCCCTGTTCGCCCTGCTCTGCGCCGTGCTGTGGCAGTACCCGGGCTGGGCGGTATTTCTGTTCTGGTGGCTCAAGCCCGCCTATGAGCGCCTGCCGCTGTACATCCTCTCGCACGCTCTGTTCGGCAATACCCCCTCGCTGAAACAGGCCCTGCGCGCCCTGCCCGGACTGCTGCGCCCGCAACTGCTGGCCAGCCTGACCTGGCGCCGGCTGAGCCCGACGCGCAGCTTCGACCTGCCGGTGCTGCAACTCGAAGGGCTGTCCGGCAAGGCGCGCGGCCAGCGTCTGGTGGTTCTTGGCCAGCGCGACAGCGCCGCGGCCACCTGGCTGACCCTGGTCGGCATGCACCTGGAGCTTGCCCTGTGGATGGGGCTGATCGTGCTGTTCTACATGATGCTGCCGCAGCAGGTGGAGCTGAACTGGAGCTGGGAAAGCGTCATCGCCGCCAGCAGCGGTGAGTGGCTGTGGCTCGAACACCTCTCCAACCTGCTCTATGTCCTGCTGCTGATCGTCTGGGAGCCGGTGTACGTGGCCTGTGGTTTCACCCTCTACCTCAATCGCCGCACGGCATTGGAAGCCTGGGACATCGAACTGACCTTCCGCCGCCTGCGCCAGCGCCTGACCGGCAGCGCCTATGCCGTGCTGCTGGGTTGCGCGCTGCTGCTGACGCAACTGCCGGGCAACGCCTGGGCCGACACGCCGCCCGCCGCCAGCGAAACGGTCGATGCCCAGGGCCCCGACGCGCCACGCCTGCTGCACCAGCCGCTGACCAGCCAGGCGGCTCGCGACGACATCGAAGCGCTGCTCGACGAACCGCCGTTCCAGCATCGCGAGACCGTCACCCGCTGGCGCCTGGGTGAGGAGAAGTCCGCCGAGGAGGCCGACCCGGAAGACGCGAAAGCCCTGCTGCAGATGATCGAGAACCTGTTCAAGCTGAGCGAATGGTGGAAGAGCCTGGATATCGTCGCGCAGGTATTCGAAGTGCTGCTGTGGGCTGCCCTGGCGGGCCTGCTGGCCTACATCCTGTGGCGCTACCGCGAATGGCTGCAGGCCTTCGGTGAACGCCTGGGCCTGCCCAGCCGCCGCAAGGTGGAGGTGCCGAGGCAGCTGTTCGGCCTGGAACTGGCCCCGGAGAGCCTGCCCGACGATGTCGCTAGCGAGGCCGAACGCCTCTGGGCCGAGCAGCCACGTGCCGCCCTCGGCCTGCTCTATCGCGCCCTGCTCAGCCGCCTGCTGCATCAACACCGCCTGCCCTTGAAGCAGTCGCATACCGAAGGCGAAGTGCTGCAACTGGTCGTCGCGCTCCAGCAGCAGGAACTGGAAGCCTACAGCCGCCTGCTGACCCTGCACTGGCAGGCGCTGGCCTACGGCCATCGCACGCCTGCCGAGGCGCTGCGGCCGAACCTCTGCCAGGGCTGGCGCGACCTGTTCGGCACGGAGCAGTCCGTATGAGCCGGCGTGTCGGTTTCGCCCTCGGAGCGAGCCTGCTGCTGGTGGTCGGCCTGCTGGCCATCTACCTGCTGGGCAAGCTGGAATCCTACGAGGAAGTGGTCGAGCACGGGCCAGCGCCGGAAGTGGCCAGCAGCCCCTACCTCGCGGCCGAACACTTCCTGCGCCGACGGGGCATCGCGGTCGTGCGCGCCGACGGCCTGGACGTGCTCAACGGACTGCCCAGCGAAGGCCAGACCCTGATGCTGCTGACCGACCGCAACGACATGACGCCACGCCAGGTCGAGCATCTGCTGCAGTGGACGGCCAACGGCGGTCACCTGCTGTTCATCGCCGAACGCCTGTGGGACGAAGAGGAAGGCAAGAGCGGCGACCTGCTGCTCGACCTGCTCGGCATCCAGCAATACATGAGCGACGAGCTGGACGAGGAAGAGGAAGAAGCCGCCGATGCGGACGAGGAACACGACGACAGCGATGCCTATCCCGAGCTGACCAAGCTCTACCTGGAGAACGAAGAGGCGCCGGCCTACATCGCCTTCGACACCGACTACCACCTGTACGACGCACAGAACCGCGCCCACGCCTGGGCCAACAGCGACGCGGCCACGCACCTGCTGCAGCTGTATCACGGCGACGGCCTGATCACCGTGCTCAGTGATCCGTGGATCTGGCAGAACCGCAACATCGACGAATACGACCACGCCTGGCTGCTCTGGTACCTCAGCCAGGACAGCGCGGTGACCCTGGTCTACCACGCCGACAGCGATGGCCTGGCCAGGCTCCTGCTGCGCCACTTCCCCCTGGCCCTGGTCCTGCTCGCCCTGCTGATCGCAGCCGGGCTCTGGCACGTGGGCATGCGCCACGGGCCGCTGCAGGCACCTGCCAGCCGTGCGCGGCGCCAGCTCGAAGAGCACCTGCGCGGCAGCGCCGACTTCCTCCTGCGCCACGGCGGCCAGCAGAGCCTGCTCAAGCACCTGCAACAGGACATCAATCGCCGAGCCCGACGTCGCTACCCCGGCTTCGAGAAACTCGCCGTCGCCGAACAGTGGCAGGTGCTCGGTCGCCTGACCCGGCTGCCCGCCAGGGAAATCAGCCAGGCCATGCGCCCGCTGCCACCACAACGCCTTTCCGCCAGCGACTTCACCCGCCAGGTCGCCCACCTGCAAACCCTCAGGAATGCCCTATGAGTGAACAGACGCCCGATACCGACAACCTTCCGCCGCAGGCCGCCGCTCCCGCCGCGCCGGCCGCCGCCCCAGGCAACCCGCAGGTGCAGCAGCGCCAGCGTGCCAGCCAGCTGGCCCAGGCCCTGCGCGCCGAATTGCGCAAGGCGGTGATCGGCCAGAGCGCGGTGATCGACGACGTGCTCACAGCGCTGATCGCGGGCGGTCACGTGCTGGTCGAAGGCGTCCCCGGCCTGGGCAAGACCCTGCTGGTGCGGGCCCTGGCCCGCTGCTTCGGTGGCGAGTTCGCGCGCATCCAGTTCACCCCGGACCTGATGCCCAGTGATGTCACCGGCCACGCCGTGTATGACATGCAGAGCGAGCAGTTCAAGCTGCGCAAGGGCCCGGTGTTCACCAACCTGCTGCTCGCCGACGAGATCAACCGGGCACCGGCCAAGACCCAGGCCGCGCTGCTCGAAGTGATGCAGGAGCGCCAGGTGACCCTCGAAGGGCGCGCCCTGCCCGTGCAGCTGCCGTTCATGGTGCTGGCGACCATGAACCCGATCGAGCAGGAAGGCACCTACCCGCTGCCGGAAGCCGAGCTCGACCGCTTCATGCTCAAGCTGCGCATGGACTATCCGGAGCAGGACGAAGAACTGAACATGGTGCGCCAGGTGACCCGCTCGGCCAAGGCCGACATGCTCGAGGTCAGCCCGCTGCGTACGCTGCTGCAGGCCAAGGACGTGCAGGCCCTGCAGAAGATCGCCAGCGACCTGCCGCTCGACGATCAGGTACTCGACTACGCCGTGCGCCTGGCGCGGGCCACCCGCAGCTGGCCTGGCCTGGCCATGGGCGCCGGGCCACGCGCCTCCATCGCCCTGGTACGCGGCGCCCGCGCCCGTGCCCTGCTGCGTGGCGGCGACTTCGTCCTGCCCGATGACATCAAGGGCTGTGCGCTGGCCGTGCTGCGCCATCGCGTGCGCCTGGCCCCGGAGCTGGACATCGAGGGGCTGTCGGTGGACCAGGTGCTGCAACAACTGCTCGATCAGGTGCCGGCTCCTCGCCTATGAAACCCTCGCGCCTGCTCCTCGGGCTACTCGCCGGCCTGTTCGCCGCCGCGGTGCTCCTCGGCGCCTTGCCCCTGCTCGGCGTCGACCTCGCGCAGAGCCTGCTCCCCATGGCCTGGGGCCTGGCGCTGGCGCTGTCGGCGATCGCGATCATCGACGGCTTCTGGCTGCGTCAGCGCCCCTCGCCGCGACTGCAGCGCGAACTGCCGGGCAACCTGCCGCTCGGCCGCTGGAGCGAGGTGCAGCTGACCGCTCACCACGACTTCACCCAGGCGCTGGAGATCGAGGTGTTCGATCACGTCCCCGAGGGCATGGCATTCGAGCACCTGCCGCAGCGCATCAGCCTGCATCCCGGCCAGCAGACGCGCGTCAGCTACCGTCTCAAGCCGCTGGTACGCGGTCACTTTCACTTCGCCCGCTGCGAGCTGCTGCTGCCCAGCCCGCTGCGCCTGTGGCAGGCCAGGCGCGTGCTGCAGCTCGAGGGTGAAAGCCGCGTCTACCCCGACTTCGCCCGCCTCTACGGCGCGCAACTCAAGGCAGTGGACGACTGGCTCAGCCAGCTCGGCGTGCGCCAGCGTCCCCGTCGCGGCCTGGGCCTGGAGTTCCATCAGCTGCGCGAGTTTCGCGACGGCGACACCCTGCGCCAGATCGACTGGAAGGCCACCGCACGCAAGCGCACCCCCATCGCCCGCGAGTATCAGGACGAACGTGATCAGCAGATCGTCTTCCTGCTCGACTGCGGCCGCCGCATGCGCAGCCAGGACGACGAGCTGTCGCACTTCGACCACGCCCTCAATGCCTGCCTGCTGCTGAGCTACGTGGCCCTGCGCCAGGGTGACGCCGTGGGCCTGGCGACCTTCGCCAGTCAGCAGCCGCGCTACCTGGCCCCGGTCAAGGGACCGGCGCAGCTGAACGTGCTGCTCAACGCCGTCTACGACCTGGAAACCAGCCAGTTGCCGGCCGACTTCAGCGCGGCGGCCGACCTGCTGCTGGCCCGCCAGCGTCGTCGCTCGCTGGTGGTGGTGGTGACCAACCTGCGCGACGAAGACGACCACGAACTGCTCGCCGCCGTGCGTCGCCTGTCGCGCCAGCACCGGGTGCTGATCGCCAGCCTGCGCGAGGAAGCACTGGACCGCCTGCGCCAGACGCCGGTGGAGCAGCTCGACCAGGCCATCGCCTACTGCGGCACGCTGGACTACCTCAACGCCCGCGCCGACCTGCACGAGCGCCTCGCCGCGCACGACGTGCCGGTGCTCGACGCCCGTCCGGGAGAACTGGGGCCGGAGCTGGTCAGTAGCTACCTGGCCTGGAAGAAAGCCGGCGCACTTTAGTCGCCCGGGACGGTCCAACGCGCTGACGCAAAGGCCCTGGCATCGGCTTTCCCACACAGATGTTGCGTGGTTATGGCCGAGACCGGGTGCTATCATCGCGAGTCTGCGGCGCAAGGAGTACAGACTCCACGCCGCTTACGGGCCGCCCGTGATCGGCCTTGCGCATACCGCACACGACCTGAGTAGGAGATAGACCATGGCTTTTGAATTGCCGCCGCTGCCTTACGAAAAGAATGCTCTCGAGCCGCACATTTCCGCCGAGACCCTGGAATTCCACCACGGCAAGCACCACAACACCTACGTGGTAAACCTGAACAACCTGGTGCCGGGCACCGAGTTCGAAGGCAAGAGCCTGGAAGAAATCGTCAAGACCTCCTCGGGCGGCATCTTCAACAACGCCGCGCAGATCTGGAACCACACCTTCTACTGGAACTGCCTGTCGCCGAACGGCGGTGGTCAGCCGACCGGCGCCCTGGCTGATGCCATCAACGCCGCCTTCGGTTCCTTCGACAAGTTCAAGGAAGAGTTCAGCAAGGTCTCCATCGGCACCTTCGGCTCCGGCTGGGGCTGGCTGGTGAAGAAGGCCGACGGCTCCCTGGCCCTGGCCAGCACCATCGGCGCCGGCTGTCCGCTGACCAGCGGCGACACCCCGCTGCTGACCTGCGACGTCTGGGAACACGCCTACTACATCGACTACCGCAACCTGCGTCCGAAGTACGTCGAGGCGTTCTGGAACCTGGTCAACTGGGACTTCGTCGCCCAGAACTACGCGGCCTGAGTTCAAGCCCCGTAATCCGAAGAACCCGGCCTCGATGGCCGGGTTTTTCGTATCTGCTGCCTGCATTCACAGCAGGCGCCTCGGCGAGAACGCCGCCCCGCGCTCCTCCACGCGACTGACCGCCTGGCTCAGCACACGGTCGGCGCGCACCGGCCCGAGAAACTCGCACAAGCCGATATAGAGCAGATTGAGCAGCTTGCGCAGTTGCTCCAGGCCCAGTGCGGCGATGCCATCGGCACTGCCCTGCTCGAACCAGGTGCGCAGCTGCGTGGTCAGTTCCGGCCCCACTTCCATGCCAGCCAGGTTGCCGGCGGCGAACCCGCGCAAGGCCGCCTGCTGCGCCGCATCGAGCTGCTCCAGCAAGGCCTGGCCCAGGGCCAGGAAGGTCGCCTGCGCCGCCGCATCGGGTGTCGCCACCCGCCTCACCGCCTCGTTGCGCCCCTGGCGCCATGCGGCCAGCTGCTCCTCCGGGTCCGGCAGCAACTGCGAAGGCGGACCAGTCAACGCCCCCACCAGCTCCCGTTACAGGCGGGCGCGCTCCAGCTTGCGCTCGGTGCGCAGCACCACCTCGGCGAGGAACTCGTTCAGGGCGAAAGGTGGCTGCTCCGCGTACTTGTTTTCCCAGAGCGCCAGCAACGGCCACACCTCCTCCTCCGAGAAGTGCCCGACCAGCCCGGTGTAGATCGCCCGACGCCGCAGACTCAGTCTCATCCTCAGCCCCTCCTCGACCACTGCTCGCTATCGAAGGTCTGCGTCTGGTTGAATTCCGGGTAGCCGACCTCGGCATGCTCGGCGAAATCCAGCCCACGTTGTTCGTGCTGCGTGGAGACACGCAGGCCGATGGTCTTGGCCAACAGCAGGTAGACCAGCAGGGACAGCGGAAACGCCCAGAGAAAGGCCGCCACGCCCCCCAGTGCCTGCACGCCGACCCGCGCCCAGTTGAACAGGTCGCCCTGGTAGAACAACCCGGCGGCCAGCGTGCCCCAGATACCGGCAAAGCCGTGCACCGGCACCGCGCCGACCACATCGTCGAGTTGCAGGCGGTCGAGCAGGCGCATGCCGTAGACCACCACGAAGCCGGCGACCAGGCCACTGAGCAGCGCGAACCCCGGAGCCATGCTGGCACAACCTGCGGTGATGCCGACCAGCCCCCCGATGGAGCCGTTGACCGTCGTGGTCAGCAGTATCGGGCTGGCGGTGCTGCGTTGTGCCAGCAACGCACCGAGCGCCCCGGCGGCGGCGGCGAGATGGGTGTTCAGGGCGATCAGCCCCAGGCTGCTGCTGACCGCCAGGTTGCTGCCGGCATTGAAGCCGAACCAGCCCACCCAGAGAATGAAGCCGCCCAGCGCCACCAGGCCGAGGTTATGCCCGGGAATCATGCGCGGCGTGCCATCGGCGGCGAAACGCCCCAGGCGCGGCCCGAGCACCAGGATTCCGGCCAGCGCGCACCAGGCGCCAATGCTGTGCACCACGGTGGACCCGGCGAAGTCGACGAAACCCAGCTTGGCCAGCCAGCCCTGGCCACCGTACATCCCGCCCCATACCCAGCTGCCGAATATCGGGTAGATGACGCCACTGATCAGCAACGCACCGACCAGGTAGGCGCCATAGCGCGTACGCTCGGCCATCGCACCGCTGGCGATGGTGGCAGCGGTCGCGGCGAACATCATCTGGAACAGCAGGAAGGTGTAATCCCAGGGTTCGGCCTGGTTCAGCGCGAAGTGACTCATGCCGAACCAGCCGCTGAGGTTGGCGCCGAACATCAGGCCGAAGCCCAGCAGCCAGAACACGATGCCGCCGACGCAACAGTCCATGTAGTTCTTCATCATCACGTTGACCGCGTTCTTGGCCCGCGACATGCCGCTCTCCAGCAACGCGAAGCCCGCCTGCATGAAGAACACCAGCACGCTGGCCAGCACCAGCCAGGCCGTATTGGCAGCCTCCTCCGAGGCGGCATGGGCCTGAGGGGCGAAGCCGACGGCGACGAGCAACAGCACGAGTGTTTTCATCACGACCCCCCTTCCGATCGATGCCCGGACTTCGCAACTCTTGTGCCAGCATCCAGTGCCAAGGGATGTCGCGCCTCAGCCGGCACAGGGCCGACGAACGGCCAAGGCGACCAAGGGCCTCAAGTCCGGCAGAATCGCACCGACATAAAGCAGGGAATCATGCCGATGGCATCGATTCGCACCAGGACCGTTCCTTATGGAATAAAAAGTGCCACCAGGCATGATGGCCCTTTGACGGCTAGAACGAGATTGCCAATACTCTCGTCTGACTGACGCTGTAAGCATCGACATAAGGAATTGCCTTTGAAGCTGGAATTGAAAAACAGCTTGTCGCTCAAGTTGCTCCGCGTAGTGCTGCTTTCGGCACTGGTGGTCGGGGTGGTATTGAGCTGCGCGCAGATCGTGTTCGATGCCTACAAGACGCGCCAGGCAGTATCCAACGACGCCCAGCGCATCCTCGGCATGTTTCGGGACCCCTCGACCCAGGCGGTGTACAGCCTGGACCGGGAAATGGGCATGCAGGTCATCGAGGGGCTGTTCCAGCACGAGTCGGTGCGCTACGCCGCCATCGGCCATCCCAACGAACCCATGCTCGCCGAGCGCAGCCGGGATCTGGCGCAGATACCGACACGCTGGCTGACCGACCCGATCCTCGGCCAGGAACAGCAGTTCTCCACCAAGCTGGTGGGGCGCGGTCCCTACAGCGAGTACTACGGCGACCTCAACATCACCCTCGACACCGCCGCCTATGGCGAGAGCTTCGTCACCAACTCGGTGATCATCTTCGTCTCCGGCGTGTTGCGGGCCATGGCCATGGGCCTGGTGCTCTATCTGGTCTATCACTGGCTGCTGACCAAGCCGCTGTCGAAGATCATCGAGCACCTGACCAACATCAACCCCGACCGCCCCAGCGAACACAAGCTGCCCATGCTCAAGGGCAACGAGCAGAACGAACTGGGGCTGTGGATCAATACCGCCAACCAGTTGCTGGCCTCCATCGAGCGCAATACCCACCTGCGCCGCGAGGCCGAGAACAGCCTGTTGCGCATGGCCCAGTACGACTTCCTCACCGGCCTGCCCAATCGCCAGCAACTGCAGCAGCAACTCGACCAGATCCTCGAAGACGCCGGCCGTCTGCAACGCCGCGTCGCCGTGCTCTGCGTCGGCCTGGACGATTTCAAGGGCATCAACGAGCAATTCAGCTACCAGAGCGGCGACCAGCTGCTGCTCGCCCTCTCCGACCGCCTGCGCAGCCACAGCGGGCGCCTCGGCGCACTGGCGCGCCTGGGCGGTGACCAGTTCGCCCTGGTTCAGGCCGACATCGAGCAACCCTACGAGGCCGCCGAGCTGGCGCAGAGCGTGCTCGACGACCTGGAGCTGCCCTTCCTGCTCGACCAGCACGAAGTGCGCCTGCGCGCCACCATCGGCATCACCCTGTTCCCCGAAGACGGCGACAGCACCGAGAAGCTGCTGCAGAAAGCCGAACAGACCATGACCCTGGCCAAGAGCCGCTCGCGCAACCGCTACCAGTTCTACATCGCCAGCGTGGACAGCGAGATGCGTCGCCGTCGCGAGCTGGAGAAGGACCTGCGCGACGCACTGGCGCAGAACCAGCTGCACCTGGTCTACCAGCCGCAGGTGGACTACCGCGACCATCGCGTCGTCGGCGTCGAGGCCCTGCTGCGCTGGCAGCATCCGCAGCACGGGTTCGTCCCGCCCGACCTGTTCATCCCGCTGGCGGAGCAGAACGGCACCATCATCCCCATCGGCGAGTGGATCCTCGATCAGACCTGCCGCCAGCTGCGTGAATGGCACGACCAGGGTTTCAGCGACCTGCGCATGGCGGTCAACCTGTCCACGGTGCAGTTGCACCACGCCGAGCTGCCCCGGGTGGTGAACAACCTGATGCAGGTCTATCGCCTGCCGCCGAAGAGCCTGGAGCTGGAGGTGACCGAGACCGGCCTGATGGAAGACATCAGCACCGCCGCCCAGCACCTGCTCAGCCTGCGCCGCTCCGGCGCGCTGATCGCCATCGACGACTTCGGTACCGGCTACTCCTCGCTGAGCTACCTGAAGAGCCTGCCGCTGGACAAGATCAAGATCGACAAGAGCTTCGTGCAGGACCTGCTGGAAGACGAGGATGACGCCACCATCGTTCGCGCCATCATCCAGCTCGGCAAGAGCCTGGGCATGCAGGTCATCGCCGAGGGCGTGGAAACCGCCGAGCAGGAGGCCTACATCATCGCCCAGGGTTGCCACGAAGGTCAGGGCTACCTGTACAGCAAGCCACTGCCGGCACGCGACCTGACCCTCTTCCTCAAGCAGGCCAGACGCCTGAGCTCCGCTGCCACGCTCTGAGCGCATACAGACCCGCAAACGAAAACGCCGCGCCCCTCTGCAGGGACGCGGCGTTTGCATGTGCGCCAGTCGGTATGCCAGGCGCTACCAGCTCTGCACGCCGAACAGCCAGGCCGTCGCCAACGCGCCGACCAGGCACAGCACGGCGCCAGCCGCTGCCTGCCAGTAAAAACCACGGGCCAGCTCGTCCTCGCCGCTGTTGGAAAGGATGAAGGGCTGGCGCTCTCCGGGCTTGGCCATCTGGTTCTGCGCCGGCTCCGCCGCCTTGAGTCGATGGCGGTCCTCGGCCTCCAGCTGCGCGGCCAGGCGCACGCGGTTCCACTCATGCTCATCGAGCTGGCCATTGCCGTCGCTGTCGAAACGCCGCAGCAGGCCGACGTAGTCGCCCTTCCACTCGCGGATCACCTCGCCCTGCGCCGACTGCATGTCGAAGCCCTGCTGCGCGGCGCCATGCGTGCTGAAGTCGCCGATGGCGTACAGCGGCTGGCCGACGTGGAAGCGCTCCTCGCTGTAGCGGTAGCGCTGGCCGCTGCTGAGGAAGCCGAGCAGGCCGGTCTTGGCCGGCCCCAGCGGATGGCGCAGGTTACCCTCCCAGACCTCGCGCACCGCCGCGCGGATCTCCGCACCCCGCGGGTCGATCAGGCACTCGCCGGTGCCATCGACCAGGCGCAGCCAGGCATCGCTGGCTCCGCTCTCGACGACCCGCCAGCTGCGCTTGCTGCCACTGGAGCGGTATTCCTCGATACGAAAGCGCCACCACAGGCACGGTTTGCCGGTCAGCGGCCCGCTCAGCTGCATGTCCGGCAGCGCCTCGAGCACACCGTAGAGTTCGACGTAGCCCTGCGCCGCCGAACGAATCTTCGAGGTCGGCGTATCGAGCAGATGACGCGCCTGCGACCAGCGCCGCAGGCACCACCAGGCCCCACCCAGAAAAGCACCGAGGGCGAAAGCCAGCGTTAGGAAGAAACCGAAAGGATCACCCTGCATCACCGGCGGATGCTCAACCGAACAGCGATTTCATGTCGACGTCGGCCTTCTCGGCATCGCTGAACACCAGCAGCTCGGCTTCGCGGAAGTTGAACATGCGCGCGACGATCACGTCCGGGAACTGCTCGATGCGCACGTTGTTGAGGTTGACCGCTTCGTTGTACAGCTCGCGGCGGTCGGCGATACCGTTCTCCAGGCCGCTGATGCGCTGCTGCAGGTGCTGGAAGCTGTCGTTGGCCTTGAGCTCGGGGTAGTTCTCGGCCAGGGCGAACAACTGGCCGAGGCCGGCGCGCAAGCCGCTCTCGGCCTTGCCCAGGGCGCTGACATCGTGCTGCTCGCGCGCGCTGGCCACGGCACTGCGCGCAGCGATGACGCGCTCCAGCGTGGCGCTTTCGTACTGCATGTACTGCTTGCAGGTCTCGACCAGCTTGGGCAGCTCGTCATGACGCTGCTTGAGCAGCACGTCGATGTTCGACCAGGCCTTGCTGACGCCATGCTTGAGGCGCACCAGGCCGTTGTACAACGACACCGCGTAGGCACCCAGCAGGACGAGGACAACGATCACGATCACGGTGGTCAGGCTCATGCAGTTTTCTCCATGCAGAACTGCGAATCAGGTGCTGGCATTCTAGCGGCAGCCGCGGCTCTCGACAGCGATATCCTGCACAGCGACGCATAATGGCCTTTACACATAATGCGAAACATTTGCATTATGTCGCAGTTTTTCAGGTACCACCGAGTATCAGGCCCATTTCGTTAACGCAAAGGACCCCGCCATGATTCGTATGCCCCTGGCCTCCGCCAGCCTGCTGGCCATCGCCATTTCCCTCGCTGGCTGCGGCGAAGACAAAGCCCCCGCTCCGCAGGCCGCCGCACCTGCCGCCGCCACCGAGAGCGCGGCCCCTGCGCCTGCCGCGAAGGTCGACGAGGCTGCTGCGAAGGCGGTGGTCAATCATTACGCCGACCTGGCCTTCGCGGTCTTCAGCGACGCCGCCAGCACCGGCAAGGCGCTGCAGAGCGCGGTCGACGCCCTGCTCGCCGAGCCCAGCGAAGCCAACCTGAAAGCCGCGCGTGAAGCCTGGCTGGCGGCCCGTGTGCCTTACATGCAGAGCGAAGTGTTCCGCTTCGGCAACCCGGTGGTGGACGAGTGGGAAGGTCAGCTCAACGCCTGGCCGCTGGACGAAGGCCTGATCGACTACGTGGCCGACGACTACCAGCACGCACTGGGCAACCCGGGCGCGCAAGCCAACATCATCGCCAACACCGAGATCCAGGTCGGCGAAGACAAGCTCGACGTCACCGAGATCAACGGTGAGCTGCTGGCCAGCCTGAACGAGCTGGGCGGTTCCGAGGCCAACGTCGCCACCGGTTACCACGCCATCGAATTCCTGCTCTGGGGCCAGGACCTGAACGGCACCAACCCGGGTGCCGGCGAGCGTCCGTACACCGACTACCTGGTTGGCGATGGTGCCACCGGTGGCCACAACGAGCGTCGCCGTGCCTTCCTCAAGGCCGCGACCGATCTGCTGGTCAGCGACCTGAATGACATGGTCGAGCAGTGGAAGGACGGCGTCGAAGGCAACTACCGCAGCGAGCTGGTCGCCGACTCGGGCGAGAACGGCCTGCGCAAGATGCTGTTCGGCATGGGCAGCCTGTCGCTGGGCGAACTGGCCGGCGAGCGCATGAAGGTCGCGCTGGAAGCCAACTCCACCGAAGACGAGCACGACTGCTTCAGCGACAACACGCACAACTCGCACTTCTACAACGGCAAGGGCATTCGCAACGTCTACCTGGGCGAGTACAAGAAGGTCGACGGCAGCACCCTGACCGGCCCGAGCCTGGCCGACCTGGTGGCCAAGGCCGACGCCCAGGCCGACACCACGCTCAAGGCCGACCTGCAGGACACCGAAGCCAAGCTGCAGGCCCTGGTCGACAGCGCCGAGAAGAACAACGTGCACTTCGATCAGCTGATCGCCGCCGACAACGCCGAAGGCCAGCAACTGGTACGCGACGCCATCGCCGCCCTGGTCAAGCAGACCGGTGCCATCGAGCAGGCAGCCGGCAAGCTGGGCATCAGCGACCTGAACCCGGACACCGCCGATCACGAATTCTGATCGACCCTGCCCGTGAAGAACCGGCGTACCCGTGAGGGGCGCCGGTTTTTTTATGCCTGGATGCCGGGAACACAACGGCTCTGCGAGCCCGACCTGGCCTGAGCAGGGATCAGCTCAGACAGGCCTTGCGGTACTCGCCGGGGCTGACGCCATAGACCTGCTTGAACTGCCGCGAAAGATGGCTCTGGTCGGCGAAGCCCAGCTGCGTGGCCACGCCGATCGCGGAGCAACCGCTCCTGAGCAGCGCCCGCGCCTGTTCGAGACGCCGCTGCTTGAGCCAGGCATGGGGGGGCAAGCCCGTCGCGCGGCGGAACACCCGGGCGAAGTGGAAGGGGGACAGATTGACCGCGGCGGCGAGCTCTTCCAGCGATGGCGGCTCGAGCAACTGCTCGGCGAGCATCTGCTTGGCGCAGGATACCGCCCAGGGTTCGCGCCCCGGCGCGGCCGCCTCGCCGACCCGCCCGTGGTGCTGGAACAGCAGCAGAATCGCCTCGCGCCAGGCCAGTTGCTGCTGCAGCGCCTCGGCGCCGTCCTCCAGCAGGCGATGCAGCTGCAGGAAGGCCGTGTGCAGACGCGGGTCATCCAGCACGCTGACGGCGAACGAGGGCATGCCGGACCTGGCCAGCCCGAGTTCCTGCAACGCCCCCAGCACCTGGGCGTTGTCGGGATAGAAGCCGCGGTAGCGCCAACCGTCGTCGTGCGCCTTGGAGCCGGTGTGCACCTCGTCCGGGTTGATCAGCACCATGCTGCCCTGCGGCGCCAGGTGATCGCTGCCACGGTGGCGGAAACGCTGGGCGCCGTGCTCGATCACGGTGAAGACGAACCCCTCGTGCACGTGCGGGGCGAAGCGTTGCTGGAGATAGCGCGCCTGCAGCAGCTCGACGCCACACAGCGCCGAGGCCTGCCAGAAACGGGTCTGCTCGCGACTCTCCATCAGGGCTCAGGCGCCGAAGCGTGCCTCCAGGGCATCCCGCACGGCCGGCCACTCCAGGTCGGTCATGCTGTAGAGAACGGTATCGTCGAGGCGGCCATCGGCCAGCCGGCGGTGGTTGCGCAGCAGCCCTTCACGCACGGCGCCGAGCTTCTCGATGGCGCGTTGCGAGCGCAGGTTGCTGCCGGCGGTCTTCAACTGCACGCGCACCATGCCCCAGTTGTCGAAGGCATGCCTGAGCATCAGGTACTTGATCGTGCCGTTCAGGCCGGTGCCGTGCTGGCTGCGGTCGAGCCAGGTCCAGCCGATCTCGCAGGCCGGCAGGGTGTTCATGAATTCGGCGAAGCGCGTGGTGCCGACCAGTTCGTCACCGAGACGCACGATGAACGGCAACGCGCGCTGCTCACGCAGATCGGCCAGCGCACTGCGGTACCAGTCCAGGCGCTGAGTGCCGCTCATGTACAGCAGTTCGTCGCGATTGCTTTCGGCCAGTGCCACCAGCGCCGGGATGTCGGCATCGGACAGCGGTTCCAGGCGCAGGGCGCCCCGTTGCAACGTCACCAGTTGCGGCTTGAACATAGGGTCCTTCCTCGGACAGAGTCGCAAACCCGGCACGCTATCAGGCCAGTGCCTGCGGCACAATCAAGTCCTGTCGCAAAGTGCGCCGGGCAGCCTGCGACCTTGGTCGCAGCCGACGAACTGCCGCTTTGTGCAACACTGATCATCATCAGCCTCGCCTCGGGTGCCAGGCTCACCTCATTCCACCCTGCGTTCCGGAGCCTGCATGTCGCTGTCCCCCGGGCTGATCGCCGCGGTCGCCCTCCTCTACATGGCCATCCTGTTCTCCATCGCCTTCTATGGAGACCGCCGCAGCACGCCCATGCCGCCGAAGATTCGCGCCTGGGTCTACTCGCTGTCGCTGGCCGTGTACTGCACCAGCTGGACCTTCTTCGGCGCCGTGGGCCAGGCCGCCGAGCAGCTGTGGTCGTTCCTGCCCATCTACCTCGGGCCGATCATCCTCATGCTGAGCATGCCCTGGGTGCTGCAGAAGATGGTGATGATCAGCAAGCAGGAGAACATCACCTCCATCGCCGACTTCATCGCCGCGCGCTACGGCAAGTCGCAGTCGCTGGCCATCGTCGTGGCGCTGATCTGCCTGGTCGGCGTGCTGCCCTACATCGCCCTGCAGCTCAAGGGCATCGTGCTCGGGGTCAACCTGCTGATCGGCGAGCATGCGCTGGACACCGGCACCAGCGCGCAGGACACCGCCCTGATCGTGTCCCTGGTACTGGCCCTGTTCACCATCCTGTTCGGCACGCGCAACCTCGACGTCACCGAACACCACCGGGGCATGGTGCTGGCGATCGCCTTCGAGTCGCTGGTCAAGCTGCTGGCCTTCCTCGCCGTGGGCGCCTTCGTCACCTTCGGCCTGTACAACGGCTTCAACGACCTGCTCGCCCAGGCCCACAGCACCCCCGAGCTGGACAGCTTCTGGAACGAGGCGGTGAACTGGCCGGCCATGCTGGTACAGACCGGCATGGCGATGATCGCCATCGTCTGCCTGCCACGGCAGTTCCATGTCACCGTGGTCGAGAACATCGAGCCCAAGGACCTGCGCCTGGCACGCTGGGTGTTTCCGGCCTACCTGGTGCTGGCCGTGCTGTTCGTCGTGCCCATCGCCCTGGCCGGGCAGATGCTGCTGCCGGCCGGCGTCACCCCCGACTCCTTCGTCATCAGCCTGCCCCTGGCCGAAGCGCATCCGGGCCTGGCGGTGCTGGCCTTCATTGGTGGGGCCTCGGCCGCCACCGGCATGGTGATCGTCGCCTCGGTGGCGCTGTCGACCATGATCTCCAACGACATGCTGCTGCCCTGGCTGCTGCGCCGGCAGAGCACCGAGCGCCCGTTCGAGGCCTTCCGCCACTGGATGCTCACTGCCCGCCGGGTCAGCATCGTGCTGATCCTGCTGCTGGCCTACGTCTGCTATCGCCTGCTCGGTGAAGGCACCAGCCTGGCCACCATCGGCCAGGTGTCCTTCGCCGCCATCGGCCAGCTCGCGCCGGCCATGTTCGGCGCCCTGGTGTGGAAACAGGCCAACCGTCGCGGCGTCTTCGCCGGCCTGATCGTCGGCGCGCTGCTGTGGTTCTACACCCTGGTGCTGCCGTTGGCCGCCCGTGGCATGGGCTGGTCGCTGCACGGTTTCCCCGGGCTGACCACTCTGCTGTACGCCCCCATCGGCCTGCACGTCGACCCGCTGACCCGTGGCGTGGTGCTGTCGCTGGCCGGCAACATGCTGCTGTTCGCCTGGGTCTCCTGGTTCTCCCGCACGCGCGTTTCCGAGCACTGGCAAGCCGGTCGTTTCATCGGCCATGACCTGGGCACCAAGCCGAGCGGGCGCAGCCTGCTGGCCGTGCAGGTAGCGGACCTGCTGATGCTGTCCAGCCGCTTCGTCGGCGAGGAACGGGCGCGGCAGAGCTTCACCCGCTTCGCCCTGCGCCAGGGCAAAGGCAAGGACTTCGACCCCAACCAGCCGGCCAACAGCGAATGGATCGCGCATACCGAGCGCCTGCTCGCCGGGGTCCTGGGGGCCTCCTCGACCCGCGCCGTGGTCAGGGCCGCGATCGAAGGCCGGGAAATGCAGGTCGAGGATGTGGTGCGCATCGTCGACGAGGCCAGCGAGGTGCTGCAGTTCAACCGCGCCCTGCTGCAAGGGGCGATCGAGAACATCACCCAGGGCATCAGCGTGGTCGACCAGAACCTGCGCCTGGTGGCCTGGAACCATCGCTACCTGGAGCTGTTCGAGTACCCCGAAGGGCTGATCTACGTCGGCCGACCGATTGCCGAGATCATCCGCTTCAACGCCCAGCGCGGCATGCTCGGCGGCGGCGATGTCGAGGAGAACGTGGCCAAGCGCCTGTACTGGATGCGCCAGGGCACCGCGCACAGCTACGAACGGGTGTTCCCCAACGGCCGGGTGATCGAGCTGATCGGCAACCCCATGCCCGGCGGCGGCTTCGTCATGAGCTTCACCGACATCACCGAATTCCGCGAAGCCGAGCGCGCCCTCAAGGATGCCAACGAGAGCCTGGAGCGGCGTGTCGCCGAACGTACCCACGAGCTGTCGAAACTGAACCAGGCGCTGACCGAGGCCAAGGCGCACGCCGAGGCCGCCAACCAGTCGAAGACGCGCTTCCTCGCGGCGGTCAGCCATGACCTGATGCAGCCGCTGAATGCCGCGCGCCTGTTCTCCGCGGCGCTGGCCCACCAGGACGAAGCTCTGCCCGGCGAAGCGCAGGAGCTGGTCAGGCACCTGGACAGCTCGCTGCGCTCGGCCGAGGACCTGATCACCGACCTGCTGGACATCTCGCGCCTGGAGAACGGCCGCATCGCCCCGGATCGCCATCCGTTCGCCCTCTCCAACCTGTTCGATACCCTCGCCGCCGAGTTCGGCGTGCTGGCCGTGGAACAGGGCATCGACCTGCGCGTGCACGGCAGTCGCGAATGGGTCGACAGCGACATCAAGCTGCTGCGCCGGGTGCTGCAGAACTTCCTCACCAACGCCTTCCGCTACGCCAAGGGCCGTGTCGTGCTCGGCGTGCGCCGCGAGGGCGGGCAGCTGCGCCTGGAGGTCTGGGACCGGGGCGCGGGGATTCCCGAGGACAAGCGCAAGGTGATCTTCGAGGAATTCAAGCGCCTGGACAGCCACCAGACGCGCGCCGAGAAAGGCCTGGGCCTGGGCCTGGCGATTGCCGACGGGCTCTGCCGGGTACTGTCCCACCGCCTCGAGGTGCGCTCCTGGCCGGGCAAGGGCAGCGTGTTCAGCGTCAGCGTGCCACTGGCCAGAAAGCCCGCAGCGAAGCCCCAGGCCCCCGCCCTGTCCGCGACGGACGGCCAGCCGCTGCAGGGCATCCAGGTGATCTGCATCGACAACGAGGACAGCATCCTCACCGGCATGTACAGCCTGCTGTCGCGCTGGGGCTGCCAGGTGTGGACGGCGCGCAACCGCCTGGAGTGCGAGCACCTGCTCAGCGAGGAGGTGCATCCGCAGCTGGCCCTGGTCGACTACCACCTGGACGAGGGAGAGACCGGCACCGAGCTGATGGCCTGGCTGCGCACCCGCCTGGGCGAACCGGTGCCCGGCGTGGTGATCAGTGCCGACGGCCGCCCCGAGCTGGTCGCCGCCGTGCATGCCGCGGGCCTCGACTACCTGCCCAAGCCGGTCAAGCCCGCCGCCCTGCGCGCCCTGCTCAGCCGCCATCTGGTCCTGCGCGGCTGATCGGACAGGTGGCGGACGACTAGCTGCGCTGCAGGAAGCCCTGCAGCAGCTGATGCACGCGCTCGCTGAGCTCACGGTTGGCGGCCACCGGCAGACCACGCGCCAGCTCGGCCTCGACCACCTGCTCGACGAGCGGACGCAGCTGCAGCAGCTGGGCGCTGAGGCCCTCGAGCTGATCGGCATGCGGCAGCGAGGTCTGCAACAGCGGGTTGACCAGATGACCGGCGATCATCTGCACGATGCCGGTGGAGACCTGCTCGACATGCCGCCGGATCGACTCCAGCTCATCGAGCAGCGCCGGCAGGGGAATGCCGGCGCGATACAGCTGCACCCCGGCCGAGAACAACCGCGGGCTAGGCACGCTGAGGTGATCGCCGGCGAACTGCAGCAGGCCCATGGCCTGTGCCCGCTCGATCAGCGCGTCATCCAGATCGTCAGCGAAGATCGCCTGCAACTCGGCGAACTCCAGGCGCCCCGGCTGCTCCGGTTCCCCCGGGCCACGGATGGCCTGCTCGAGCCCCAGCACGTGAGCCAGATCGCGCCCCTGGGACCAGGCGTCGAACAGCTCGCGAATGCTGGCGATGCTGTAGCCGCGCTCCAGCAACTGGCCGATCAGGCGCAGCCGCGCCAGGTGCTCGCCACTGTAGATGCCGACACGCCCACGCCGCTCCGGCGGCGACAGCAGCCCGCGATCCTGATAGGCGCGCACGTTGCGCACGGTGGTCTGCGCGGCCTGGGCCAGCTCGTCGACCGTGTATTCGGCGACGGCCGCCGCCGACGCCGGTGCGGCGCTGCCGAGCAGGCGCTGAAAGAACAGGGAAACCTCAGTCATGCGCCGATCATAGTCTGGCGCCGAGGCCGTCGCCAACCGTTGCCGGCGCCCCAACCAAGGGCTGGACTTGCTCACCATTGCCCCGGCCGAAAACCGCCGTTGCTGGCGCTGTCCCCCGTTGCAGAGCGCTTCGACACGCGCCGGTAACGCCGTAACGCTTGCGCTCGAACGCTGGCGCAACGACTAGGCAAAGGCCACCTGGCGCTCAACAATGACAATTACATCAAACAATGTAATCGTCATTGCCCGGAGCCTGCCATGTTCCCGCTCATCCTGCTCGTCGGTCCTAGCCGATGAACGCGCCCCTGCAACGCCACGACCTGCCGCCGCAGCAACTGGACGTTCACAGCGACGGCCTGCGCCTGCGCAGTTACATCTGGGACAAGGCCGATGCCCCGACCCTGCTGCTGGTGCATGGCTATCCGGATAATCACGAGGTCTGGCTGCCGCTGATCCGCGAGCTGGCCAACGACTACCGCATCGTCGCCTACGACGTGCGTGGCTGCGGCACGTCGCAGGTGCCGCGACGCGTGCAGGACTACCGCCTGCCACAGCTGGCGCGCGACCTCGAAGCGGTCATCCACACCACCAGCGCAGGTCGCCGGGTGCACCTGGTCGCCCACGACTGGGGCTCGATCCAGAGCTGGGAAGCGGTGACCGAACCACGCATCCAGCCGCTGCTGGCGTCCTACACCAGCCTCTCCGGACCGTGCCTCGACCATGTCGGCCACTGGCTGCGCGAACGCCTGAGCCTGCGCCGCCCCAGGGCGCTGCTGCAGGCGCTGGGTCAGTTGCTCAGCTCCTGGTACATCGCCTTCTTCCACACCCCGCTGCTGCCGGAGCTGTGCTGGCGCCTGGGTCTGGATCGCGCCTGGCCCTGGTTGCTGAGCCGCCTGGAGGGCGTCAGCGAGCTACCCCCCAGCAGCACGCAACGCGCCGACGGCATGCGCGGCGTGCAGCTGTATCGCGCCAACTTCATCCGCAGCCTGCTGCATCCGCGTACGCGCAGTACCCGTGTGCCCCTGCAGCTGATCGTGCCGCTGAACGACCGCTTCGTGCGCCCGCAGCTGTTCGACGACCTGCAGCACTGGGCGCCGTTGCTGACCCGCCGCGAAGTGCGCGCCGGCCACTGGCAGCTGCTGGCCAAACCGGCCAGGCTGGCCGGCTGGCTGCGCGATTACGTCAACGAACTGGAACGAGCGCAACCATGAATCCAGGCAAGCAACCCGCCCTGCAACAGCGCAAGGTGCGCTTCGATTTCAGCGACACGCCTCTGCACTGGGTGCCGAACGAGCCGGAGGCCTCGCACATCATGAACGGCCTGCACCTGTTGCTGCCGGCCGGCGAGTTCTGGTTCTGCAAGGTGTACAACAAGGCCCTGCCGCAGGTCAGCGACCCCGGGCTGCGCGAGGACGTGCGCGGGTTCGTGCTGCAGGAGGCACAGCACGCCCGGGCCCACGGCAGCGCGCTGACCCCTTACCTGCGCCGCCACGGCATCGATCCGCGCCCCTTCACACGCAAGGTCGACTGGCTGTTCGACAAGCTGCTGTGCGACTACCCCCTGGGAGAAAATCGCCTGAGCCGGCGTCTGCAAACCTGGTGGTTACGCCAGCGCGTCGGCCTGATCGCGGCGGTGGAACACTTCACCTGCGTGCTGGGAGATTGGGTGGTCAACAGCCGTGGGCTCGATCACGCCGACCCGGTGATGCTCGACCTGTTGCGCTGGCACGGCGCCGAGGAAGTGGAACACCGCTGCGTCGCCCACGACCTGCACGTCCACCTGGGCGGCAGCCTGGCGATGCGCTGGCTGTTCATGCTGATCGCCTCTCCGGCGCTGCTCTACCTGTTCAGCGATGCGATGAAGGTGATGATGCGCCAGGACCCGGCCACGCGTTATCGCCCGGGGTTCCTGCGCATGTGGCATGACCTGGGCAAGCGCGGCCTGCTGCCGAGCACCGCCAGCGTCGGACGTTCCGTGCTGCGCTACTTCGATCCGCGCTTTCACCCGCGCATCGAGGGCGACCTGCAGGCCGCGCTGGACTATCTGGCCAGCTCGCCGGCGGCCCTGCGCGCAGCTGCGGAGAAAGGCGCCGCGTGAACGCCTGGGCAGTGCGAGTGCAACGGCGCGGCGGCCTGGATCAGCGCCGAACGCCGCTCACTCGCCCAGCTCATCCAGCGCCGGCAGATCGGCGGAACGCTCGAGCAGTTCGCCCGGCAGGCTCTTGCTGGCGCGTGCGCCCAGCAGCTTGAGGTTCTCCACCCGGCCAACCAGATTGCCACGCCCTTCGACCAGCTTGTTGCGGGCGCTGGCGTAGGCCTTGTCCAGCTGCTGCAGGCGACTGCCCATCTCGTCCAGGTCGGCGACGAAGGCCACGAACTTGTCGTATAGCTGGCCGGCGCGCTCGGCGATCTCGCGGGCGTTCTGGCCCTGGCGCTCCTGGCGCCAGAGGCTGTCGATGACCCGCAGGGTGGCCAGCAAGGTGGTCGGGCTGACGATCACCACCTGTTGCTCGAACGCCTCCTGGAACAGGTCCGGCTCGGCCTGCAAGGCGGCCGCGAAGGCCGCCTCGATCGGTACGAAGAGCAGGACGAAGTCCAGGCTGTGCAGGCCTTCGAGACGCTGGTAGTCCTTGCCGGAAAGGCCCTTCAGGTGACTGCGCAAGGAGACGAGATGCTGCTTGAGCGCCTGCTGGCGTACCGCCTCGTCAGCGGCTGCGACATAGTGCTGGTAGGCGCTGAGGCTGACCTTGGCATCGACCACCACCTGCCTGTCGCCCGGCAGACGAATCAGCACATCGGGCTGGAAACGCTCGCCACCGGCGCCCTTGAGGCTGACCTGGGTCTGGTACTCGCGGCCCTTCTCCAGGCCGGCATGCTCCAGCACACGTTCGAGCACCAGCTCGCCCCAGTTGCCCTGGGTCTTCTGCCCTTTCAGCGCTCGCGTCAGGTTGGTCGCCTCGTCGCCCAGGCGCTGGTTGAGCTGCTGCAGGCGCTCCAGTTCCTTGCCCAGGGAGAAGCGCTCGCGCGCCTCCTGCTGATAGCTCTCGTCGACACGCTTCTCGAACGCCTGGATGCGCTCCTTGAGCGGATCGAGCAACTGCCCGAGGCGTTGCTGGCTGGTCTCGGCAAAGCGCTGCTCGCGCTCGTCGAAGATCGCCGTGGCCAGCTCGGCGAACTGGGCGCGCAGCTCGTTGCGTGCACCCTGCAGGTCATCGAGACGCTGTTGCTGGTTGTCGCGATTCTCCTGCAGCTCGGCGGCCAGCGCCGCGCACTCGGCGGTCAGCCGGCGCAGTTCGGCTTCGTTGCGCTCACGTTGCTGGTTCCAGGATTGTGCCGCCTCGCGCGAGATCTGCCGCTCCTGCTGCAGCAACTCGTTCTCGCGACGCAGGCCAGCCAGTTCGGTCTGCTGATCGACCTTGATCTCACTGACCTCGGCCAGCTCGGCGCGGCAGGCATCGAGCTGCGCGAGCACACCGGCCTGGCCGAGTTGTGCGTGTTCCAGGCGCTCCTGCAACAGCGCCTGTTCGCTCTGTTCGCGGGCCAGCCGGCGTTGCAGTGACCAGATGCCGGCCAGGAGCGGCACCAGCGCCGCGACGGCACCGATGGCAAGAGAGAGGGGATCGATTGGCATAGACGCTCCATGTTTGACCGCCGAGCAGTATACCCAGCGGACGATTCACACGGGGCCAGTACGCGGTCAGCGCGACAGACGCTGCAGTTCCTGCTGGGCACCGCGATCACCCGCGCGGGCGGCCTGGCGCAGCAGCTCGTAGCCGATGCGGCGGTCACGGGTGTTGCCGCAGTCGCGGCAGAGCAGCTGACCCAGGCGACTCTGCGCCTGCACGCAGCCTTTGCGTGCAGGCTGCTTGAGCAGGTTGCCGGCGATGCGCTTGACGCTGGGCGTCTTGCCCAGACGCGGATTGTCGAGCAGCCACAGCGCGACGCGCATGGGCAGACGAGAAGAGCTTGGACGGGCTGCGGAGGATGACGACGGTAAAGCGCGAGGCATAAGAAAAACAGGGGTAACTGCCGGGGCGCGCCACTCTACTCCTTTTTTTGCCAAGGTAAAGTCCCGCCAGGCGATTGTTTCGGGCGACTCCGCCAGCCCCGCCACACAATCCACAGAACCTGTGGATAACTCCGTGCACAACTTGGGCGAAAGCGCCGTCAGGCCCGATGCCATGGGCGCTCCGGTCAAACTGACGATTTTTTCACCAATGAAAAAAATGCATATTTTTCATTGACTTAAAAATCAACCACGAAAAATCAAACGTTTAGCGGCGGTTCTGACAGTGAGATGACAGGCTGCCTCAGCATTGTGCACAACTCCGTGCGACATATCCGCGCAGCGCTCTGTTTCGGGGCATCGCCAGCGCTGCGGCAGCATTCATGCGGGGTGTGGCAACTGCCCTTGCACCAGAAACTGCTCCCAGCGAAACAGTCGCGGCTGTCCGGGAACCTGAGCGGGCTTGAACGCCACGTAATCACCCGTGGTTTCGCACAACCAGGCCGTGAGGTTGCGTGGCCGTTTCTCGGCGAACGCCTGCGGCACATAGAGCGCGACATTGCTGCCACCTGCGGGGCAACGCGCCGAGCGGTACTCGAACGCCTGGATATCCGCCGCGCGCATCGCCGCGCCCAGCCGCTGGGCGACGCTGTAATCGCTGGGATGCGCGAGCAGCGCGGCATGCGCATCGAAGGGCGGCAACTGCAACTGGATACCGCGCTCGACGCGATAACGCGCCTCGAAGGTCGAGTGCTCGGAGAGGATGCGCCCACTGGGCGGCGGGCTGAGCATGCCGTTCCACAGCACGAAACGGTAGTACGCCGCCTCGGCCATCGCCGTCTGCAGATGCTGCGCGGCGTAGAACAGACTCGGCTCGTGCACCGTGCCGAAGCGCGAGCCCCAGCGCAGCGGTGGATAACGGAACGGCGTCTTGAGCAGATAGTGCAGCGGCTCGGCAGCCTCGGGCAGCGGCGGCTTGCTGTTCTCCAGCAGGTCTTCGAGCAGCGCCTGCTCCGCCAGGTTGTCCACCAGTTGCGAGGTGGCCACCTGCGCCTGGCTTTCCACCATGCGCAGCAGCTTGCCGCGTAGCGGGCGAACCTGCCGTTCGCCCGCGCATTGTTGCCAGATGTCCATGGCGATCACTCCCGAGAGTAGAGCCTGTACTCGACGCGGCACGGTCGGCGCGCAGCAGGCTGCGAGTGGCGGCTCAGACCTTGCCGCGAATGGCGTCCAGGTACTCGACGACACGCACCAGGCCCTGTACCTGCCCCATCTGCTGCAGTGGCACGCCAGCCAGATGACGGTTCTCGGTACGCAGGAAGTGCCGCATGTCCTGCAGGTTGCCGCCAAACAGGGCGAACAACGCCCGGTAGGCGCGGATCAGCAACAACGCCAGCTCACCGGTCTTGCTCTGCGGACGCAAGCCGCCCTGCTCCCCCCAGCGACTGATGGCGCTGCGGTGCACACCGACGATATCGGCCAGCTCCTGCTGGGTCAGGCCCAGCTGCTCACGGGTATTGAGCAACGCCTTGGCCAGCACCGCATCGGCATCAGGCTGGCTGCGAATCAATGCACTCATCACATCCTCCCTTCAGCTTGTTTTCAACAAAATACATATGAAAAGCCATGAACACACCATAGCACGGAAAGCGGCTTGGCACCCAGGGGAGCATCGGTTAACGTCGGCGCCAGTGCATCGAGCAAGGAGAACTCATGAGCCGCCGGCGTTTCTGGGCGAGCACCTGCGCAGCGATACTGGCGCTGCTGTCGCTACTGGCCTGCTACGCCGGCTACCGCGTGCAGCAACTGCTCGCGGAGCAGCATGTCGAGCTGGACTGGCAGCGCCTGAGCCTGTCCTGGCGCGGGGTACGCTTCAGCGACGTCAGCCTGACCCGGCGCCAGGACAGCGAACTCCAGCTGCAGGCCGATCAGGTGCAGCTCGACTGGCTGGCCAGCGAGGCGCCGCGCTACCGCCTGCTGGTGCAGGGGCTGCGGGCCGACTGGCAGGCGCCACAGGCGCAGCAGGACAGCCCGGACACGGACGACCCCGCCCGTCCCCTGCGCGATCTGCTCGCCGCCCTGCCCTGGCTACCGCGCCAGATCAGCGTGCGCGAGATGACGGCGCAGCTGCCCTGTGCAAGCGGTCGCTGCACCCTGAACGGGCATCTCACCCTGCAACAGCTGGACGATGCGCTGCAACTGCAACTGCAGCTGCTGCGGGCAGGCCACAGTGCCACGCTGCAGGCACAGTTGCAGGGGCTGGGCAGCACGCCGAACAGCAGCCGCCAGCTGCAGATGAGCATGCGCCTGGACGATCAGCCGCAACTGGATCTGCGCAGCGACCTCAGACCCCAGGCCGATACCGCCATGCGCTGGAGCGGCGACCTGGAGGTCGCACCCCTGCCCGACCTGGCCTGGGTCAGCACCTGGCTCAGCGAGTGGCTGCCAGCCGCCAGCCCGCAGCTGCCGAGCACGCCACAGCAGGCCGGCGTCAGCGCGCAATGGCAACTGCAGTTGCCTGACGAGGCCCGGCAGCTCGACGCACTGCTGACAGCCCCCGGCTGGCTGCGAATCGATGCGCGCCTGCCGCAGCCCTGGCCGATCCCCAGCGTGGGCCCGATCAGCGGTGCGCTGGCGCTCGACCTGCGCAATACCGGCGGCCGCTGGCAGGCGTATCAGGCGCACGGCGAGCTGCAGCTGGACAGCCGCGACGCGGCCTGGCTGCAGAACGTCCCGGCCGGCCTGCGCCCCGAGCAGCTGCAGCTGGGGATAACGCCCATGGACAGCGCCACGGACGATGAGCTGGCCCTGCGTCTGACGCTCGCCGCCCAGGGGCCCCTCGAACTGCAGGCCGACGCCACGCTCGGCCTGCGCCAGGCCGCAGAGGACTGGGCGCTCGACGTCGGCCAGCTGCAGCTCGATGCGCGCAGCAAGCGCCTGACGCTGGCCGGCAGCCGCCTCGATGACCTGCACCTGCAGCTGAACCTGAGCGGCCATTCCACAGCGCAGCAATGGCAGTTCAGCCTCGGCAGGAACACAGGCCTGACTGTCCAGCGCCTGCGCGTGGACGAACTCGACCTGCAGCACGTCCAGGCCACGCTCGACGGCATCGACCTGAGTGGCACGCCAGGCTCCACGCGCCTGTCCGGGCCATTGGCGCTACGCGCACGACGCCTGCAATACCCGCCACTGCAGGCGCAGGGTTGGCAGTGGCAAGGCCGCCTCGACGCCAGCGAGGTGAGCCAGGCGCTCGACGGTGCGCTGCTGGCGGACTCGGGCCTGAGCATGGCGCTGAACCTGCGCAACCAGGCCGATGAACTGAGCCTCGCGGCCAGACTCGATGAACTCTTCCTGCGCGCCGGCAATCCGCTGGCCCAGACCCTGGCCAACTGGCCGGGCCTGCTGACGCTCGACAACGGTCGTATCCAGGGCGACGCCACACTGCGCCTGGCCAAGGGCAAAGCGCTGGTGCTGCTGGCCAATCTGAACGGCCGCAACCTGGCCGGCATCTATGACCGCAGCACGCTCGGCGGCGTCGATGCACAGGCGCAGCTGCGCGTGAACGGCGACCGCCTGACGCTGGAGCTGGCCAACCTCAGCGCCGAACAGATCGACCCTGGCATCCCTCTCGGCCCGCTGCACCTGCAAGCCAGCTACCAGGCCAGCCTCCGCCAGCCGCTGGCCGGCACCCTGGAACATCGCCGCGCCGAACTGGGCATTCTTGGCGGCAGCCTGAGCCTGGCGCCGGCGAGCTGGGCGCTGGACAAGCCAAGCCAGCTGCTGCCGCTGCGCCTCGAAGGCCTGGACCTGCAGGCGCTGTTTCGCGTGTACCCGGCGGAGGGCCTGGAGGGCAACGGCCTGATCGACGGCAGCCTGCCGCTGCGCATTGGCCAGGGCATCAGCGTGGAGCAAGGCAGGATCGAGGCGCGCGCACCGGGCGGGCAGCTACGCTTTCACTCGCCGCGCATCCGCGCCATGGGCCAGGCCAACCCGGGCATGAAGCTGGTCACCGACGCGCTGGAAGACTTCCACTACGATCTGCTCGACGGTAGCGTCGACTACACGACCTCCGGCACACTGCAGCTGGGTCTGCGTCTGCACGGGCAGAACCCGGCCATCGAGCAGGACCGGCCGATCAATTTCAACATCAACCTGCAGGAAGACGTTCCCAGCCTGCTGGCCAGCTTGCAGCTGACCGACAAGGTCAACGACATCATCCAGCAACGAATTCAACGATGGATGCGCCAGCGTGTCCCTCAAGAGCCCAAGGAGTAGCGCCATGCCCCTATACCGCCTCCTCGCAGTCCTTAGCCTGGGGCTGTTGTGCCAGGCCTGCACGCCGACGGTGCAGCTGGCCATGCCCAACGAGCCGATCAACATCAACCTGAACGTCAAGGTCGAGCACGAAATCTATATCAAGGTGGACAAGGCACTGGACAACGTCTTCAACGAAGACAGCGGCCTGTTCTGAGGCTGCCCACGCGTACCCGAGACACCGGGATAGCCGCTGACGGAAACCCGATAGCGCAGCGTTTCCTCAAGGAGAAACATGATGATCCGATACCTTTCGACCCTGCTGCTGGCGTTGACCCTGAGCCTGCCGGCCTATGCCCTGACCCTGAACCAGGCGATGAGCGCCCTGGGTGACGCCAAGGCCAGCGGCCAGCTGGGCGAGCAACCCAACGGCTACCTGGGCGTGGTCCAACCCGGCGGCCAGGCCGACGAGATCGCCCGCCTGATCAACCAGGCGCGCCGCGCCGAATACCAGAAGGTGGCACAGGACAACGGCATCAGCCTGAGCGACGTGGAAGCGATCGCCGGCAAGAAGGCCATCGACCGCACGCCCGCAGGCCAGTTCATCCAGCTTGGCGGGCAGTGGGTGAAGAAGTAGAGGCGCCTGCCGCACGCCGAAAAGCAAAGAACCCGCCGAGGCGGGTTCTTTTTTGTCTGCCGGAGCAGCGATCAGGCGTCGGCTTTGCCCACGGCATCCTTGATCAGGGTCTGCAGCTCGCCCTTCTCGAACATCTCGGTGAGGATGTCGCTGCCGCCGACCAGCTCGCCACCGACCCACAGCTGCGGGAAAGTCGGCCAGTTGGCGTACTTCGGCAGGTTCGCGCGGATTTCCGGATTCTGCAGGATGTCGACGTAGGCGAACTTCTCGCCGCAGCCCATCACGACCTGGGCAGCACGGGCGGAGAAGCCACACTGCGGGGCGTTGGGCGAGCCTTTCATGTACAGCAGAACGGTGTTGTTGGCGATCTGCTCTTTGATGGTTTCGATGATATCCATGGGGCACCTCAGCATAGACTTCGCGACCCGACGGTCGCCACGGTGGCGCGATTGTAGCGAAAAGCCGAGCACAATGCTCGGCCTTGCCATCGCCGCCTGGCCAGCAGGCCATTCGGCGGCGCATTCGGTACGGCCCCGCGTCGCATCCACGCTACGCGGCCACCACCTCCACCGGCACGCCATTGAGCACGGCATTGCCTGACAGCGCATCGAGCTGGCGCTCGTCGGTCAGGTCGTTGGCACTGGCCCCGGGCTGGGCACGGGCAATGTCCATCTGCACACCGGGGCGGGCATGCCCCCAGCCATGCGGCAGGCTGACCACGCCGGCCATGACCTCGTCGCTGGCCGCCACCTCCACTTCGATGCTGCCGACGCGTGAGCGCACCTGCACCCGCTGACCGTCGGCCAGGCCACGACTGGCCAGGTCCTGCGGGTTCATCAGCAGCTGGTGACGCGGCTTGCCCTTCACCAGGCGGTGGTAGTTGTGCATCCAGGAATTGTTGCTGCGCACATGGCGCCGGCCGATCAACAGCAGCTGGTCAGCCGGTTGCGCCTGCTCGGCGAAGCGCGTCAGATCCGCCAGCAGTTGCGCGGGTGCGGCCTGCACTGTCTTGTTCGGGGTCTTCAGGCGCGCCGCCAGGTTCGGCTGCAGCGGCCCCAGGTCGACACCGTGCGGCTGGTCACGCAGCGCCGCCAGGCTGAGCTTGCGCTCGCTGCGATCACCGTAGGGGCCGAAGCGCAGGCCCATGTCGATCATCTGCTCCGGCGCCATGCTCGGCTTCAGTTCCAGGCCGTTGCGCGCCGCGAACGCCTTGGCCAGGCCAACGAAGATTTCCCAGTCGTGCAGCGCGCCTTCCGGCTTGGCCAGGATCGCCTCGTTGAAGCGCGTGACGTTGCGCACGGCGAAGACGTTGAAGGTGGTGTCGTAGTGATCGTGCTCCAGCGGCGCCGTGGGTGGCAGGATGAGGTCGGCGAAACGGGTGGTCTCGTTGATGTAGAAATCCACCGCGAGCATGAAGTCCAGGCCTTCCAGCGCCTGCTCCAGCTGCCGGCCATTGGGCGTGGACAACACCGGGTTGCCGGCCACGGTCACCAGCGCACGCACCTGGCCTTCGCCCGGAGTGAGCATCTCCTCGGCCAGCGCCGAGACCGGCAGCTCGCCGCCGTACTCCGGCAGCCCGGACACCCGACTCTGCCAGCGGTCGAAATGGCCGCCCGAGGTGCTCGCCACCAGGTCCACCGCAGGCGTGGTGCAGAGTACGCCACCGCTGCGATCGAGATTGCCGGTAACCAGATTGATCAGTTGCACCAGCCACTGACACAGGGTGCCGAATGCCTGGGTGGACACGCCCATGCGGCCGTAGCACACCGCCGTGTCGGCCGCGGCGAAGTCCCGCGCCAGCTGGCGAATGGTCGGCGCCGGCACACCGCAGCGGGCGCTCATGCGCTCGGCATCGAAACCGGCAATGGCGGCACGCACCTGCTCCAGCCCCTCGACCGCCAGGTGGCTGGTGCGGGTCAGGCCCTCCTCGAACAGGGTGTTGAGCAGTGCCAACAGCAGCGCCGCGTCACTGCCCGGACGCACGAACAGGTGCTGGTCGGCAATCGCCGCGGTTTCACTGCGCCGTGGGTCGACCACCACCAGCTTGCCGCCACGCGCCTGGATGGCCTTGAGGCGCTTCTCCACATCCGGCACGGTCATGATGCTGCCGTTGGACGCCAGCGGGTTGCCGCCGAGGATCAGCATGAAGTCGGTGTGATCGATATCGGGAATCGGGATCAGCAGACCATGGCCGTACATCAGGTGGCTGGTCAGGTGATGCGGCAACTGGTCGACCGAGGTGGCGGAGAAGCGGTTGCGGGTCTTCAGCAGACCGAGGAAGTAATTGCTGTGCGTCATCAACCCGTAGTTGTGCACGCTGGGATTGCCCTGGTACACGGCCACGGCATTCTGCCCGTGGGCAGCCTGGATCGCGCTCAGGCGTTCGGCCACCAGCTCGAACGCTTCGTCCCAGGCAATGGCCTGCCACTGCTCGCCGATACGGCGCATGGGCTGACGAATGCGGTCGGGGTCGTTCTGGATGTCCTGCAGCGCCACGGCCTTGGGGCAGATATGGCCACGGCTGAAGCTGTCCTGGGCGTCGCCCTTGATCGAGCGAATCTGCGTGCTGCCGTCAGGCTGGGTTTCGGTTTCGATGGCGAGACCACAGATGGCTTCGCACAGGTGGCATGCACGGTAATGGAGGGACTTGGTCATGGCCTGGCCTCTTGTTCTGATCCGAGACGACCGGTCAGGTCGCAGGAGGGAACTATGGGCCGGGAGGGAGGACGACGCCAGCAGCGTTCGTCTCATGAATCGGCAGGCATCAAGCCTGCCGATTCAGGCGCGTACCGATCCGATTAACGGATGGAGGTAACGGTGCCTTTCTTACCGGTAACGCTGACGTTAACGGTCTTGAATACGAAGTAATCCTGAACGTTCACTTCGTAACGCGGGGCGACGATCACGTCAGCACCCGAGGCCTTGACTGCCTTGTAAGCAGCTGCGGACTTGGCGGAAGCGACCGGGTCCAGACCCAGTGCGAAACCACCTTCGCCACCACCGTAGGTCACGCCGTCGGCGAACTGAGTGTCACCACCCAGCTTCAGAACACCGAACAGGATGTTCACCGAAGATTGACCCGAGATGGACTCGCCGACCTTGACGTCTGCCTTCAGGTTAGTCTCGACACCACCACCCAGTGGCAGAGTCGGTTGGCTAACGTTCTGGCTGGCACAGCCAGTCAGCAGGGCGAGAGCGGAGAAGGCTGCGGCGTAGGCTACGTGTTTCATGCAAAACTCCTTTGCACAATTTTCCATGGGTACCCCAGTTACGGGGGCAATGCATTGCCTTGGAAAGGCGGCGGCATCCTATGGCCCCGATCTAGAGCGGCGCAAGCGCCGATGTCAGTTTTGTGACATCTCGCACGTAGCTTTGGGAAAAGGCTTACAAAACATGAATTTGTCAGTTACCCGGGCGTAATTTGCGCCTGCTCGTCATTTCCTTATAAGATCGCGCCTTCCCCCTGTTTCGTCGCACCCTGCGGCCTCCTGCCGCAAGCACTGCTGTTTTTGCCGGAATCAGTACCGGCAGCGGGCTTGCGAACTGTAGTGAAAAGGTAGTTAACGATGAGCGTCAGACACTTTATCTCGATGATGGATTACACACCGGACGAACTGGTGGGGCTGGTCCGCCGAGGCATCGAGCTGAAGGACCTGCGCAATCGCGGCGTACTCTTCGAGCCGCTGAAGAATCGCGTACTGGGCATGATCTTCGAGAAGGCTTCGACCCGTACCCGCCTCTCGTTCGAAGCCGGCATGATCCAGCTCGGCGGCCAGGCCATCTTCCTCTCCCCGCGCGACACCCAGCTGGGCCGTGGCGAGCCGATCGGCGATGCCGCCATCGTCATGTCGAGCATGCTCGACGCGGTGATGATCCGCACCTTCGCCCACAGCAACCTGATCGAATTCGCCGCCAAGTCGAAGGTGCCGGTGATCAACGGCCTGTCCGATGACCTGCACCCCTGCCAGTTGCTCGCCGACATGCAGACCTACCTCGAACATCGCGGCAGCATCGCCGGCAAGACGGTGGCCTGGATCGGCGACGGCAACAACATGTGCAACTCCTATATCGAGGCGGCGATCCAGTTCGACTTCCAGTTGCGGGTCGCCTGCCCGCAAGGCTACGAACCGGACGCCCGCTTCCTCGCCCTGGCCGGCGACCGCGTGCAGGTCGTGCGTGACCCGCGTGAAGCCGTGGCCGGCGCTCACCTGGTCAGCACCGACGTGTGGGCCTCGATGGGCCAGGAAGACGAGGCCGAGCAGCGCATGGCGCTGTTCCGCCCCTTCCAGGTCACCCCTGCCCTGCTCGACGGCGCGGCCGACAACGTGCTGTTCATGCACTGCCTGCCGGCGCACCGCGGCGAGGAAATCAGCATCGACATGCTCGACGACAAGCGCTCGGTCGCCTGGGACCAGGCCGAGAACCGCCTGCATGCGCAGAAGGCGCTGCTGGAAATGCTGGTCGAACCGGCCTATCACCACGCATGAGCCAGCCACTGCTGCAGCTGCGCGGGCTGAACTGCGGCTACCACGCCCACAAGGTGGTGCAGGACCTCGACCTGCACCTCAATGCCGGTGACATCGGCTGCCTGCTCGGCCCCTCCGGCTGCGGCAAGACCACCACCCTGCGCGCCATCGCCGGATTCGAACCGGTGCTCGAAGGTGAGATCGAGCTGGCCGGCACCGTGATCTCGCGCGCCGGCTTTACCCTGGCACCGGAAAAACGCCGCATCGGCATGGTGTTCCAGGACTACGCCTTGTTCCCGCACCTGAGCGTCGCGGAGAACATCGCCTTCGGCATCCGCAAGCAACCCGACGCCGAGCGCGTGACGCACGAGCTGCTGGAGCTGGTCAAGCTCGGCCACCTGGCCAGGCGCTACCCGCACGAGCTGTCCGGCGGCCAGCAGCAACGCGTCGCCCTGGCCCGCGCCCTGGCGCCGGAGCCGCAGCTGCTGCTGCTCGACGAACCCTTCTCCAACCTCGACGGTGAACTGCGCCGGCGCCTCAGCCATGAGGTCCGCGAGATTCTCAAGGCCCGTGGTACCAGCGCGATTCTGGTGACCCACGACCAGGAGGAAGCCTTCGCCGTCAGCGACCACGTCGGCGTGTTCAAGGATGGCCGCCTGGAACAGTGGGATACGCCCTTCAACCTCTACCACGAGCCGCTGACCCCCTTCGTGGCCAGCTTCATCGGTCAGGGTTACTTCATCCGTGGCCAGTTGCTCAGCCCCGAGGCGGTGCAGACCGAACTGGGCCTGATCCGTGGCAACCGTGCCTATACCTGGGCCAAGGGCAGCGCGGTGGATGTGCTGCTGCGCCCCGACGACATCGTGCCGGACGAGGGCAGCGAGCTGAAGGCGCGTATCGTCGGCAAGACCTTCCTCGGCGCCGCCACCCTGTATCGCCTGCAACTGCCGACCGGCAGCCAGCTGGAGTCGATATTCCCCAGCCACGCCGATCACCAGCAGGGCGACGAGGTGGGTATCCGCATCGCCGCCGACCACCTGGTGGCCTTCCCCGCTCTGGGCAGTGTCGCGGCGCAGTTGCAGCTGAGCGACTCACCGGGCGTGCGCCGGGTCAGCAGCGACTGAGTCAGAGCAGCAGCTGACCGCTGGCGATGTGGCGGGCGTGGCCGGCGATCTTCACCCGCTCGCCGTCCAGGCGACAGAGCAGCTCTCCGCCCCGCGCCGAACACTGGAAGGCGTTCAGGGTCGAGCGCCCCAGGCGTTCGACCCAGTAGGGCATGAGGATGCAGTGCGTCGAACCGGTCACCGGGTCCTCGTCGATACCGATGCTCGGTGCGAAGTAGCGCGAGACGAAATCATGCTGCTGCCCACCGGCGGTGACCAGCACGCCAAGCCCCGGCAGTGTGGCCAGGGCCCGCAGATCCGGCTGCAGCGCACGCACATCGGCCTCCGCGGCCAGCACCACCATCAGCTCCTGCACACTGCCGTCGGTGTTGAACAAGGCCAGCACCTGCTCCACCTCGAGCCCCAGGGCCCGCGCAGCCTCGTCGCGCAGCAGCGGCATGACGGGCTCGGCACGACGCACCGGGAAGTCCAGCTCCAGGCGCTCGCCCCGCCTCGCCACCTGCAGGTCGCCGGACAGGCAGGTGAAGTGCAGCACCTCGGCGGGATCCTGGTAGATATCGAACAGCACCTTGGCGGCGGCCAGCGTGGCGTGGCCACAGAGCGGCACCTCGCTGGCGGGCGTGAACCAGCGGATGTGCCAGGCACTCCCCTGCCTCACCATGAAGGCGGTTTCCGCCAGGTTGTGCTCGGCGGCGATGCGCTGCATCAGGCCGTCGTCGAGCCAGGCATCGAGGCGATAGACCATGGCCGGATTGCCGGCGAAGGGTTGGTCGGTAAAGGCGTCGACCTGATGAAACGCGAGGGGCATGAGGATCTTCCTGACCGAACGGGAGCGGCCAGCATGCCTGCATGCCACACCGCGCGACAGGTACAGTTGGCGTTTTCCAGATGCTCATTGCCTGCCGGCAGGAGCGGCTTCAGCCGCGAAGCCTGAGTGAGTGGCGGCTGAAGCCGCCCCTACCAATCTGGCTCGACGTTCAGCCCTCGCTGCGCACCCGCTTCACCGCATCCAGCCAGCCGGCATAGAGTCGTGCGCGCTGCTCCTCGCTCATGCGCGGCTCGAAGCGCTGCTGACGGTGCCAGTGACTGGCGATGGCCTGCAGGTCGCTGTAGATGCCCAGTTTCAGGCCGGCCAGGTAGGCCACCCCCAGCGCCGTGGTCTCGGTCACTTCGGGACGCTCGACGCTGACCCCGAGGATGTCTGCGAGGAACTGCATGACCCAGTTGTTCTCCACCATGCCCCCGTCGACGCGCAGCGCACTGGGCGCCGCCGCACCGTCCTGGCGCATGGCTTCGAGCAGGTCGCAGGTCTGATAGCACACCGACTGCAGGCCGGCGGTGACGATCTCCTTGATCCCGGTATCGCGGGTCAGGCCGAAGATGGCGCCACGCGCCTTCGGGTCCCAGTAAGGCGCGCCCAGGCCGGTGAACGCCGGCACCAGATAGACGCCGCAGGCATCGCCGGTGGCCTCGGCGAGGGCCTCGCTGTCGCGCGCATGGCTGATCAGCTTGATGCCATCGCGCAGCCACTGCACGGCGGCCCCCGCGACGAAGATGCTGCCCTCCACCGCGTAGGTCACCTTGCCATCGAGGCGGTAGCCCACCGTGGTGAGCAGGCGATTCTTCGAGCTGACCGGCTGCTCGCCGGTGTTCTGGATCATGAAGCAGCCGGTGCCATAGGTGCTCTTGACCATACCGGGCTCGAAGCAGGCCTGGCCGATCAACGCCGCCTGCTGGTCGCCGGCCATGCCCAGTACCGGAATGCTGGCACCGAGCAGCTGGCTGTCGGTGTGGCCAAAGTCGGCGGCGCAGTCGAGCACTTCCGGCAGCAGGCTGGCGGGGATATCGAACAGCGCGAGCAGTTCCTCGTCCCAGCACTGCTGGTGAATGTTGAACATCAGCGTGCGCGAGGCGTTGCTGGCGTCGGTACGGTGCACCTTGCCGCCAGTCAGGTGCCACAGCAGGTAGCTGTCGACGGTGCCGAAGCGCAGTTCGCCACGCTGTGCGCGCTCACGGGCGCCGGGCACGTTGTGCAGAATCCAGCGCAACTTGGTGGCCGAGAAATACGGATCGATCAACAGGCCGGTCTTGGCCGCGACCATCGCCTCATGCCCCTCGCCCTTCAGCCCCGCACAGTAGTCGGCGGTGCGCCGGTCCTGCCAGACGATGGCCGGATGGATCGGCTTGCCGGTCTCGGCGTCCCACACCAGCGTGGTCTCGCGCTGGTTGGTGATGCCGATGGCGGCGATCTCCGCACTGTCCAGACCACTGTCGGCGATGGCCTTGCGGCAGACCTCGAGGGTGGACGACCAGATTTCCTCGCCGTCATGCTCGACCCAGCCGTCCTGCGGAAAGTACTGCCTGAACTCCTGCTGGGCACGCGCAACCGGCAACCCCTCGGCACTGAAGATGATGGCGCGAGAGCTGGTGGTACCCTGGTCGATGGCTAGCAGGTACTGGGGCATGCAAGATTCCTTGTTGTTATCGTGAATGGTGTCGCTGTTGACCACAGCGGGGGCGTCCGGCGCGCTCAAGCCTTGCCGATGGCCGCGAACTGCCCTTGCGTGTGCTGTGCCAGGGTATCAGCCGATAGCTCCAGCTCCAGCCCGCGCCGACCGGCGCTGACGTGAACGCTGGCATGCTGCCGGGCCGACTCGTCGATGAAGGTGCGCAGGCGCTTCTTCTGTCCCAGCGGGCTGATCCCGCCCACCAGGTAGCCCGTGGCGCGCTGCGCGGCAGCCGGGTCGGCCATGTCGGCCTTCTTCGCCCCCGCCGCCGCGGCCAGTGCCTTGAGATCCAGGCTGCCAGCCACTGGCACCACGGCGACCAGCAACTCGCCCTTCTCGGTGGCGGCGAGCAGCGTCTTGAACACCAGCGCAGGGGCCAGGCCAAGCTTCTCTGCCGCCTCCAGGCCGTAGGACGGCGCCTTGGGATCATGCTGATAGCTGTGCACCTGGTGCTCGGCCTTGGCTTTTTTCAACAGGTCGATTGCTGGAGTCATGTTCGAATGTGAAAACGCAATGTGAAGATGCCCTACATTAACAGGCCCAAAACCCCCATAGCTACAGCCTATAATGAGTGACCCTCAAAGGAAGCGCTCATGAATCTCGCTCCCCGCCAGCACGACATCCTCAACCTCGCCCGCGAACGCGGCTACGTCAGCATCGACGAACTGGCCCAGGCGTTCGCCGTCACTCCGCAGACCATTCGCCGCGACATCAACCAGCTGGCCGAGCATGGCCTGTTGCGTCGCACGCATGGCGGCGCGGCCTGCGAGTCCTCGAGCATCCAGAACACCGCCTACGGCATGCGCGCCGGGCAGATGCGCGACGAGAAGCAACGCATCGCCGAAGCCGTGGCCGCACAGATCCCGGACCACGCCTCGCTGTTCATCAACATCGGCACCACCACCGAAGCCATCGCCCGTGAACTGCAGAACCACAAGGGCCTGAAAGTCATCACCAACAACCTGCATGTCGCCACCCTGCTCAGTGCCAAGGCCGACTTCGAGGTGCTGGTGACCGGCGGCACGGTACGCAGCGACGGCGGCATCGTCGGCCAGGCGGCGGTGGATTTCATCCAGCAGTTCAAGGTCGACTACGCCATCGTCGGCATCAGCGGCATCGACGACGACGGCAGCCTGCTCGACTTCGACTACCAGGAAGTCCGCGTCTCCCAGGCCATCATCGACAACGCACGGCAGGTCCTGCTCGCCGTCGACTCCAGCAAGTTCGGGCGCAACGCAGTGGTGCGCCTGGGCTCGATCGCCCTGGTCGACCGCGTCTTCACCGACAGCGCGCCCTCGGCTGCCATCACCCGCCTGCTGCACAGCCACAAGGTCCAGCTCGACCTGGTCTGATGGCCACGCCCTGGCATTGACCTGCCCGCCCGGCCACCTGGTGGATCCTGCATGACCACTCGGCGCGTGATCGCGCGCCGGGGTAGCGGAACTGCACATCTTCGTCTAGCATATTTTCGAAAGTGAACATTCACACATTCGAATCCAGTAGCCGAGCGTGCCAGATGCCCCACGACCAGTTCGCCAGCCCCGTAGCGGAAGTCTATGACCTCGCCATCGTTGGCGGTGGTATCAATGGTGTAGGCATCGCCGCCGATGCCGCCGGTCGAGGCCTGTCCGTGTTCCTTTGCGAAAAGGACGACCTGGCCAGCCACACCTCCTCGGCCAGCAGCAAGCTCATCCACGGCGGCCTGCGCTACCTGGAGCACTACGAATTTCGCCTGGTGCGCGAAGCCCTGGCCGAGCGCGAAGTGCTGCTGGCCAAGGCCCCGCACATCGTCAAGCCGATGCGCTTCGTCCTGCCGCATCGCCCGCACCTGCGCCCGGCCTGGATGATCCGCGCCGGCCTGTTCCTCTATGACCACCTGGGCAAGCGCGAGCGCCTGCCGGCGTCGCGTGGCCTGCGCTTCGGCGCCGGCAGCCCGCTCAAACAGGCAATCACCCGCGGTTTCGAATACTCCGACTGCTGGGTGGACGATGCCCGCCTGGTGGTGCTCAACGCCATGGCCGCACGGGAGAACGGCGCGCACGTTCATCCGCGCACCCGCTGCGTCAGCGCCCGGCGCAGCAAGGGGCTGTGGCACATCCACCTGGAACGGGCCGATGGCAGCCTGTTCTCGATTCGCGCCCGTGGCCTGGTCAACGCCGCCGGCCCCTGGGTCGCACGCTTCATCCGCGAGGACCTCAAGCAACAGTCGCCCTATGGCATCCGCCTGATCCAGGGCAGCCATATCGTCGTGCCAAGGCTCTATGACGGCGAGCAGGCCTACATCCTGCAGAACGAAGACCGCCGCATCGTCTTCGCCATCCCCTACCTGGAGCGTTTCACCCTGATCGGCACCACCGACCGCGAATACCAGGGCGACCCCGCCCAGGTCGCGATCAGCGCCGAGGAAACCGATTACCTGCTCAAGGTGGTCAACGATCACTTCAAGCAGCCGCTGAGCCGCAGCGACGTGCTGCACAGCTTCGCGGGCGTGCGCCCGCTGTGCGATGACGAATCCGACGAGCCGTCGGCGATCACCCGCGACTACACCCTGTCGTTGTCCGGCGCGCCAGGCGAGGCGCCGCTGCTCTCGGTGTTCGGCGGCAAGCTGACCACCTATCGCAAGCTGGCGGAGTCCGCCATGCAGCAACTGGCCCCCTTCTTCGCCAACCTCGGCAGCGCCTGGACCGCGAACGCGCCACTGCCGGGCGGTGAAGACATGGACAACCTCGAGGCCCTGGTCGACGCGCTGTGCGCCCGCTATGGCTGGCTCCCCACCAGCCTGGCGCGACGCTGGGCCTGCAGCTACGGCAGCCGCACCTGGCGCCTGCTCGACGGCGTGCACAACCTGACCGATCTCGGTGACCACCTCGGCGCCGGGCTCTACACCCGCGAAGTGGATTACCTGCGCCGCGAAGAGTGGGCACGCAGCAGTGCCGACATTCTCTGGCGCCGCAGCAAACTCGGCCTGTTCATGACCCCGGCGCAACAGACCCGCCTGCAGGATTACCTGCACAGCCACGACCCGCATTCGGCCAACGCCGCCTGAGATTCTGCGTGCCTCATGCCCCGCTCTGCGGGGCTTTTTATTGGGCGAGAAAAAATATCTTGCGCTCGTTACCCGGTGTACGAACAACGCGACAACTTGGCGCAACTTTTTTATTGCGTTAATTCAATAACTTGGCGCCATGATGCGGAATGAAAACATTCGTATTCAGTTTTATTTTTACTTATGTTTCAAGAACTTAGGTTTGACAGACATGGAAACGCGGCAGAAAATTCGAGGCTGTCACGGTCATTGAAACAGCAGGAGCGAACATGAAAGGCGACAAGAAGGTCATTCAACACCTGAACAAGATTCTCGGTAACGAACTGGTCGCCATCAACCAGTACTTCCTGCATGCCCGCATGTACGAGGACTGGGGCTTGAAGAAGCTCGGCGAGCACGAGTATCACGAATCCATCGACGAGATGAAGCACGCCGACAAGCTGATCAAGCGCATCCTGTTCCTCGAGGGCATTCCCAACCTGCAGGACCTGGGCAAGATCCTGATCGGTGAGAACACCAAGGAAATGCTCGAATGCGACCTGAAGATCGAGCACAAGGCGCACGGTGACCTCAAGGCCGCCATCGCCTACTGCGAGAGCATCGGCGACTACGCCAGCCGTGAACTGCTGGAAGAGATTCTCTGCTCCGAGGAAGATCACATCGACTGGCTGGAAACCCAGCTCAGCCTGATCGACGCCGTCGGCCTGCAGAACTACCTGCAATCGCAGATGGACGAATAAGCCTCACCGGCAAGACAGAAACGGGAGCCAAGGCTCCCGTTTTTTGTGGCCGCTCGCCCGTGCTGGAGCGGCCTCGCAGGGGCGCGGCAGCGCCGCCCTAAGGTCAGCGCGCTTCGCTTTCCTTGACCCGGAACCAGGCCGCGTAGAGTGCCGGCAGGAACAGCAGGGTCAGCGCGGTGGCCACCACCAGCCCGCCCATGATGGCCACGGCCATCGGCCCGAAGAACACGCTGCGCGACAGCGGGATCATCGCCAGCACCGCCGCCAGGGCCGTCAGCACGATGGGGCGGAAGCGCCTCACCGTCGCCTCGATGATGGCGTGCCAGCGATCCAGGCCATGCTCGACGTCCTGCTCGATCTGATCCACCAGAATCACCGAGTTGCGCATGATCATCCCGGCCAGGGCAATGGTGCCGAGCATGGCGACGAAGCCGAACGGCTGCTGGAAGATCAGCAGGAACAGGGTCACCCCGATCAGCCCCAGCGGCGCGGTGAGGAACACCATCGCCGAGCGCGAGAAGCTCTTCAGCTGCAGCATCAGCAGGGTCAGCACCACCACGATGAACAGCGGCACGCCGGCGTTCACCGACTTCTGCCCACGCTGCGAATCCTCCACCGTGCCGCCGACCTCCAGCAGGTAGCCGTCGGGCAGCTCGGCGCGGATCGGCTCCAGGGTCGGCAGAATCTGCTGGGTCAGGGTCGCCGGTTGCTGCTTGCCATAGATGTCGGCGCGCACGGTGACATTGGGCAGGCGGTTGCGGTGCCAGATGATGCCTTCCTCGAAGCCGTACTCCAGGGTGGCGACCTGCGACAGGGCCACGCTGCGGCCACTGTCGGTGGGAACCGCCAGGCTCGGCAGCAGGCTCAGGGCCTTGCGCTCCTGCGGCGTGCCACGCTGGAGAATCTCGATCAGCTCATTGTCCTCGCGGTACTGGCTGACGCTGGTACCCGACAGCGAGCCCTGCAGGAAACGCGACAGCTCGGCGGTGTTGACCCCCAGCGCCCGAGCGCGGTCCTGGTCGATGTTGAGGATCACCACCTTGCTCGGTTCCTCCCAATCCAGGTGCACGTTGACCACATGCGGGTTCTCGCGCACCTTGTCCGCGACCTGACGGGCCAGGGCACGCACCTCGTCGATGTGCTCGCCACTGACGCGGAACTGGATCGGATAGCCGACCGGCGGGCCGTTCTCCAGGCGGCTGACCCGGCTGCGCAGGGTCGGGAACTCGTCGTTCATCACCTGGATCAGCCAAGTGCGCAGGCGTTCGCGCTCCTCGATGCTCGATGCCAGCACCACGAACTGGGCAAAACTGGCGGCCGGCAACTGCTGGTCCAGCGGCAGGTAGAAACGCGGGGAACCGGTGCCGACATAGGCGACGTAGTTGTCGATGCCGGTCTGTTCCTTGAGCAGTTTCTCCAGGCGGTGCACCTCGGCCTCGGTGGCGCTGAGAGACGCCCCCTCCTCCAGCTTGATGTCGACCATCAGCTCCAGGCGACCGGACGCCGGGAAGAACTGCTGCGGCACGAAGCGGAATATCACCACCGAGCCGACGAACAGGGCGATGGTCAGCATGATCACCGTGATGCGGTGACGCACGCACCACTGCACCGTGGCCCGTACGCGACGATAGAACGGCGTCGCGTAGGGATCGTGGCCGGCAGCGCTGCCGCCATGCTTCGCCGCGTGCAGCTTGGCCAGGTCGGGCAGCAGCTTGTCGCCCAGGTAGGGCACGAACATCACGGCGGCGATCCACGAGGCGATCAGCGAGATGGCCACCACCTGGAAGATCGAGCGGGTGTACTCGCCGGTACCGGACTGAGCAGTGGCGATGGGCAGGAAGCCGGCAGCGGTGATCAGGGTGCCGGTCAGCATCGGGAACGCCGTGCTGGTCCAGGCGAAACTGGCCGCCTTGAGCCGGTCGAAGCCCTGCTCCATCTTGATCGCCATCATCTCCACGGCGATGATCGCGTCGTCCACCAGCAGGCCGAGGCCCAGCACCAGCGCCCCCAGGGAAATCTTGTGCAGGCCGATGCCCAGGTAGTACATGGCGGCGAAGGTCATCGCCAGCACCAGCGGAATCACCAGCGCCACCACCAGACCGGTGCGCAGGCCCAGCGAGAAGAAGCTGACCGCCAGCACGATCACCAGCGCCTCCACCAGCACCTTGACGAACTCGCCCACGCCGGTCTTCACCGCCGCCGGCTGGTCCGACACCTTGCTCAGCTCCATGCCCAGCGGCAGGGTCTGCTGCAGGCGGGCGAACTCGGTTTCCAGCGCCTTGCCGAGGACCAGGATGTCGCCGCCGTCCTTCATCGACACGGCGATGCCGATGGCGTCCTCGCCCATGAAACGCATGCGCGGTGCGGGTGGGTCGTTGAAACCGCGCTTGACCTCGGCCACATCGGAGATGCGGAAGGTACGGTCAGCGACGCGAATGGGGAAGTCGCGGATCTCCTGCACCGACTCGAAGCGCCCGGTCACGCGCAGCTGGATGCGCTCGCTGGCGGTTTCGAAGAAACCGGCGGCCGTCACCGCGTTCTGCGCCTCGAGGGCCTGCTGCACGGCGGACAGCGGCAGGCCCAGCGTCGCCAGCTTGGTGTTGGACAGCTCGATCCAGATCTTCTCGTCCTGCAGGCCGACCAGCTCGACCTTGCCGACATCCTTGACCCGCTGCAGTTGCAGCTGGATGCGGTCGGCATAGTCCTTGAGCACGGCGTAGTCGAACCCGCTGCCGGTCAGGGCGTAGATATTGCCGAAGGTGGTGCCGAACTCATCGTTGAAGAACGGCCCCTGGATGCCTGGTGGCAGCGTGTGGCGGATATCGCTGACCTTCTTGCGCACCTGGTACCAGAGGTCCGGAATCTCCGCGCTGTGCATGGAGTCACGCGCCATGAAGGTGACCTGGGACTCCCCCGGGCGGGAGAAGCTGGTGATGCGCTCGTACTCGCCGGTCTCCATCAGCTTCTTTTCGATGCGTTCGGTGACCTGACGGGAAACCTCTTCCGCCGTGGCACCCGGCCAGATGGTGCGGATCACCATGGCCTTGAAGGTGAACGGCGGGTCCTCGCTCTGCCCCAGCTTGGTGTAGGAAATCGCCCCGACGATGGCGAACAGCAACATGATGTAGAGGACGATCTGACGATGACGCAGCGCCCAGGCCGACAGGTTGAAGCTCATGCGGCTTACTCCTTGGCGGCCAGTTCGACGTTGCGATTGTCACGGTCCACCGGGCGCACCCTGAGCCCCTCGCGCAGGACCTGAACACCGGCGGCCACGATCCAATCGGAAGCGTTCAGCCCCTCCAGCACCGGCACACGCTCGTCGCCGTAGGCGCCGATCCGTACCGGGCGACGCTGCAGCTTGTGTTCCTTGGGATCGACGACCCAGACGAAGGGCTGGTCCTGCTCGGCACTGAGCGCCGACAGCGGCACCGACAGCGGCACCACGCCATTGCTGGCGATGAACACCCGCGCACTCTGGCCCAGCTCGGCCGGCACCTTGCCCTCGACGAAGGCGACGCGCGCGGCGAAGGTCCGCGACTGCGGATCGGCGGCCGGCGCCATCTCACGGATACGCCCCGGGAAACGCTGATCGGGCTGCGACCACAGCTCCACTTCCACCGCCTGGCCGATCGCGAAACGGCCGAAGCTCTGTTCCGGCAGGCTGATCGACACCTCGCGTTCACCGTCGGCAGCCAGGGTGAAGACCGTCTGGCCGGCTGCGACCACCTGCCCGACCTCGACCGAGCGACGCGCGATCACGCCGTCCTGCGAGGCGCGCAGCACGGCGTAATCGGTCTGGTTGCGGGCCACGTCATATTCGGCCTTGACCTGATTCAGCCGCGCGGCACCGGCGCGGTACTGGTTCTCGACGTTGTCGAACTGCGAACGGCTGACCAGGTTGCGCTCGAGCAACGCCTTGTAGCGCTCGCGCTCGGCACGCACGGTCTGCAGGTTGGCCTCGGCCGCCGCCACCTGGGCGCGCGTGGCCTCCAGCTGCAGGCGGACGTCCTGCGGGTCGAGCTCGGCCAGGGGCTGGTCCTTCTTCACCCGGTCGCCGACGTCGACCATGCGCTTGGCCACCTTGCCGGCGATGCGGAAGGCCAGTTCCGGTTCGTAGCGCGCCCGCACCTCGCCCGGGTAGCTGTCGACCAGGGCCGTCGCTGGCTGCGGCTGAACGACCATGGCAGGACGAATGGGCTGTTCGACCTGCTGACCATTGCCACAGGCAGACAACAGCAAGACCAGACCCAGAGACGAAACGAGAGGAACGACGTGGCGGGACATGTGCAAGACCTTTCGGAGAAGGTTTGAGGGCTGCCCCCTGGAGTGGCCAGCAGCGCCAGTGCGACGCGGTGGCAGACTGGAGGCGCGTTCAGCGCCGCGGCTTCATCTGCCCTCGCCCCGCCCTGATCGCCTCGTCGACGCGCCAGGAAGAGTCCTTTGGAATATTTGTACTGCCGGGTATAGTAAAAATAGCAAACTCGCCAGTCCAGTATTAAAATCAGCCAATGCCTGACAAGTTGTTACAACCTTCCGGTCCCGGTCGACCCAAGGACCCCGCCAAACGCCGCGCCATTCTCGACGCGGCGAAGAACCTGTTCCTGCGCAACGGCTACGATGGCAGCAGCATGGACGCGATCGCCGCCGAGGCCGGCGTGTCCAAGCTCACGGTGTACAGCCACTTCACCGACAAGGAGACGCTGTTCTCCGCCGCGATCAAGGCCAAGTGCGAGGAGCAGTTGCCCGAGCTGCTGTTCGAACTCCCGGATGACGTGCCGCTGGAAAGCCAGTTGCTGGGCATCGCCCGTGGCTTCCTGGCCCTGATCAACAGCAGCGAGTCCGTGGAGATGCACCGCATGATGGTCAGCCTGGCCAGCCAGGGCTCGAAGCTGTCGCGGATGTTTTACGAGGCCGGACCGCAGCGGGTCCAGGAGGAGATGGAGCTGCTGCTGCGCAAGGCCGCCGAGCGCGGCCTGCTGCAGCTGGACGACCCGCACCGGGCCGCCGACCACTTCTTCAGCCTGCTCAAGGGCGGCGCGCACTTCCGTCTGCTGATCGGCTGTGGCGACCCGCTGCAGGGGGCAGCGGCAGAGCACCACGTGCAGGACTCGGTTCAGCTGTTCCTGCGCGCCTATCGCGCCGACCGCTAGACAGGCCCGGGGCTCAGGCTTCCAGCTTCTTCTTCGGATAGATGTCGTAGCGGCTGGACTTGCCCTCGAGCACGTAGCCGGGCTTGCTGCCCTCGATCGCCGGCGCCTTGCGCGGTCGCTTGACCACCACCCGGTGACTGGCCAGCGCCAGCGCTGCCTGCAGCAACGCCGGTGCGTCCAGGTCGTCGCCGACGAAGGGGCGGAACAGCCGCATCTCCTTCTTCACCAGCGCGCTCTTGTCGCGATGCGGGAACATCGGATCGAGGTAGATCACCTGCGGGGCCTCGCCCTGCCAGTGCTGCATCAGCTCGATGGCATTACCGTTGAGCAGGCGCATCCGCGCGGCGATAGGGGCGACATCCAGATTCAGCGCGGCGCGCTGCAGACCGTCTTCCAGCAACGCGGCGACCAGCGGCTGACGCTCGATCAGCGTCATCTCGCAGCCCAGGCTGGCCAGCACGAAAGCGTCGCGCCCCAGGCCAGCGGTTGCATCGAGGATTCGCGGGCGAATTCCCGACTGCACGCCCACCGCCTTGGCGATCATCTGCCCGCTGCCACCCCCGAACTGGCGCCGATGCGCTGCTGCCCCCTCGACGAAGTCCACCCGCACCGGCCCGGGCGCCTTGTCGCCCAGCTCGACCAGTTGCAGCCCGTCATCGCCGAGCTGCAAGGCGAACTCGGTGTCCCCCTGCTGCGTCAGGCCAAGACGCGCGGCCCACCGGGCGGCCGCTTCGGCGTACTGGGGATGCAAGGCTTGCATGTGGATACTGGCGTTGTGCCGCTCGTCGGTCATTGGTTCTGTCTGCTCAGAAATCACTCAAGTCATCGACCCGCAGGCCGATAGCGAAGAAGCGGCATTCTGCCAGACCCGGCCGCCGACAGCCGCATCGAGTGTGATCATGTTCGACGCTCTATCCGCTCCACGCCCGCTCAGCAGTCCGGCGAGCCCACGCCCGCACGACGATGACCTGGACAAGGCGGCGCGCGAATCCCTCGATTACCAGATTCTGCGCCGTACCCTGGGCATCGAGAACAAACAGAAGCCCGGCGAGATCGCCCGCGAGCTGAACGACACCGGCGAGCCGCCGGCGGTATCCGCCAGCGCCGCCTCCGTCAGCCAGGCGGTGGTCGACCAGCGCTCGCTGGAACTCGACGTCACGCTCGAGCAGACGCCTCAGCAGGTCGACCCCCTGGTGCTGGACCTGGCCGGCAACGGCTTCTCCACCAGTGGCCTGCTCGGCCCGACACGCTTCGACCTGGATGCCGATGGCCGCACGGACTCGGTCAGCATGCCCAGCGGCGACGATGCGCTGCTGGCGCTGGATCGCAACGGCAATGGCCGCATCGACGACGGCCGCGAACTGTTCGGCGACCAGCATGGCGCCGCCAACGGCTTCGCCGAGCTGGCGCGCTTCGACGATAACGGTGATGGCCGCATCGACGCGGCCGATGCCGTGTTCGACCAGTTGCGCCTGCTGCGCTTCGACGCCCAGGGCCGCCAGCACCTGCAGACACTCGACGAAGCGGGCGTCAGCGCCATCGACCTGCAGGCGCGCGACGTCAGCATCGCCCTGGGTGCCTACGACCAGATCGCCCAGCTGGGACGGTTCGAGTTCAGCGACGGACGCAACGGGCAGGCGGCCGACCTGCTGCTGGCCAAGCGCTAGCTGTGTAAACCCTGCCCTGCAACAGCCAGACGCGACGCCCTAGCGGCACATCCGCCACATGCCCATGTCCAGGTGGAAGTGGTCACGGTGCGCCGCGTTGTAGTCCGGCCCCAGGGTGATGTTGAAGCGCTCGCAGGCGGCGTCCTGTACCAGGCGCAGGAAACGCGCGTTGTCGCCCTCCCCCGACCAGTCGTGCAGCACGCTGATGCGCCGGCCATCGCGAAGACGAAAACCGACCAGGTCCAGGGCATTGGCATAGGAATGCTGGCTCGGCCGCTGGCTGCCGGCGATGCTGCGACAGGCGAAGCTGCCGACATGCTCGACACGGCTTACCGGCTGGCCGAACACGCGTTGCGCCGCTGGCTGCAGACCATGGCGCTCGAACAGCGCGAAGCTCACCGCCAGCGGACAGGTGGCCATGAAGCTGCTGCTCAGGCCGACGCGGCCGCCCTGGACGCGTACGGCATTGCGTAGCGGACAACCGGGTTGCGGCGTGCTGTCAGGCAGGCGGGCGAAACGCAAGTCGGCGGTCGCCAGGGCCAGATCGCACAGCGCGCGATCCTCGCTCAGACGCCAGACCTTGAAACCGGTCAGCAGGTTCGGCGCGTCCCGCACATCCAGCGGTGCCCAGGGGTTGAAACGCGGCGCGACATCCAGCCAGCCGCGCCACAGGGCAAGCAGCAGCGCCGCGCCCAGCAGCACGGACACGAGCAACAGCCAGCCGACCTTGCGTATCAGCATCGACATTCTCCGTCAGAGCAGGCCGAGCTGTTCCAGCTCCGGCTCCACCTGCAACACCGGCAGTTCGGGCAACCCGGGCAGGCGCTGCATCAACTGCTGGTGGAAACGCCGGGCCAGTTCGGGGGCCAGGCGGTTGTCCGACGTATGCGCGAACACGTAGGGGCGCAGCCCCTGTTCGATCCAGCCGGCGACCTTGTCCAGCCAGGGAAGCATGAAAGGATCATTGGCCAGCAGCTCGGGGTGGCCGATGAAACGCAGTTGCGGGCTCTGGCTGAAGGCCGTGGGTCGAGTGGGCAGGCGCGGCTTCTTGGCCTGGGCGTGCAACACCGCAGGCGCCTGCGACTCACAGCTGAACAGCGCACGCGAATCCAGGCAGACGCGCTCGATGCCACGCTCGTGCAGCAGGCGATTGAGCAGCCGTTCGGCATCGCCCTTGGCGAAGAACTCCGGGTGACGCACCTCGATCGCCAGCGGCAGGTCACCCCAGTGCTCGATGAACGAGGCCAGCTCCGCCAGTCGCGAAGGAGCGAAGCTGGCCGGCAACTGCAACCAGTAGGGCTGCACCCGTGCGCCGAGCGGCGCCAGCAACTGGCGAAACTGCACCACCTCATCCAGCTGCTGGCAGAGGTCGTCGCTGTGGCTGATCTCACGCGGCAGCTTGGCACAGAAGCGGAAATGCTCCGGCATCTGCTGCGCCCAGCGCGCCACCGTCTGCTCACTGGGCCGGGCATAGAAGGTGGTATTGCCCTCCACCGCATTGAACACCTGGACATAGCGCGCGAGAAACTCGGCCGGCCGCGTGTCGTCAGGGTAGAGCGTGGCGCGCCAGGCCGCTTCGCTCCAGGACGGGCAACCGAGGTAGTAAGGAAGCGCAGCAGTCATCGGTCGATGCAAGCCACCTGGCAGAGGCGCGGAAAACGCGGTGAAACGGAGTTACGCGTAGAGGTCGAGACCGAGTACTTCCTGCGCATCGGACTCGCTCGCGTAGGCGGCGGTGGTGCTGTAGCTGGCCAGCGCCTGAGCGGCACGACCACTCAGCGCAGGTTGTTGATAGCCCAGGTCCTGGGAGCGCGCGGGCAGGCTGTCGCCGTTACTGCTGCTGGCCTGGACCCGGCGAATCTGTGGGGTCTGCTCCAGCCCCTGGCTGCTGGCCGGAGCGGCCGGCTGCTCGCGCTGAGCCTCGACTTCCCGCTGCGCCTCGCGATAGGGCGTGACCGCAGTCCCCGAACGGGGGCCGCGATCTGGCGAGTAGGAAGGTAGGTAACCGTCGATCCGCATCTAGGACTGCTCGGTAGGCTCGGCTGAACAAGGCATTGTGTTGGCAATGTAGCGGCGTGTATCGACCTTGGCAAATACCATCCGCCCGTCGACGCCGCGCATCCGACCGGCTGTCACGCCGGCGGCGCCTTGGGTGTGGCGACCTGGTCACGCAGGTACACCGGCTGCGCCTGGTCGGCAGGCAGCGCCTCGCCACGACTCCAGGCAAAGCGGGCCAGCGCGAGCAGATCCTCGGCATGCGGCAGCAGGCTGCCATCCATGCCACTCGGTTGCAGCGCGATGCGCGCGGCGAAGGTGCCCCAGCCAGTGCCGGCGCCAAACCACTCGCCAGCGCTGCCACGCGGCGCCTCGGCCTGCTCCGGCGGCAGCACGGCTTCCTGGCCAAGCAGGCGCATCTCGCCCTCCTGCGCCTGGTAGCAGCCCCAGTACACCTCGTCCATCCGCGCATCGATGGCCGCCGCGACCTGTGTCACCCCACGCTCACGCAGGGCGCGCTGAGCCAGTACGGCCAGGTTGGACACCGGCACCACCGGGCGCTCGAGCGCGAAGGCCAGCCCCTGCACCACGCCGATGGCGATACGCACGCCGGTGAAGGCGCCGGGGCCACGACCGAAGGCAATGGCATCCAGTGCCGCGGCGCTGATGCCGGCGTCTCCCAGCAGTTGCTGGATCATCGGCAGCAGGCGCTGGGCATGCAGGCGCGGAGCGACTTCGTAGTGGCTGAGCACGCGACCGTCGTGCAGCAGCGCGACGGAGCAGGCTTCGGTGGCGGTATCCAGGGCCAGGAGAGTGGTCATTGGGTTCGGACGGCTGAAGAAAAAAGAGCCGGCATTAGACCGGCTCGAGGATTTTTTTTCCAGTTTCATGACGGTGCCCGGCCTGCGCCGGGCGACCGACGGGAGCCTTACCAGGGCTCGATGACTGTCTCGGCGTCCCAGCCCTGGAGCGGCGCCTTGGACCAGGTGCCGTAACCGGCGTTGGGGAAGACGATCCACTCGGAGCCCCACTTGCCCGCCTCTTCGGCGACGGTCTTGCGTTGCGCATCGAGCGGGGTCTTGCGGAAACGGGCATCGAAGTCATGCAGGGTATCGCCGAGCAGCAGCACGATCTGGTGATCGGCGCTGACGATGGCGCGGCGCTCGACCTTGGGCGGGCCCAGCAGCAGCACGCTGTCCGCCGAGACCTGCGGCAACCCCAGTTTGCTCAGGGTGGCCAGGGTGTACTTCTTCTGCTCGTCGGAGCGGTCGGACACGTAGCGAATGGTCACCCCGAGCTTGTCGGCGTGTTCGAGGAATTTCTTCGCGCCGGGGATCAGCGCCGGTGTGCCGTCACGCTCCCAGGGCAGCCAGGTGTCCCAGGCGTCGTATTGATGACAGTTGGCCAGGTCCCGCGCCAGCAGCGCGCTGTTGTCGATCACCGTTTCATCGAGGTCGGTGACGATGGCCAGCTTGGCGGGGTCTTTTGCCGCAGCCACGGCCTTGTCGAGTTTCTCCGTGGCGATGTTGTAGGCCTGCAACTGCAGCGCCTGGATTTCCGCCGACTGCTGCTGGAAGCGCAGGCCCATGCGGAACTCGGCAACGGAACAGTCGGTCTTGCTCGGTGCTGCGGAATCGGCGAATGCCAGCGGAGCGGCCAGCAGCGATGCGGCAAGGCCCAGCCAGATACGTTTATCGGTCATTGAATACCCTCTTCCTTATTGGTTCACCTGTCGACACGCCCCAGGCGCGCGCCCGAGGCTGCACGGTCGATACTAGTCGGCCCTGTAGTGCGGGCCATGCTTGAGAGCGACCCGAACATACCATGTTGCAGAAACGACCAAGGCCCCTTTCGGGGCCTTGGCAGGAGGACGACTGGCGGGGTGGACTCAGTCCAGCGCGGCCAGGGTCTTCGCGGTGATCTGCTCGACGCTGCCGACCCCCGGAATGTGGGTGTACTTCGGCGTGCCGGTCTCGGCAGAGAGGTTCTGGTAGAAGTCCACCAGCGGCTTGGTCTGCGAATGGTAGACGGACAGGCGATGACGCACGGTCTCTTCCTTGTCGTCTTCGCGCTGCACCAGCTCCTCACCGGTGAGGTCGTCCTTGCCGGCCTCTTTCGGCGGGTTGTATTCGGTGTGGTAGACGCGGCCGGAAGCCGGGTGTACGCGACGACCGGACAGACGCTTGACGATTTCCTCGTCGTCCACGGCGATTTCCACCACGTGGTCCAGCGCCACGCCGGCATCACGCAGGGCTTCGGCCTGCGGAATGGTGCGCGGGAAGCCGTCGAACAGGAAGCCGTTGGCGCAATCGGCCTGAGCGATGCGCTCCTTGACCAGGTTGATGATCAGGTCATCGGAGACCAGACCGCCGGCGTCCATCACGCTCTTGGCCTTCAGGCCGAGCTCGGTGCCGGCCTTGACCGCAGCACGCAGCATGTCGCCAGTGGAGATTTGCGGAATACCGAACTTCTCGGTGATGTAGCGAGCCTGGGTACCTTTGCCGGCACCGGGCGCCCCCAGCAGAATCACGCGCATCGATGTGCTCCTCAAGATTTATCTAGTAATCGGTCGGACTCGCCTCGTGGGGCCAATCTCTTGAATGGTGTGCGGCAGCTGTAGCGGCCAAAAGGCTGCTCAAGATACACAGCACTCCCCAGGCGCACAAGCCGCCTAAAGTCGGATAAAAACCCTCCGCCCGATGCAGTGCCAACAGCCGGCAGGGGCGGCGCGATACGCGCCTCATGCCCCTGCGACGGCCTCAGCCGGTGTTGCGCAGACCCGCCGCGATACCCGCCACGCTAACCAGCAACGCCTGCTCGAGAGGGCTCTCCGGCGCCTGCTCGCGGAGCCGGCAGCGGGCCAGCAACTCGGCCTGCAACAGGTGCAGCGGATCGAGATAGGTATTGCGCACGCTGATCGACTCCAGCGTCTCGGGACTGTGCGCGAGCAGGCGAGACTGGCCGGTCAGTTCCAGCACGGCGGAGCAGGCCTGCGACAATAGGTCGCGTAATTGCCCACCCAGCGGCTGCAAGGCCGGCTCGACCAGCCGCTCGTCGTACAGTGCCGCGATGCTGGCGTCGGCCTTGCTCAGGACCATCTCCAGCATGTCGATGCGCGTGCGGAAGAACGGCCAGTGCTCGCGCATGTGCTTGAGCAGCTCGCCATCGCCCCCCGCCAGGGCCTGCCCCAGCGCCTGCTCCCAGCCCAGCCAGGCCGGCAGCATCAGGCGCGTCTGGGTCCAGGCGAAGATCCACGGAATCGCCCGCAGGCTCTCCACGCCGCCTGCGCGCCGCTTGGCCGGCCGGCTGCCCAGCGGCAACCGGCCCAGCTCCTGCTCCGGCGTGGCCTGGCGGAAGTACTCGACGAACTGCGGGTGCTCGCGCACCACGCCACGGTAAGCCTGCACACCGGCACTGGCGAGACGGTCCATCATCGCCCGCCAGCTGGGCTCGGGCGCCGGTGGTGGCAGCAGCGTGGCTTCCAGCACTGCCGCCAGGTAGAGGTTGAGGTTCTGCTCGGCGATGTCCGGCAGGCCGAACTTGAAGCGAATCATCTCGCCCTGTTCGGTGGTGCGGAAGCGCCCGGCCACCGAGCCCGGCGGTTGCGACAGGATCGCCGCATGCGCAGGGCCACCGCCACGGCCCACGGTGCCACCGCGACCATGGAACAGCAGCAACTCGACCTGATGCGCCTGGCACAGGCGCACCAGTTCTTCCTGGGCGCGGTACTGCGCCCAGGCCGCCGCGGTAGTACCGGCATCCTTGGCCGAGTCGGAATAGCCGATCATCACCTCCTGCGGCCCGTGCAGGCGCGCCCGGTAGCCAGGCAGGCCCAGCAGGCGGTCGATCGCCGGGCCGGCGTGGTCGAGGTCGGCCAGGGTTTCGAAAAGTGGCACCACACGCATCGGCCGGCGCAACCCGGCCTCCTTGAGCAGCAACTGCACGGCGAGGACATCGGACGCCGCACCGGCCATGGAGATCACGTAGGAGCCCAGCGATGCCGCCGGTGCGGCCGCCACCTCACGGCAGGTGGCGAGCACCTCGGCGGTGTCCGCCGCCGGGCGATAGTCGACGGGCAGCAACGGCCGGCGGTTTTCCAGCTCGCGCTGGAGGAACGCCAGGCGCGCCTCCTCGTCCCATTCGGCGTACTTGCCCAGCCCCAGGTAGTCGGTGATCTCCGATAGCGCCGCAGCGTGGCGCGCGGCATCCTGGCGCACGTCCAGGCGCACCAGGAACAGGCCGAAGGTCGCCGCCCGGCGCAGGCAATCGAGCAACGGCCCGTCGGCGATCACGCCCATGCCGCAGGCATGCAGCGACTGGTAGCACAGCTGCAGCGGCGCCAGCAGATCATGATTGTCGCGCAGCACTGCGTTGCTCGGCGCGATGTCGGCGTCGAGCGCCTGCTGCGCCCAGCGGCGTGTCTCGCGCAGGCGCTCGCGCAACTGCTTGAGCAACGCACGATACGGCTCGGCGCTGTCGCCGACCTGAGCACGCAGCTCGGCGCTGGCCTGCTGCATGGACAACTCGGCGGCCAGCTGGTCGATATCGCGCAGGTAAAGGTCAGCGGCCATCCAGCGCGCCAGCAGCAGCACCTCGCGCGTCACCCGCGCGGTGACATTGGGGTTGCCGTCGCGGTCACCGCCCATCCAGGACGCGAAGCGAACCGGCGCGGCCTCCAGCGGCAGGCGCAGGCCGGTAGCGGCGCGCAGGCTGTTGTCGGCGCGCCGCAGAAACTGCGGTACCGCCTGCCACAGCGAATGCTCGATCACGGCGAAGCCCCACTTGGCTTCATCCACCGGGCTGGGGCGGCTGCGGCGAATCTCCTCGGTATGCCAGGCCTCGGCGATCAGCCGCTGCAGGCGCTCGACGATAGCCTGGCGCTCCGCCGGCAGCAGGTCGCTGTGATCCAGCGCCGTCAGCTGCGCGGCGATGGCGTCATACTTCTGGATCAGGGTGCGCCGCGCCACCTCGGTGGGGTGGGCGGTGAGCACCAGTTCGATGTCCAGGCGGCCGAGCTGGCGCGCCAGCTCCTCCGCGCCCTGCCCGCTGGCGAGCAGGCGTTCGAGCAGCTCGTCGAGCACGCGCAACTCGAAGGGTTCGGGCTCGTCGGCGCGACGCCGGCGCACGCGGTGCTGCTGCTCGGCGATATTGGCCAGGTTGAGGAACTGGTTGAAGGCGCGCGCCACCGGCAGCAGCTCATCGTCGCCGAGCTGACCGAGGGTGCTGGCCAGCTGTTCGGTGTCGGTGGCGGTCCCGCGACGACCGGCCTTGGCGCCCTTGCGAATGCGTTCGATCTTGTCGAGGAACTCGTCGCCCAGCTGGGTGCTGATGGTCTTGCCCAGCAGCTCGCCAAGCAGGTGCACTTCCTCACGCAGACGCGCATCGATTTCTGCCATGTCGCACTCCTTCTCCTGACCGATGTCAACAGAGTGCCCAGCGCGCCAACTTCTTACAAGGGTGCGACGCGCAGCAGGGCGCGCGACAGCGCTGGGTCTAGGCTTGTACACAGGGGTCGCCTGCCCCGTTCGCGAGGAGTGACAGCATGAGAATCCGAGAGCTGGCAGAACATTGGGAACAGAATGCCCAGGGCCGCCTGACGACGACCCGCTACCAGATTCACCTGGATGTCGAAGCGGCCGCCCGCCTGGCCGCGCTCACCGAGATGTACCCCAAGCACCACAGCGAAGAACTGCTTGGCGAGCTGATCGGCGCGGCCCTGGAGGAACTGGAAGCCAGCCTGCCCTACGTGCGCGGCAGCAAGGTCGTGGCCCTGGACGAACAGGGCGATCCGCTCTACGAGGACGTCGGCCCGACACCGCGCTTCCTGGCGCTGTCGCGCAAGTACCTGCGTGAGATCACGGAGATGGACGAGCAGAACCCGCAGGCCCGCCACGGCACCTGAGCGTTCGATATATCGCTCACTTCGCCGGTCATCTCGCATCCCTCGAGGCGTTTTTCTATTACGCCGCCTCAACTGACACCGCGCAAAAAAAATCCACGGTTCCACGTCAAGCCAGCACAGCCTTCCTCAGAAACCCAGTAGAAACGGCCTCCGCGCAGTACTGACGGGGATTGCAGCGCACCGCCCCGGCGCCCGAAACCGCTGCTGAAAGCTGGCCAAATGACGCCCCCGCATCAGGCGAATCGTGAGCAAACTGTCATTTTTTCTGAACCATTCAAAAAACACGCGGGTCCCAATTTCAGGTCATCGAGGCACGCCAGCCTCCCGCGGGACGGCTCCTCGATGCGCCACTTGTCACGGATATCGTCATTCATAGGAGTGTTTCAAATGGAGTTAGCCGCCATGAAGACCCATACCGAGAAGCGTCCAAACACCAGCCTGCGCGGAATCAAACTGGCTGCCCTGGTCCTGGGCAGCAGCCTCGTGCTCGCTGGTTGCGCCGGCAACCCGCCCAGTGAGCAGTACGCCGTCACGGAGTCCGCCGTGAACTCGGCGATCAGCGCCGGCGGTACCGAGTTCGCCCCGGTGGAGATGAAAGCCGCGCAGGACAAGCTCAAGCAAGCCGAATTCGCCATGCACGAGGAAGAGTACGAGAAAGCCCGTCGCCTGGCCGAGCAGGCCGAATGGGACGCTCGCCTCGCCGAGCGCAAGGCCCAGGCCGCCAAGGCTGAACGTGCCGTGCAGGATGCCCGCCAGGGTGTTCAGGAACTACGCGAGGAAGGCATGCGCAACGCTCAGTGAGCGCCCGCACCTCGCCCATTCGCTGACAGATATAAGGATGAATCGCCATGCGTAAACACGTGATGATCCCCGCCCTCCTGGCCATGAGCGTCGGCCTCGCCGCCTGCTCGCACCAGCCCAACGCCAACCTCGAGTCGGCCCGCAGCAATTTCTCCTCGCTGCAGAGCGACCCGCAGGCCAACAAGGTCGCGGCGCTGGAAACCAAGGAAGCCCAGGAATGGCTGAACAAGGCCGACAAGGCCTACATGGAGAAGGAAGACGAGAAGAAGGTCGACCAGCTGGCCTACCTGACCAATCAGCGCGTCGAGGTGGCCAAGCAGACCATCGTCCTGCGCAGCGCCGAAGCCGAACTGAAGAACGCATCGGCACGCCGCGCCCAGGCGTTGCTGGACGCTCGCGACGCGCAGATTCGCAAGCTGCAGGACAGCCTCGATGCCAAGCAGACCGAACGCGGCACCCTGGTGACCTTCGGTGACGTCCTGTTCGACTTCAACAAGGCCGAGCTGAAGAGCAGTGCCCTGCCCAACGTCACCGAGCTGGCACGCTTCCTTCAGAAGAACCCGGAACGCCAGGTGATCGTCGAGGGCTATACCGACAGCGTCGGCTCCGCCAGCTACAACCAGGGCCTGTCGGAACGACGCGCCGAGTCGGTCCGTCGCGCGCTGATCCGCGCCGGTGTCGCACCGTCGCGCATCGTCGCCCAGGGCTACGGCAAGGAGTACCCCGTCGCGGACAACGGCAGCGACTCCGGCCGTGCGCAGAACCGCCGTGTGGAGGTGACCATCTCCAACGACAACCAGCCGGTCGCGCCCCGCTCCTCCAGCGACGCCTGATCGCCGAGCGCCATGAAGAAACCCGCCTGTTGGCGGGTTTCTTGTTTTCCGGGGTTCGCTTGTCGCAGGGCTCTGCCAGCCCTTACTGCTGCAGCGCGGGCGTTTCCTCGCCCATGCAGCGTACGGCCTGCTTCTTGTTGTCCACCAGCACGCCAGTCAGGCCCTTCTGCTCCAGATCGAACAGCACCAGCACCCCGTCGATGCACTGCGCGACCTGGTTGGCCGGCTTCAGCGACACCTTGTAGTCCTCGCCGGGGATGGTCTTGAGCATGGTGAAGTCGGACAGCAACAGGGCATCTTCGGGTTTGGCGAAATGCACGTAGCCGTAGTACCAGAGCACGGCGACGGTGCCGACGATGCTGCCGATGGCGGTGATGATCAGCGGGATGGGGTTGCGTTCGGTCATTGCGGACTCTCTGTTGCGGATTCGGTAGCCGTTTCCAGGCGTTCGAGCGTGGCCAGAGGCGTCTCGAAGAACGCCAGCAACGACGCGCGCCAGGCCGGTTCGGCAAAGGTTTGCACGTGCGCGCCGCGGGTCGCCTGGAAAGCACGTGGCGGGCGCGCAGCTTGATACAAACGCCGGCCATTGGAAAGCGGCACGATCGTGTCGTCAACACTGTGGTAGATCAGCAGCGGCAAACCCTCGAGCTTGTCGATGCCATGAATGGCGCTGTCGGCATCCGGCACCAGCCACGACAGCGGCACCTGCAGTGGCCAGGTCAGCCAGGACGTGCTCAGCGCATGGCGCGCGACATCACGATAGCTCGCCGGCACGCCATCGAGGGCCATGGCCCGCACGGCTGCCCGGCGCTCGGGGTGCTCAGTCAGATAGTGCACGGCCAACGCCCCGCCGAGGCTCTGCCCCAGCACGAACAGGGGCTGACCCCGGACTTCTGGCGCCTGCTCGAGCCAGGCGAACGCCGCGTCGATATCCTGGTACACCGCAGGCAGGCTGGGCTTGCCTGCGGAAAGCCCGTAGCCACGGTAATCCAGCATCAGTACCTGATAGCCCTGCTCCGGCAGCCAGTGCACGCCGCCCAGGTGCCAGGCCAGGTTGCCGCCGTTGCCATGCAGATGCAGCACCGTGCCCTTGACTGGCGTACCTGCCTTGGCCGGCAACCACCAGGCGTGCAGGCGGGTGCCATCGGCGGCCTGCAGTTCGATGTCGCGATACGCCAGGCCGGCGCGCTCGGGCGTGATCGGCAATCCCGGCTCGGGATAGAACAGCAACCCGCTGCAACCGGCCAGCCACAGGCTGACCAGCAGCAGGGCCCAGCGCCCGAGTCTACTTGCCACCCGCGCGAACCTCCTCACGGGCTTGCACGGTCGCCGTGTAGACGCGCTCGGCCAGACGCGAGAACGGCAGGCTCTGGATCCACACGCTGCCCGTGCCCTTGAGGGTGGTCAGGAGGATGCCCTCGCCACCGAACAGCATGCTCTTGAGGCCGCCGGCCAGACCGATGTCGTAGTCGATACCGTCGCTGAAGGCCACCAGGCAGCCGGTGTCGAGACGCAGGGTTTCGTTGTTCAGCTCCTTGCGGATCACCGTGCCACCCGCATGCACGAAGGCCAGGCCGTCGCCTTCGAGTTTCTGCAGGATGAAGCCCTCGCCGCCGAAGAAGCCCGCGCCGATACGCTTGGCAAAGCTGATGCCTACGCGGGTGCCATGGGCGGCGCAGAGAAAGGCGTCCTTCTGGCAGATCAACGTGCCGCCGATCCGCGCCAGCTCGATCGGCACCACGGTACCGGGGTAAGGGGCGGCGAAGGCGACCCGTGCCTGCCCCTTGCCGGCATTGCTGAAGTGGGTCATGAACAGCGACTCGCCGGTGAGCATGCGCTTGCCGGCGCTCCACAGCTTGCCCAGCAGGCCGCTGGACGAGCCGTCGCCCATGCGGGTGTCGAAGCGCACGCCCTCGGTCATGTAGTTCATCGCCCCCGCCTCGGCGATCACCGTTTCCCCCGGATCGAGGATGATCTCCACCGACTGTGCGGAACTGCCGAGGATTTCGTAGTCGAGTTGATGGCTGGGCATTACTGGACCTCTGGATCGTTCATATCAAGGCGGGTGACGGACGCAGGACAACCGCCAGGCACGGCACCCTTCATTTGCGTCCCAGGATTCGCAGAATGCGCAGGAACAGGTTGATGATGTCCATGTACAGCGCGGCTGCACTGTCTATCGCGTTGTCCAGCGTCTTGGGAATCTGATTGGCGCGGCCCCAGTCGTAGCCGATGTAGCCGCAGAAGATCAGCACCACGATCCAGTCGAGGATGCCATGACGGATACCGAACACCAGGACCTCCACCAGTTCCACGACGATCACCAGCAGCAGCGCGATCGTCAGCGCTGAGGCAATGCGCTGGAAGAATGCGGGAAACAAGGTACCCAGGGCCATCATGCCCACGGTGACCAGGGCCGTCAGACGGATCGCCTGCTGAACGAGGTTCGCGTCGTAACGGCTGACGACCAGGTTGATGATCAGGCCGAACGGCACCACGACCAGGTTGTAGCCGACGAAACTCACCAGGGGATTGCTGGAGCTGGAGAACAGGTAGACGCCCAGCATGCAGGACGCGAAATATCCGCCGAAGAAGACCCAGATATTGATGCTGCGTATCCACTCGACGCTGATCGCGTCCACCATCCACCAGTTGACCGCGAAGCCCCAGAGCAGGGTCAAGCCGATAACCAGGTTGTAGACCGCAGGACTGATGGTGCGATCCGTGAGCTGCACTTGCCGCTCGAAAACCGAATGTTCCATGTTGTACTCCCTGTACAGAGAAATGCGGCGCCCGTCCGGCGCCTAGAGGATGTTGGCGTAGTCCGCTTCGATGCGGTCCATGCTCAGGTGGTTGAGGAAGTTGGAGAAGCACATCCAGGCCGACAGTGCATTCATGTCCTGGAACTGCTGCGGCAGGTACTTGGGCGGCAGCACCAGTCCCTCGTCGACCAGCTTGCGCAGGGTGCGCATGTCTTCCAGGGTGGTCTTGCCGCAGAACAACAGCGGGATCTGCTCCAGCTTGCCCTTGCGCACCGCCAACTGGATGTAGTTGTAGATGAGGATGAAGCCCTTCAGGTAGGACAGGTCCTTGGTGAACGGCAGGCCGCTCGGCAGGGAGCCACGAAACACCCGGCTGGCGTTGCTGTAGCTGCCTTCCAGGCCGTAGCCCTGCTCGCGGAAGAATTCGAAGACCTGGAGGAAATCCGCGCCCTCCTCGGCCATGTGGATGGCGCGGGTGCGGTTGGTCAGCTTGCGCAGGCGGGTCGGGTAGGAGGCGAAGGCGATCACCTCCATGAGAATCGCCAGGCCTTCCTGCGTCACCGTCGACGAGGGCGGCCCCTTGGCCAGGAAGGTGCAGATCGGCTGGTTCAGGCCGTTGAGGGTGGTACCTACGTGCACCAGCCCTTCGTGCACCTCCAGCGCCTTGACGTCACGCTCGTTGAAGCGCGCATCGCTGCGGATCTTGATGTAGTCGGCGCCGGCGGCGGCGTCGGCGAGAATCCCGTCGGACTCCAGCACCCGCACGGTGTCGTCACCGAACACCTCGGCCAGGCGCTGCTGCAGCATGTTCACCGCATCCCCGGCGCCCAGCGTCTTGGCTTCGTCTTCCAGGTCGCCACGGGCGTCGATGTTGTTGAGGTAGTCGGAGAGCATCAGGCCGAGGTCGGCCAGCGTCGGATCGCCGGCGTGGAAGGCATCGGAGGCCGAACCGTAGAGCTCCTGGCTGATCAGGCCGAAGTCCTCGGTGCCACGCGCCTCGAGCATGCGGATGACCATGCGGTACTCGCGACACATGCGCCGCATGATCTGCCCCACCGGGCTGAACTGACCCAGCTGGCGGGTGATGTCACGCTCGATGTTCTGGAACTCCAGGCGCTTGGCGGCGGCATCGAAGCCCAGCGGACGGCCCAGGTAATAGCCGCGATCGATGGCCGGCGGCTGCTTGCCCTTGGCCTTGAGGAAACCGTCGCGGATGCCGTCGTCCCACTTCACCGCGTCGAGCACGCGGATCGGTGTCTGCGCCTCGACGATGCGGTCGCTCAGGGCGCGGATACCGAGTTGATAGTCGTCCAGTTTCTGCTGGCTGTTCATTGCACTCCCTACTCGGCAACCCGCTGATAGCGCGCGATCTCGACGAACAGATCGGCATTGGCCGGATCGTCGAGGTAAGCGAACACCCGGTCCAGCGGGCTGGTGATCAAGGCACCATCGGCTTCGGGCATGGAGACCATCTGGCCTTCCAGCAGGCCCTTGTCCATGTCCTGAAGAATACGGTCGGTGTCGAGGTTATACACCACCAGCTCGTTGTCCCTGGTCAGCTCGAAGCCGGCGATGGCGAAGTTGGCGCCCAGGCTCTTCGGCAAACCGGCCGAAAGGTACCAGCGGCGGCCGTGGTGGGCGACGGTGAAGCCGAACTCCTCGAGGCTGTCGAGGTTGTCCGGGCTGCCTTCGTAGATGCGCGCCTCGTACAGGTTGGAGCCGGCCCGGGTGATCTCCAGGAACAGCTGATCGCCCCACTCGTCCTCGCGGCTCCATTCGCCCAGCAGCGGCATGGGTGCCGCCTCGTTGGCCGGAATCGGGTCCTTGAAGGTGACCAGGCAGCCACTCAACAGCAGGAAGGACAGGGCGACCAGTGCGCGCCAGGCTTTCATTTCGCTCTCCTTGTGAAAAACCCTCGACCGCGAGATCGAGGACTTACAACCCCAGAACCAGGTTCATGTAGCGCTTAAGGATGGCCAGCATTCCTTGGCTGTCCAGATGCTCGACACCGTCCAGCAAGCCCTGATACTCCATCCGCATGATGGTGGCCGTCAACAGCACGGCATCCTGCTCCGGCTGGCGCGAACCGAGCACCTCGAAGAAGTGGGTGACGCCCTGCTGGAGAATCTGCCGATGCGCCCGCACCAGGTCGCTCAGACGCGGGTTGAGCAAGGCTTCCTGCTGGAACGCCTGCTCGGCGATCAGGTGGTCACGCCGATCACGCAGCTGGCGCTGGACGTACTGCACCGCCAGCTCGGCGATCTCGTCGGCCAGTTGCCGGCGCGCCCGCTCGCTGCCGTCGAGACGCCCGACCAGCTCCTGCAGCACGCCCTGGGTACCGGCCCAGAATGCCGCCATCTGCGCGGCGCTGCGCTCGACGAACTGGGCGAAGGTATCGGTGATCAGGTCATCGATGTCCTTGAAGTAGTAGGTCGTCGCGGACAGCGGCACCTGAGCCTCGGCCGCCACCGCGCGATGACGCACCGAGCGCACGCCGTCACGCACGATGATGCGCATGGCCGCGTCGAGAATCGCCTGGCGCCGCTGCTCGCTGCCCTGGCGGCTGGCCTTGCGCCCTTGATACTGGACACTCTCGACGACGGCGCTGGCCGCCTGACTGGCATTCGGGGACGCAGGCACAGGACTCACGGCGGGAAGACCTCTACGTTCTGATTATAAGGGGCAGAGTACTGGGTTCGCCGATCAACCAAAAGGCCGGATGCGCCTGCCTGTCGCACCGTCAACGAACCGCGGGCAGAAAACAGATAGCAAGAAGCCGCCCTTGGGCGGCTTCTTGCTGGAACATCAGGCCTGCGGGCGCATGTGCGGGAACAGGATGACGTCGCGAATCGACGGCGAGTTGGTCAGCAGCATCACCAGGCGGTCGATGCCGATGCCCTCACCGGCGGTCGGCGGCATGCCGTATTCCAGTGCGCGAACGAAGTCGGCATCGTAGTGCATGGCCTCGTCGTCGCCGGCGTCCTTCTCGGCCACCTGAGCGAGGAAGCGTTCGGCCTGGTCTTCGGCGTCGTTGAGCTCGGAGTAGGCGTTGGCGATCTCGCGGCCACCGATGAACAGCTCGAAACGGTCGGTGACGCTGGGGTTGTCATCGTTGCGACGGGCCAGCGGCGAGACCTCGAACGGGTACTCGGTGATGAAGTGCGGCTGCTCCAGCTTGCTCTCCACCAGTTCCTCGAAAATCATCACCTGCAGCTTGCCCAGGCCTTCGTGGCCGAGCACCTTGGCGCCGGCCTTCTTGGCGATGGCACGGGCCTTGTCGACGTCATTGAGGTCGGCCTCGGTGAGGTCCGGGTTGTACTTGAGGATCGAGTCGTACACCGACAGGCGCACGAACGGCTCGCCGAAGTGGAACACCTTGTCGCCGTACGGCACGTCGGTGCTGCCCAGCACGGCCAGGGCCAGCTCGCGGAACAGTTCCTCGGTGAGGTCCATGTTGTCGCGGTAGTCGGCGTAGGCCTGGTAGAACTCGAGCATGGTGAACTCGGGGTTGTGCCGGGTCGACACGCCCTCGTTACGGAAGTTGCGGTTGATCTCGAACACTTTCTCGAAGCCGCCAACAACAAGGCGCTTGAGGTACAGCTCCGGGGCGATACGCAGGAACATGGCCATGTCCAGCGCGTTGTGATGGGTCTCGAACGGCTTGGCCGCGGCGCCACCGGGAATGGTCTGCAGCATCGGGGTTTCGACTTCGAGGAAGCCGCGCTCGTTGAGGAAGCGACGGATGTGCGCGATCACCTGCGAACGCACGCGGAAGGTGTGGCGGGTTTCCTCGTTGACGATCAGGTCGACGTAGCGCTGGCGGTAGCGCTGCTCGGTGTCGGTCAGGCCGTGGTGCTTGTCCGGCAGCGGGCGCAGCGACTTGGTCAGCAGGCGCACGTCGGTCATGTGCACGTACAGGTCACCCTTGCCGGAGCGCGCCAGGGTGCCTTCGGCGGCGATGATGTCGCCCAGGTCCCAGCTCTTGATCGCTTCCAGGGTTTCGGCCGGCAGGCCCTTGCGGTCGACGTAGACCTGCAGGCGACCGGAGGTGTCCTGCAGCACCATGAAGGCGCCACGGTTGAGCATGATGCGCCCGGCGATCTTCACCGGGATGGCAGCGGCCTCCAACTCTTCCTTGCTCTTGCCCTCGTACTGTTTCTGCAGCTCGGCGCACAGGCTGTCGCGGCGGAAGTCGTTGGGGAAGGCAATGCCCTGCTCACGGACGGCAGCAAGCTTTTCCTTGCGCTGGGCAATCAGCTTGTTTTCTTCCTGTTGCAGTTCGTTCTGGTCGAGTTGTTGGTCGCTCATTGCGGGTCGTCCCGGTCAAATCATCATTCTTGAAAGATCGCTACCAAGCTGAAACGGATGCCTCCGGCAGAGGTTCACCCGCTCCGACTTGCAGCTTGAAGCTTGCGCCTGCTCTTAAAGGCCCTGCTTGAGGCTGGCCTCGAGGTAACCGTCGAGATCGCCATCGAGCACCTTCTGGCAGTCGCTACGCTCGACGCCGGTACGCAGGTCCTTGATCCGCGAATCGTCGAGCACGTAGGAGCGGATCTGGTGCCCCCAGCCGATGTCCGACTTGCTGTCTTCCAGTGCCTGCGAAGCGGCGTTGCGCTTCTGCATCTCCAGCTCGTACAACTTGGCCCGCAGCATTTTCATGGCGGTGTCCTTGTTGGCGTGCTGCGAACGTTCGTTCTGGCAGGCCACCACGGTGTTGGTCGGCACGTGGGTGATCCGCACCGCCGAGTCGGTGGTGTTGACGTGCTGACCACCGGCCCCGGAGGAGCGGTAGGTGTCGATGCGCAGGTCGGACGGGTTGATCTCGATGTCCACCTTGTCGTCGATCTCCGGCGAGACGAACACCGCCGAGAACGAGGTGTGGCGGCGCGCGCCGGAGTCGAACGGGCTCTTGCGCACCAGACGGTGCACGCCGATCTCGGTGCGCAGCCAGCCGAAGGCGTACTCGCCCTTGATGTGCACGGTGGCGCCCTTGATACCGGCGACTTCACCCTCGGACAGCTCGACGATCTCGGCACTGAAGCCGCGCTTGTCGGCCCAGCGCAGGTACATGCGCAGGAGGATGTTGGCCCAGTCCTGGGCCTCGGTGCCGCCGGAGCCGGCCTGGATGTCCAGGTAGCAGTTGTTCGGGTCCATCTCGCCGCTGAACATGCGGCGGAATTCCAGCTTCTCGAGAATCTCGCGCAGGCGCTCGACTTCGGCGGCGATATCGCTCACCGCGCCTTCGTCGTTCTCTTCGGCGGCCATTTCCAGCAGGTCCCTGGAATCGGCCAGGCTGCCGGTGAGGTCATCGATGGTTTCGACGATCTGCGCCAGCATGGCGCGCTCACGGCCCAGGCTCTGCGCGTACTCGGGCTTGTTCCAGACGCTGGCGTCTTCCAGCTCGCGGTTTACTTCGACCAGGCGATCATGCTTGTGATCGTAGTCAAAGATACCCCCGAATCGACTGGGTTCGCTCGGACAGGTCCTTGATGGCGTTGAGGATCGGATTGATTTCCATGGTGGTCGGCGCTCGCGGCAAATCGGACGGAAAAGCAGGCGATTATACCCGAGCCGGCCCAGGCTGGCAGCCCACTATCGGCAGTCAATCGCAACTCTCTGGATCAACGGTGCATATACTGAGCTGACGACTTCAGACGAGCCCCACCCCATGCTCCCATCACACAGCATGCGCAGCCATATCGCCCTGTTCATCGCCGTCCTGGTCAGCCTGCTCTGCGCCCTGCTGGGGTCGTTGATCAGCCAGCACAGCAGCCAGCAGATTCGCCAGAACGTCGGCGGCGACCTGGCGGAGGTGTCGTTCGCCATGGTCGGTCGTCTCGACCGCGACATGGCCTCGCGGGCCTCCGTACTGCGCCTCCTTGGCAGCCAGCAGGCGCTGCTCGCGCCGAACGACTCGCGCGAGATACGCCGCCTGCTGGACAGCCTGCAGCAGGAAATGCCGAGCATGTCCTGGATCGGCTTCACCGATCCGCAAGGCCTGGTCCTGGCCTCCAGCAACGGCGTGCTCGAGGGTGTCAGCATCGCCCAGCGGCCGGTCTACCTCCAGGGCCGTAATGGCCTATTCATCGGCGATGTGCATGACGCGGTGCTGCTCGCCAACCTGCTGCCCAACCCGACGGGCGAGGCGATGAAATTCGTCGATATCAGCCTGCCGATTCACGGGAGCGACGGTAATCTGGTCGGCGTGCTGGCCAGCCACCTGTCCTGGGCCTGGGCCGATGAGGTGCGCCGGTCGATCCTGGCGCCGAGCCAGGACCGCCACCTGGTCGAGTTCTTCGTGATCGGCCAGGATCACAGCATCCTTCTCGGCCCGCGCGCCATGATCGGCCAGAAGCTGGAGTTGCCCGTTCTCGGCGAACTGCAGCCTGGCCAGAGCCGCTGGAGGATTCAGCGCTGGCCCGATGGCAAGGAATACCTGACTGGCCTCACCCTGAGCCAGGGTTATCAGGACTACCCCGGCCTGGGCTGGACGGTGGTCGCGCGCCAGTCGCTGGAGCAGGCCTATGCCCCGGCCCATGAGCTGCGCACCAACATCCTGTTCATCGGTGGCGGACTGGCGCTGATCTTCGCCTTTCTCGGCTGGCTGATCAGCGGCTACTTCACCCGCCCGCTGCAGGACATCGCCAGCGCAGCGGATCGCCTCAGCGCCGGCGAGGCGACGGAAATCCCCGAATTGCAGGGCAGCCGCGAAGTACGCCAGCTGAGCCATTCGATCCGCCACCTGGTGGAAAGCCTGACCCAGCAGCAGACGGCCCTCGGCGTGATGGAAAGCCTGGCTCACCACGATGCGCTCACCGGGTTGCCCAACCGCATCGCCCTGGAGAAATTCCTGCCCCTGGCACAGCAGCGCAGCCGCCTGCTGCAGGGCTGCCTGGCCCTGCTGTACCTCGACCTGGACGGTTTCAAACCGATCAACGACACCCATGGCCACGCGGCTGGCGACCAACTGCTGGCCGAAGTCGCACAGCGCCTGCGCCACTGCCTGCGCGAGGGCGACATGGTCGCGCGCCTGGGTGGCGACGAGTTCGTGATGGTGCTGCTGGTGCCCGAGCAGGACGCCCAGCGTCATGCTCAGCTGGTGGCCGAACGCACCATCGCCGCGCTCGGCATGCCCATCACGCTGGAGGCGGGACAGGTCAACATCGGCTGCAGTGTCGGCGGCGCGATCTGGCCACAGGATCACGACAACCTGGGCAACGTCCTGCAACTGGCCGACCTGGCGCTCTACCAGGCCAAGCACGGGGGGCGCAACTGCGCCCGCTTTCATCAGCCAGCGGCTGACCTCAGCTGAGCGCGACGGCCTGGGGCGCAACGACGCTCGCCGGGCGCTGCGCATCCTCGGCGATCATCTGCGCGGCCTTCTCGGCGATCATCAGTACCGGCGAGCAGGTGTTGCCGGAGGTGATGCTCGGCATGATCGACGCGTCGACCACGCGCAGACCGGCAATGCCGTGCACGCGCAGACGCGCATCGACCACGGCGTCGCGCCCCTGGCCCATCGCACAGGTGCCGACGGGGTGGAAGATGGTGGTGCCGATCTCCCCCGCCGCCTGCCGCAAGTCCGCGTCGCTGCGATAGTCCGGCCCCGGCTTGTATTCCTGCGGGTGGTAGGGGACCAGTGCCGGGGCCGCGGCAATCTCGCGGGTCAGGCGAATCGCATCGGCGGCCACCTGCAGATCGCGCTCGTCACTCAGGTAGTTGGGGCGGATCGCCGGCGCGACACTGGCATCCGCCGAGCGGATTTCGACGCAGCCACGGCTCTCCGGGCGCAGGTTGCAGACCGACGCGGTGAACGCGGGGAAGTCATGCAATGGCTCGCCAAAGCGTTCCAGCGACAACGGCTGCACGTGATATTGCAGGTTGGCGCGCGCCTGACCGGGGTCGGATTTGGCGAAGGCGCCGAGCTGGCTGGGCGCCATCGACAGCGGCCCGCTGCGCTTGAGCAGGTACTCCAGCCCCATGCCCAGCTTGCCCCAGGGCGTGGCGGCAATGCGGTTCAGCGTCTTCACCCCCTCGATGCGGTAGATCAGGCGCAGTTGCAGGTGATCCTGCAGGTTCGCACCCACCCCTGGCAGTTCGTGGCGCACGCCGATCCCCAGCCGTTCCAGCAGCGGTCGCGGGCCGATACCCGAGCGCTGCAGCAAGGCCGGCGAGCCAATGGCGCCGGCGCACAGAAGCACTTCGCGGCGCGCGGCGATGCGCAGCGCCCGCCCCTGCCAGCGCAGCTGCACGGCGTTGGCGCGGCCCTGCTCCAGCTCCAGGCGCTCGGCCTCGGCACCGGTCAGCACCTGCAGATTAGGGCGCTGGCCGATATCGCGCAGAAAGGCTTTCGAGGCGTTCCAGCGCACGCCGTGTCGCTGATTGACCTGGAAGTAACCGCACCCTTCGTTGTCGCCGCCATTGAAGTCGTCGATGCTGGCGATGCCGCGCTGCGCCGCCGCGTGGCGGAAGGCCTCGAGAATCTCCCAGGACAGGCGCTGGCGCTCGACCCGCCACTCGCCATCAGCGCCATGCAGTTCGCTGGCTCCGGCAAAATGGTTCTCCGAGCGCTTGAACAGGGGCAGCACGTCGCGCCAGGCCCAACCCGGGTTGCCCGCCGCCGCCCAGCCGTCATAGTCGGCAGCCTGCCCGCGCATGTAGATCATGCCGTTGATCGAGGAGCTGCCGCCGAGCACCCGCCCACGCGGGTACTTCAGCGAACGACCGTGCAGGCCGGGGTCCGCCTCGGTGCTGTAGCACCAGTCGGTACGCGGATTGCCGATGCAGTAGAGGTAACCGACCGGGATGTGGATCCAGGGGTAGTTGTCCGGGCCGCCGGCCTCGATCAGCAACACGCTGACGGAGGGGTCTGCGGACAGACGATTGGCCAGCAGGCAACCGGCCGGGCCGGCACCGACGATCAGGTAGTCGTAACTCTCCAGGGGCAAATGCGCCATGAGCATCCTCGCGAGGCGGCGGATCGAAACCTCGAGCCTAACGGGCATCGCGTCGCAACAGTATGATCTTTTGGTCTGACATGCAGCGCGTGAATATCCCTGCAGAACCTCTGCGGAAACACCGGCAAGACAGTGCAACGCCGCCAGGCTGGTGAGGCGCCCCTACTCTGCGCTTTACTAGGCAGATGTCTCCCGAGCGCCACGCGATGCCCGCCCCTCACTACAAATCGCTTCCCGTCATCGTGCAGCAACGCGGCTGGCGACGCTGGCTCCCTGGTCTGCACACGCTGCTCCACTATCGCCTGAGCTGGCTGCCCAGGGACATCGCCGCCGGCCTGGTGCTGACCAGCATGCTGGTGCCGGTGGGCATCGCCTATGCCGAAGCCTCGGGCGTCGCCGGCATCTACGGCCTGTACGCCACCATCGTGCCACTGCTGGCCTACGCCCTGTTCGGCCCCAGCCGCATCCTGGTGCTCGGCCCCGACTCGGCCCTGACCGCAGTGATTCTCGCCGTGGTCCTGCCGCTGTCGGGAGGTGACCCGCTGCGGGCGATCACCCTGGCCAGCATGATGGCCGTGGTAGCCGGCCTGACCTGCATCGTCGCCGGCCTGCTGCGCCTGGGCTTCATCACCGAGTTGCTGTCCAAGCCGATTCGCTACGGCTACATGAACGGCATCGCCCTGAGCGTGGTGATCAGCCAGACGCCCAAGCTGCTCGGCTTCTCCATCGACAGCCAGGGACCGGTGCAGGACATCTGGGCCATCGTCGGCGGCGTACTGGACGCGCAATTTAACTGGGCCAGCCTGGCCATCGGTGGCAGCACGCTGGCGCTGATCCTGCTGCTGCGGCGCTTCAAGCGCCTGCCCGGCATCCTCATCGCCGTCACCCTCGCCACCCTGGCGGTGGAGCTGCTGGACCTCGCCCGCCATGGCGCCAGCGTCCTCGGCGAACTGCCGCAGGGGCTGCCGGGCTTCACCCTGCCCTGGCTCAGCGGCATCGATCTGTCCGCCGTCGTGCTCGGCGGTGTGGCGGCGGCGCTGGTCGCCTTCGCCGACACCAGCGTGCTGTCGCGCACCTATGCCGCGCGCAGTGGCCGCCATGTCGACCCCAACCAGGAGATGGTCGGCCTGGGGGCCGCCAACCTGATCGGCGGTTTCTTCCAGGGGTTCCCGATCAGCAGCAGCTCGTCACGCACACCGGTAGCCGAGGCCGCCGGGGCACAGACGCAGATGGCCGGCGTGGTCGGCGCCCTGGCGGTCGCCCTGCTGCTGGTCGCCGCCCCCAACCTGATGCAGCACCTGCCCACCAGCGCCCTGGCGGCGGTGGTGATCGCTGCCGTGATCGGCCTGTTCGAGGTGCGAGACCTCATGCGCATCTATCGCGTGCAACAGTGGGAGTTCTGGCTGTCGATGGCCTGCTTCGCCGGCGTCGCCACCTTCGGCGCCATCCCCGGCATCGGCATTGCCGTGCTGCTGGCGGTGATCGAGTTTCTCTGGGATGGCTGGCGTCCGCACTACGCGGTGCTGGGCCAGGTCGACGGCGTACGGGGCTTTCACGATATCCAGCGCCACCCGGAAGCCCGCCTGATACCCGGCCTGCTGCTGTTGCGCTGGGATGCGCCGCTGTTCTTCGCCAATGCCGAACAGTTCCAGCAGTGCGTGCTGCAGGCGATCACCCGCTCGCCGACGCCGGTGCGTCGCCTGGTCATCGCCGCCGAGCCGGTGACCAGCATCGACGTCACCTCCGCCGACATGCTCGCCGAACTGGAGCAGATGCTGGCCGAAGCCGGCATCGAACTGCATTTCGCCGAGGTCAAGGGGCCGGTCAAGGACAAATTCAGGCGCTTCGGGCTCCTGCGGGAAAACCGCGAACAGCGTATCCAGCCGACGGTAGGCGCCGCAGTCGACGCCTACCTGGCCGATCATGACGTCGACTGGCAGGCCGAGAACGCAGTGCCGGGCCGCGCCTGGCACAGGGACTGATGCGCACGCCGCATCAGCGGACGCCGGACAGCTCCTGACGCACCTGCGCCTCCAGCTCGGCCTTCAGCGCCGGCGCCAGCTGCAGCTGGCGCGCCAGCTCCTCGAGGTAGGCACGCTCCATGAAGTGCTCCTCATCCACCATCAGCACGCTGGCCAGGTACATCTCGGCGGCCATTTCCGGCGTGGTCGCGGCGCGGGCGACATCGGCGGGGTCGAGCGGCTTGTTCAGCTCGGTGTGCAGCCAGCCCTGCAGCTCGGCGTCCTGCGCCAGCTTGCCGAGTTCCTCCTCGATCAACTGACGCTCGCGGGCGTCCACATGGCCGTCGGCCTTCGCCGCTGCCACCAGCGCCTTGAGAATCGCCCGGCTGTGCTGCTCGGCCTGCGGCGCCGGCAGACGGTCCAGCGTCTGCGGCTCGAGCGGCTGCGCGCCACCCTGCTGGGCCTGCTGCGCCTGCCAGTTGCCGTAAGCCTTGTAGGCCAGTACGCCAAGCGCAGCCAGGCCACCGTAGACCGCCACCTTGCCGCCCACCTTGCGCACCCGCTTGTTGCCCAGCAGCATGGCCAGCGCCGCACCGCCGCCAGCGCCCTTGAGCATGGCGCCGAGATCGCTGCCGCCCTTGCTGCCGGAACCTGCGCCACCACCGAGCAACCCACCGAGCGCGCCGCCCAGCCCCGACGACGCACCGCCCGCCCCTTTCTGTTGCAGCAGGTCCTGACCGGATTTGAGCAGTTGATCGAGCAAGCCACGGGTATTCATTGAGCATCCTCCTGAGGAAATCCGCTCGAGTGTAGGCCTCGTCCCCTGGCCGGGCAGCCTGCGGAATGCTTCCAGATATTACCGTCGCTCGCGCTTGACAGCCGCGCGCCGGGCCAAGCACCATCGGCGAACGATTCATGCAACGGGCCTCCCATGTACGCCACCTTCGACCACAGCTCACTGCTCCCAGGCTTCCGTGCCTGCCAGTGCGCGTGCGTCGTCGTTGCCAAGAAATCCAAGAAACAGTCGCTCATTTGACCGGGGCGCGCTGTCCCGTCAGATGGGCTGACAGGACACCAGGCGCCAGGTTCATACCCTCCAGCACCTCTCCCGTACCCTCCCTGACGGCGACCAGACGGTCAGTCGCAAGGAGAGTTTCACATGTCCAGTTTCAGTGGTATCTGGGTCGCCCTGGCCACCCCGTTGCGCAACGGTGAGATCGACTTCGCCAGCCTCGATCGGCTGGTGCAGCGGTTGCTCGCCGATGGCGCGGCCGGCCTGGTGGTGTGCGGCACCACGGGCGAAGCCGCGGCCTTGAGCGAGGACGAACAGCTCGCCGTGCTCGACGCCGTGTTGCGCCAGGCCGCGCCGCACCAGGTGATCATGGGCCTGGCCGGCAACCAGCTGACTGCCCTGCTCGATCGACAGCGGGATATCCAGCGCCGCCCGCTGGCCGGGCTGCTGGTACCGGCGCCTTACTACATTCGCCCCTCCCAGGCCGGGCTGGAGCACTTCTTCACCACCCTGGCCGATGCCGCCAGCGTCCCGCTGGTGCTCTACGACATCCCCTACCGGACCGGCGTGCGGATCGAACGCGACACGCTGCGCCGCATCGTGCGCCACGCCAATATCGCCGCCATCAAGGACTGTGCAGGCGATGCGGAAACCACCATGGCCCTGATCGCGGACGCACAGGTGCAGGTGCTTGCCGGTGAGGATACGCAGATATTCAGCACCCTGTGCCTGGGCGGCCATGGCGCCATCTCGGCCTCGGCGCATGTCCGCACCGACCTCTATGCGCGCATGCACGCGTGCGTCATGCAGGGTGATCTGCGCGGCGCCCGGCAGTTGCACTATCGCCTGTTGCCCTGGATGCAGGCGGCCTTCTGCGAAGCCAACCCGGCTGCGCTGAAAGCGGCCCTGGCCCTGCTGGGGCTGAGCAGCGACGAGGTGCGCGCACCGATCCTGCCCTGCTCGCCGGCCAACCGCGAACAGCTGCGCCAGGTACTCGAAGGCCTGGCGAATTAGCTCGCGCGCTGCCCCGCCTCAGCGCGGGGCGATATGCGCCACCATCAGCTGCACGCTCTCGTTGCCGCGAAACTCGTTGAGGTCGAGCTTGTAGGCCACCTCGGCCCAGCGCAGCGTGGGGTTGGGCCAGATGTCGCGGTCGATGTTGAAGGCGATGCCGTCGAGCTGCACGCTGCCGCACTCGGTCTTGAGCACCAGCTTCAGGTGACGTTCGCCGACGATGCGCTGGCCCACGATCTGGAACACGCCGTGGAACAGCGGCTCTGGGAAATGCTGGCCCCAGGGCCCGGCATTGCGCAGTGCACGGGCCAGTTCGAGGTGAAACTCGGTGGCGTCGAGCTGGCCGTCGGAAAGCAGCCTGCCGGTGAGGTCATCCTCGCTGAGCTGACGGCGCACCTCGGCATCGAAGGCCGCGGCGAAGGCACCGAAATGTTCTTGCCGCAGGGACAGCCCGGCGGCCATGGCGTGTCCGCCGAACTTGCTGATCAGCCCCGGATGTCGCGCCGCCACCGCGTCCAGCGCGTCGCGGATATGCAACCCTGGCACCGAGCGCGCCGAGCCCTTGAGCATGCCATCGCCAGCATCGGCGAAGGCGATGGCCGGACGGTGGTAGCGCTCTTTCAGGCGCGAGGCGAGGATGCCGATCACCCCCTGGTGCCAGTCCGGCTCGAACAGGCACAGGCCGAACGGCATGTCCGCCACGGGCAGGTCCTTGAGCTGGGCCAGCGCCTCGCGCTGCATGCCCTGCTCGATGGCCTTGCGGTCCTGGTTGAGCTGGTCGAGCTGCACCGCCATGTCGCGGGCCAGCGCTTCGTCGTCGCTGAGCAGGCACTCGATCCCCAGGCTCATGTCGTCCAGGCGCCCCGCCGCATTCAGTCGCGGGCCGAGGATGAACCCCAGGTCGGTGGAGGTGATGCGCCGATGATCGCGCCCGGCCACTTCGAGAATCGCCCGCAGCCCGGGCCGCGCACGGCCGGCACGGATACGCGCCAGCCCCTGGTGGACCAGGATGCGGTTGTTGGCATCCAGCGGCACCACGTCGGCCACGCTGCCGAGCGCCACCAGGTCGAGCAGCTCGCCCAGGTTCGGCTCCTGGCGAGTGGCGAACCAGCCGCTTTCACGCAGGCGTGCACGCAGCGCCAGCAACACGTAGAACATCACCCCGACCCCGGCCATGGCCTTGCTCGGGAACTCGCAGCCGGGCTGGTTGGGGTTGACGATGGCGTCGGCCTGCGGCAATTCGGGCCCCGGCAGGTGGTGGTCGGTCACCAGCACCTTGAGCCCGGCCTCCTTGGCCGCAGCCACGCCTTCGACGCTGGAAATGCCGTTGTCCACGGTCAGCAGCAGGTCGGGCTGGCGCTGCAGCGCCACGGCGACGATCTCCGGGGTCAGGCCGTAGCCGTATTCGAAACGGTTGGGCACCAGGTAGTCGACATGCGCCGCGCCGAGCAGACGCAGGCCGAGCACGCCGACGCTGCTGGCGGTGGCGCCGTCGGCATCGAAGTCACCGACGATGAGGATGCGCTGGCGCTGCTCGAGCGCCTCGACCAGCAGCTCCACCGCCGCCGTCATGCCCTTGAGCTGCTGATACGGAATCAGCCGCGCCAGGCCCTTGTCCAGCTCCTCGGCGGACTGCACGCCACGGGCGGCGTACAGGCGGGTCAGCAAGGGCGGCAGGTTGCCCAGGTCGGGCAACTGAGCAGGCAAGGGACGGGCTTCGATACGCATGAACAAAAGGTCGCTTTTCAGATGTGGCCCGGATGCAGTCCGGACATTGGGTAGGGGCGGCCCCGGATCGCATCCGGGCTACGGCTCGACACTCGCCGGGCTGATGCGCAGGGTGGGCGACACGGCATCCATCCACCCCGCACACGCGTTGTGCTGGACGAAAAGGGCGTCGTCCACCCTGCAAAGCTCAGCGCTGGCCGGCCAACCACTCCAGCGGAATCTCGTGCTGGCCGCGCTCGTCGGTGACGAACAGCTCGCCATCGCTGATCATCACGCTCCAGCTGAGCGAGCGCGGCAGGTCCAGTGACAGCTCGGCCAGCGCCTCCTGCCCCAGGGCCACGACGTTGATGTTCTTCAGGCTGCGCACCGGGTCGAGGCACTTGCCCTGCCACACGCGCAGGTTGCCGTAGGCCACCAGGCTGAACTTCTCGGTACGCCGCGAGCACCAGGTGATGCGCTCGCTGTCCGGTTGCCCCACTTCGATCCAGTGCAGCACGCGATCATCCAGGCTCTTCTCCCACAGCGCCGGCTCGTCGACGTCCGACAGACCACGACCGAAGGCCAGTTGCTCGTCGTAGAACAGCGCATAGGCGATCAACCGCGCGGCCAGGCGCTCCTCGGTCTCCGAAGGATGGCGGGCGACGGTGAAACGCAGGGTCTGGTAGACGCTGCGATCCATGTCGGTGAGGTTCAGGTCGATCTTGTAGGTGGTCGATGGCAGGGCCATGGCGGGCTTCTTGGCTGGTCGAAAGAGCGCAAGTCTACCGCGAAAGCATGGCCCCCGCCGACCTTCAGCAGGTCATGTGGCAGATCCCCCGCTGCTCGTCGCTGTACTCGATGTTCGCCTGCAGGCTGCTCAGGTCCAGGTGCAGGCGGCAGTAATGCTCGCCATGGCGCCAGGCCAGCAGCAGTTGGTCATCCGCCGAATAGTTCTGTTCGAAACGCCCCTCGAAGGCCGGGTGCCGGCAGCGGAAACGCATCAACGCCAGCAGGCGCTGCACCAGCGGTTGCTGCAAGGCCTGCTCGGCCTCTTCGACGCTGTAGTAGTGGCGGTTGACGTCGCGGGCCTCGCCGGTTCGCTCGAGCAGATCGAAATCGTTGCAGCCGGCGAGCAGGCCGACGTAGTACACCTGCGGGATGCCGGGGGTGAAGAACTGCATGGCCCGTGCGGCAATGTAGGCCTCGTCGTTGCGCATCAGCGCCTCGTAGAAGGTGCAGGTCAGCTGATAGATGGCGCCCACGCTGTGCACGTTCACCGCCGAGCGGCGCAGGATCGGGTCGGCGCTGCGCGTCGAGATCTCGTCGACCAGGTACTGGATCTGCGCCTCGGGCAACATGCCCTCGACATCGGGAATGCAGATGCCGTCATGGGTATCGAGCACGGTGATCTGGTTGCGTGGACACATGCGCAGCCAGTGTTTGAGGTAGCGGCTGCTCCCCGTGAGCAAGGCATGCAGCACCAGCGGCGGCAAGGCGAAGGCATAGGGGCGCATCTGCCGGCGCGAGATGGCGTACTGGTAGCTGATATGGTCGTGCACCTCCGGGAGCATCTCGGTCTCGTACTTGGCCCCGGTTTCGCGAAACCATTCGAGGATACGATAGACGTTCGGCTCCACCAGGAAGCAGCTGGTGCCGATGCGCTTGGTGGTGTAGCCGAAGGCGTCCAGACGGAACAGCTTGACCCCGCGCGCAGCGAGGAAGGCCATGTACTGCTCCATCAGCTGGTAGGTCTGTGGCGAATCGTAGTTCAGGTCGATCTGCCGTTCGGTGAAGGTGCACCAGACCCGGCAGGTCCCGCCGTTGGCCAGCCGCACGTCGCGAAACGGCTCCTTCTCCTTGCGGATATGGATCTTGGCCAGGTCGTCATGGCTGATCTCGCCCAGGCTGTCGACCTGCACGAACAGCTCCGCGTAGGGTGAGTCCTGGCCGCGCGCGACGAAATCGAGGAACTCCGGTGACTCGTCGGCGATATGGCTGATCACCAGGTCGACGCACAGGTCGAAACGCGCGGAGATGCGTTCGACATCCGCCCAGTCGCCGTAGCGCGGGTCCACCTCCATGTGGGTGAGCGGCGAGAAGCCACCGTCGGCATTGGACGGATACAGCGGCAGGATATGCACACCGCCCAGGGCATCGCCCAGGTGCCGGTCGAGCAACTGGTAGAGCTCGCCCAGGTTGCGCCCCAGGCGGTCGGGATAGGTGATCAGTTGAACAGCATTGCGCAGTGTCATGAGCCCCCCGGCACAGTGTTGGTCTACCAAAGGCCTAGGCCACGATCGCCGCACGCGTCAAGCGACGCCGCGACGGCGCATCCGCGAAGCGGCGCCTCAGAGCCGCGCCAGCACCGCCTGCACGGCCTGCTCCGGCGCCTCCTGCCAGAGACCGTAGCTCAGCGGCAGGGTTTCCAGACCGGCGCGGGCCAGCACCAGGTAGCGCTCCAGTTCGAGAAAGCCTTCGCCTTCGCCAGGGAAACCGATCAGGTCGATGGCCAGGCATCTGTCACCGCGTCGGCAGAACAGATCCAGCACCTGCCCGGCCAGCGGGTAGTGGCTCCACACTCCGACGCCCTGCACTTCGAGCGCCTGGCACAGATCCTGGCGGGCGACATCGATGGCCCCTGCCTGCAAACTGACCGCCGGTTGCTGCTGAAATTCCAGGTAACGGCGCAGCAGATGGGTGGCCGGCAACTGGCGTTCGTCACCACTGAACAGCAGCACCTGGCGCTCGCGGGCGCGGGTGATGGCCACGTTGAACAGGTCGGCGCGGTTCAGGTAGTGGGCCGCCTGGGTGGACTCGACGTCGATGGCGAAGCTGAGAATCATCAGGTCGCGCTCCTCGCCCTGGAAGCCGTAGGGCGTGTCCACCAGCAGGCGAAACGCGCGCAACTGCTCCAGCGGCATGCTCTCGCCAATGCGCTCGCGGATACGCTCGACCTGGTCGCGAAACGGCGACAGCACGCCAACGCTGGGCTTGAGCGGGCTGTCCCGGTAGGTGTCGAAGTGCTCGCGCAGCAACTCCAGCACCCGCTCGACCTCCGCCTCGTTGACCCCGTTGCGACCGCGTGCGCCCTCGACGCGCAGCAGTTGCAGGCTGTCGCAGGTGTCGCCACCGGGACGTTCCTTCATCACCCGCAGGCGCTGGTCGTAGAACAGCTCGTTGCTGAAACGGATCAGCGCCGGGCGGCTGCGGAAGTGCTCGTCGAGGAACACCACCGCGTCCTGGCTGGCCAGTTGCAGGCCGACCAGGTCCAGCACGCTGTTGTCGCGGTAGCTCCAGGCCTCGCGCTCGTCGGCCTGCAGCCCGGCACGCTGCAGCAGCTGCGCCTCGCGCACGCGGGAGAGAAAGGAGATATGCCGCAACTGGCGTGCGTCGCCGGTCACCACCGCGCGCTTGCAGCGCTGGAAGGCCGGTAGCGCCGAGGCGATGTCGCACTGGGTCGCCTCGTCCATCACCATCACGTCGAACAACCCGGCGCGCAACGGCAGCAGGCGGTGCAGCTCGTCCAGCGTCACCACCCAGATCGGGAACGCGGCCAGCAGGCGCGCCGGATCGATGTCCTCGAACAGCGCCAGCTGGCGCTGCGAATTGCGCGCACGGATGGCCTGGTTGTAGCGCACGAACAGGCTGCGGTCGGTCATCAGCAGACGCTTGAGCGCCAGGCTGTGATGGCTGTTGAGGTGCTCGCGGCTGAGCTGCTGGCGACGCCGCTGGCATTCACGCAGCTCGTCCAGCAACGCCCAGGGACGCACGCTGCTGCCGACCCGCCTGCGTACCCAGGGCACCTGCAGCCAGCGGCGCCAGAAGGCCAGGCTGCCGCGCTCGGCGCGCAGCAGCAGACGGCTCCAGCGCACGGCCTGCTCGCAGCGGGCCACGAAGTCGCCGGAAAGGCGGCGCTCGGCCAGGGTCAGCACCTCCAGCTCACTGCGCTGGCGCGCCTCGAGCTGGTCGCTGACATCGGAAATCTCGCCCTGCAGCATGCGCTGCAGGCGGTCGCGCAAGGCCTGGCGCAGGCTCTGCCCATCGCCCTCCAGGATACCCTCGCGCAGGCCGAAGTCCTCACGCAGCTTCTGCGCGATGACCCGCACGGCCTGGGCGCTGCGGCTGACCAGCAGCACGCTCTCGCCCTGCAGGTAACGATCCAGCGCCAGCGCCGCCAGGCTGTAGCTCTTGCCGGTGCCGGGCGGACCGGATATCTGGCTCAGGCAATGGCGCGCGGCATTGTCCAGCGCGCGGCATTGCGCCAGGCTGAGCTGGGCCGGCAGGCGCTGCGGCGTGCTCGCGACCACGGACAACGGCGCGTCCGACGCCTCGCCGAGCAGTTGCAACAGGGCCGGCGACAGCTGCTGCGCCTCCTGCAGCAACTGCAGCTCATGGGCGATGCCACGGCTGCCACTGCCACGCGGCACCAGGGCGACGAAGGCGCCCGCCTGCAGCGACAGGCTGCGCCGGCGCTGGGCCTTGCCCAGCGCCTCGCCGTCGACCAGCCGGGGAAAGCCCGCCGCCTCGCTGACCTCACGCACCTGCGTATGGCGCGCCACCCAGGCGAGCAACTGACCCAGTGCCGAGGCGTCCAGCACCCCGCTGGGCAACGGCAGGCCGTCCAGGCTGTCCGCGCCACTTTCGTCGAACAGGCTGCGCAGCAGACGCCAGTTGCCACGCACCTGCTGCGGATCGATGACCAGCAACTGGGCCTGGCCATCGGCAGTCGGCTGCAGGCTGGCCTCGTAATACATCAGGGGGCCGCAGATGGCCCGCGATGCGCCGCCGTCCAGCTGCTGGCGACCACAGATCGGCAGCACGCCGTAGATCAGTTGCAGCTCACGCTGGTACAGCGTCTGCGCCTCGGCCAGCTCCCGGCCCAGCTCGGCCGACAGCGGCAGCAGCGGCACACCGCCGCTGGCCAGTTCCTCGTCCCCGTCGAGCCAGGCCCAGCGCTTGCCGGGCAGCCGGGCAACGTTGTCCAGGTCCAGGTCGCGGCTGTCGGCCAGGTAGCAGCTGCGGTAGAAACCGAGAAGCCGTTGGGCGTGAGGCTGAGTCATCAGTTGTCTGCGTAACGCGTCCAGAGCATCTCGAACTCGCGGCTGTAGGCCGCCACCAGTTGCGGATGGTCGATCACCAGCAGATTTTCCTCGTTGCTGGTACTGGCGCTGCGGGTCCAGTTGAAACTGCCGTTGAGCAGCAGGCGACCGTCGAACAGGGCGAACTTGTGGTGCATGTGGAAGGGACCGGCATCGATGCGCAGCGGCACGCCCTTGTCACGCAGGCGCTGGATGTCGCTGCCGGCATCGAACTGCTTTTCGTTGTCGCTGATCACCCGCACCGCGATGCCGCGCTCATGGCAGGCGAGCACCTCTTCGCTGAGCTGATCGTCGGAGATGGTGTAGACGCAGATCTCCACGCTCTTGCGCGCCTGGCGGCAGAGGTCGCGGATCTTGCGCCGGCAGCTCTCGCCCGGACTGAAGTGCGCCGTAGCATGCTCCACGCGCGGAGCGCTGCCGACGCTGTCGAGGGTCTTGATCACCTGCTCCAGCCACTTCAGCACCGGCTCGACATTGGTCGGCTCGCGCATCAGCTCACGGGCCAGGGCGAAGGCGCGGTTGCGCATGAAGCGCACCTGGTCGCTGCTCAGCTCGCTGCCCAGCTGGCGCAGTTCGTCGCGCTCCTCGTTGCTCAGACGCAGGTCGGCGAGGCTGTCACGCAGTTGCTGATCGAGATGGTTGAAGTCCATGCAAAGTCCTTTTTCATAATTGAAAAGCCGTTGAAAACGTAGGCGAGGCAGCCAGCGCAAGGCGCTACGTTAGTAACAGCCTCCGGCTGGTCAAAACGGCGAGGAAGCGGAGTTTACAGCTGTAAATGAGCATTCCGAGCCTGTTTTTTAACGCCGCGATGGCAACGCAGGTAGTTTTCAATGACCTTTTCGGCGGCGGCTCAGGGCGGCGTAACACACACCGCAGAACGCTCCCGCCAGGTGATATTCGAAAGAAACGCCGGCACGCGGCAACAAGCCGAAGAACCAGCCGCCATAGAGAAAGAACACCAGTACCGCCAGCAGCAGGTCGAGCAGGCTGCGCTCGAACCAGGCGCGCGCCAGCAACAGGCCCCAGAAGCCGAACAGCCAGCCGCTGGCACCGATGTGCAGGCCGGTACGGCCGAACACCCAGACCAGCAGGCCGCTGCCGATGATGATGAAGGCGCTAGAGAACAGGAAGTCGCGCCGTGAGCGCAACAGCACCAGGCTGCCCAGCACCAGCAAACCGCTGAGGTTGCTGAGCAGGTGCGCCCAGCTGCCGTGCAGCCAGGGCGCGAAGAGAATACCCGGCAATGCCTCGACATGCCGGGGCACCAGGCCCCAGACGTTCAGGGCGCCGCCAAGGGCGCTGTTGGCCAGTTGCAGCAGCAGCATCGCACCACTGATCAGCAGCAGCGGACGCAGCTCAACCAGCCAGCCTCGCCTCACGGCGCCTCGTCATCCGCGGCGTCGCTGCGCTGCTCGTGTCCGAGCAGCGTGCCGAGGTCGCGCAGTTGGGTGGATATTTCCAGCATGCGGTTGTGCGTGCGCAAATCGATGTCGATCTTCTTGTCCATCGCCTTGATCAGCGGCAGGAAGCTGTTTTCCAGGCTGTCGGCCAGGTTCTCGAGCAATTTTTGCGTGCCCGGCTGCGCAGGTGCAACCACTTCCACCTGTGGCCGCAGCTTGCCGAGGTTGTCCAACCCCGCCAGCAGCTGCTCCCAGGGCACGCTGGGCGCCTCGGCCGCCGGCTTGCCGGCGCCCAGGCCACGCACGCTTTCCACCAGGTCGTTGAGCTGCGCCACCACGCGGCCACCGACATCGCTGTCGCTGCCGCCCATGGCCTTGTTGCGCATGAAGTCGCGTTTGATCTGCGCCCAGCGCTCGGCCTGCTCGGGCGTCTGATTGCCACGCAGCTCGGCGAGCTTGAGCAGGTTCTCTTCGGCACCGGTGGTGAGCAGTTGCGACTCGCCCTGGTAGTGGTCGGCGATCAGCTGCAGCAGCTCGCCATCGTTCATCACCGAGCTGATCTTCTCCGCCATCTTGTTCATGTTGCGGTAGCTGCCCTGCAGCTTGAACGGCGGTTCGGTACGGTACTGGTCGGCCTGCGCGGCGCTGACGATGTACTGCTGGTTGACCCGGCCGACCACGTCGCGCACCTGCATCAGGCGTTGCAGAGTCGAGGAAATCTCGTTGATCTCGGCGGCGCTGTAGGTGTGGCTCAGTTCATTGGCAGAGAACGGCTTGCCCTCGGCCTTGGCGACGAAACGGTAGACGTCGGCCATGTCGCGGGTGGCCAGCGGCGCCAGCACCGGGTTGGAGGTCAGGCTGTTCTCGATGTAGGACAGCGCGAAGGCCTCCTGCATGCCGCCCAGGGTGTCGCCCAGGTTGTAGATGTCGGCACGGTTGGCGAGCATGTCCGGAATCTTGAAGACTTCGCCGGACTCGGTGTAGGGGTTGCCGCTCATCACCACGCAGAACTTCTTGCCGCGCATGTCGTAGGTCTTGGTCTTGCCCTTCCACACGCCCTCGATGCGCCGGGTGCCGTCGCACAGCGAGATGAACTTCTGCAGGAACTCGGGGTGGGTGTGCTGGATGTCGTCGACGTAGAGCATGACGTTGTTGCCCATCTCCAGCGCCAGGTTGAGCTTCTCCAGCTCCTGGCGCGAGGTGGCATCCGGCGCCTGCGCCGGATCGATGGAGCGCACCTCATGGCCCAGCGCCGGGCCGTTGACCTTCATGAAGATCAGCCCCAGGCGATGCGCCACGTACTCCATCAAGGTGGTCTTGCCGTAACCCGGCGGCGAGATGAGCATCAGCAGGCCCATCAGGTCGGTCCGCTTGTTCTCGCCGGCGGTGCCCATCTGCTTGGCCAGGTTGTCGCCGATGAAGCCCAGGTAGACGTCGTTGATCAGCTTGTTGCGCACGAACGACGACAGCGGCCGCGGCTTGAACTCAGCCAGGCGCAGCGCCTCACGCTCGCGGTTGATGACTTCCTGACGCAGCGTCTGGTAGCGCTGCAGCTGCGGCACGAAGTGCTCCAGGTGCTGCCGCAGGCGGGCGAAGTAATCGTCGATGGCCAGCACCAGGGTCGCATCCTGCAGACGCGGATGGTCACCGAGCAGGCCGCTGACGCTGAAGCGCAGGTCGACCTCGGTGAAACGCCGGGGGAAGTCGTCATCGAGCAGGCTGATGGCGATCGCCTCGGGCACGTAGTCGAGCAGCTCGCGCAGGGCCTCGTCCTGCGCGCACAGGCCATCGAGCCAGGTCTGCACCAGCGACCAGCGCTGCTGCGGGCGGCCGCGCAGGTTGTCGAGGGCAGCGCGGTAGTCGTCCCACACGTGGCTGGCCTGCATGCGCTGCTGCAGGGTGTCGAGCAGCTGGCGGGCGTATTTGCTGAAGGTGAACTCGATGGGCTTGGCCGCCAGTTCCTCGATCAGATAGGCCGCAGCCTGCTGACGCTGCGCGGCATCGACCGGCAGCGGATGCTGGGCGAGAAAGCGCTGCATCGCCGCATCGATTTCGTCCTGCAGGCGGCGGACACCATCGCTGCTGCCGAACAGCTGACGCAAGTGCAGGCTGCTGCGTGCACGCTCCGGCCACAGTTCGGCCTCGATGTCCGCCCCCCAGCGGTTCCAGAACAGCGCGGCGAACCCGCGCGCGGTGGGCGCGAAGCGCAGCAGGCCGGCGCTTTCGCGCAGCGGCAGCAGTTGGCTGAGGATCAGCGCCGCATCGTGGTCGTGGATGCCCTTCTCGTAGGCATCCTTGTAGCGCGGGGCGGCGAAGTCGCGGATCACCCGGGTCAGGCTCTGCGGCTGCGCCAGGTGAGTCTTGAGCAGGTCCAGGCTGAGCCCTTCACGGCCAGCCACGGCGGCGTCGAGCACCAGCCCGGCGAGGTATTCGGCGCGGTACAGCGACGGCGACTCGGACTCCAGCGACACTTGCCAGTAGTCACGCAGGCCTTCCAGCGTCTCGTCGCGCAGCGGCTCGAGAAAATCGGTGCCGGTCAGATGCAGGTACAGGCCATCGCCACGCGGCATCAGGGTCAGGTCGAGTTCCTGGGTGTTGACGCTGAAACGGTGGCGCGGGCCGAGCTTGATAACGTTGCCGCCCTCTTCGAACAGCTCGCTCTTGTCGCGCAGGGCACGCACGGCCTGGTCGCGGGCGCCCTTGAGGCGCGCCTCGACGTCATCGGCCTTGACGCTGTCCTTGAGCTCGCGCAGGCGCTCGGCCATCTCGCGCAGCTTGAGAATCAGCGGGTCGGCAGCGAAGAAGGCGTTGAGCTCCTCCATCTGGGTCAGGCGCGCGGTGCGCCGGCCCAGGCTGTCGAGGATGCGCTGGGCGGCGTCGAGCACGCCCTGGGCACGGCGCTGACGGTCGTCGAGCAGGCTCTGCTTGTGCGACTCGAAGGTTTCCAGCAGTTCTTCGCGCTTGCCCAGGATGTCGCTGAGGAATTCCTCGTGATCGCCGAACTGGCTTTCCAGCTCTTCCAGCTGCACCAGCAGGCGGGACAGCTGCTCGTCGCACTTCTCCGGGTCCTGCGCCAGCGCCAGGGCGTTGGTGATGCCCTGGCTGAACAGTTTGAACTGGGCGCCGAACTGCGCCACGGTCTCGGCCGAGCCCAGCCCCTTGCGCCGCTGTTCGGCGCGCGCCTTGGCCTGGTTGAGGTGGGCATAGACCTCGGAAATCGACTCGACGATGCGGGTGCGCTGGGTGGCATCGTCGATCTTCAGCGACGCCATCAGGCTCGACAGCATGTCCAGGTTGCCGGCCATGGCCTGCATCTCGACCAGCGGCTCGTTCAGCTGGGTGACGCTCTCGGCCTTCTGCGCCTGGCCATCGAGTTCACCCAGGCGCTGCACATAGGGTTGCAGGGCCGCGTCGCTGGCGAGGAAGTTCGAAGTGGCCGCCGCCACGCGCTCCTGCGCTTCGAGCAACTCGGCTTCCATGGCGTCGATGCGCGCCACGTCGATGTAGCGGTAGTCACGGATGGTCAGCAGCTGGCCGCGCTGCGCGGTGATGGCATTCAGCGCCTCGACGAAATGCTGCACCTCGTCCCAGCTGTCGACCAGCAGGCCGGCGAGCAGGCTCTTCTGTCGCGTCTCGGCCTCGGTCATGGCACGGGCCGATTGCTGGCGAATGCTCTCGACCTTCTCGAACTCGTCGAGCACCAGCTCGGAGGTGGCGGCCACCTCGCGCAGCAGCGGCGCCAGCTCGGCGCACTGGGCGTCACCCAGCCAGTGGTAGACGTCGAACAGGCGACGGGTGTTCTGGCACAGCTGGGTGTAGCGCGCCACCGACACTTCGCGGCTGTCGATCTCGCGGCTCAGGTTGAGCAGGTCGGACACGCCGCGCACCAGCTCGGCATTGCCGATACGACCGAAGAAACCGCTGCGCGCCGGCTGGCGAGCCGCGTAGTCGTCGCTCTCGAACGGCGTCTGCCAGATCTGCATCGGATGGATGCGGGTCGGCTCGCTGCCCTCGGCGGAGAAGATCACCATGCGCCCGTCCTCCAGGCGCGCGTAGCCGTGGCCGAAGATCGGGTTGTGCAGCTGACGCTTGATCATGTTGTAGGTGAACAGCGCCGAACGACCTTCCTCCGGGTGGTAGAAGATGTACTGCACGTCCTCGCCGTTGGGCGAGCGGACCGAGCGCTTGAAGCGCATGCCGTCCATGGGCTGTTCGAAGGTCTTGTACTCGCCGCTCTGCAGGTAGTAGCCGCCGGGGAAGATGATGCCGTGATCTTCCGGCAACTGTACGCAGGCCAGGCCGATGGCGTCGATGCGCTCGACCTGGTTGGTCAGGCTGTTGAACACCAGGTAGCGCCACTGCTCCTCGCGGTAAGGCAGCACCTTGAGCAGGATCAGGCTGCCCAGGCGGGCGTATTCGATCTGCGCGTCGTCGAGCGACTGGGTCTTGTCCACCACGGCTTCGCGGTAGATGCCCAGGCCGTCCTGGGTGTTGTTCTCGACCTTGATCGTGAGGTCGCCACCGACAGTTTCGACGAACACCGTGTCGAGGATGTTCATGTGCGGATGGCGGCCGGTGACCGCCATCTCGCGGGACGTCTTCTGCCATTCGAAATCGAACGGCGCCGGCAGGGCGATATCGCGCTCGCCACGGTTATCGATGTAGCGAACTTCCTTGGCGTCGGTGGAGATCGACCAGCGGAACACACGGATGTCGCTGACCCGTTCGCCGATCTGGAAGCTCGCCAGCAGCTTGCCATCGCGAATCGCCAGTTGCAGCAGACGGGTGTTCTTGTAATAGGTGTACAGCTCGTTGAAGTCGGCAACGAAGCTGGCCTGCGCCAGGAAGGAACCCTCCAGGGACACCGGCTCGGCATCGAAGCCTTCCGCGCCCTGCACCAGTCGGTAGAGGGAGAACACGTCGGAGATCGTGGTTTCCTTCTTCAGGCCGAGGAACACGTTGTAGCCGAACAGCAGGCACTCGCCGACCTGGACGATATCGCGGGCGATGCAGTTGTTCTCGGTGCGGATGCGGACCCGGCCGATGGCCTCCATCGCACTGCTGCCGAACTCGGCCAGGCGCTGGCCATTGAGCGCCTCGGTCAACCCGCGCAGGCGCTGCCCCTGCTCCTGCAGGCGCTTGTGCAGCACCTCGTAGGCGCCGCCCTCGGCGACGGCCTTGTCCAATACGTCCTGTGTCTGTACGTCCGACATCGTGTTCTTCCTGGATATGCGGCATCGAGCAGCCTCACCTGCGCAGTGCGCTGAGGCTGCTGAGAAATGCGTAGTGCGCCGGTGAGGGCCACTCTGCGGGTGGGCAAGCCACCCGGTGGGTTACGCGCCGATCTTCTGCTCGACGATGGCGATCTTGTCGCGCAGCGCCGCGTCGATTTCCTCGGGGCGTACCTGGGCGATGATCTTGCGCAGCACCCGTACTTCGTTGTCGTCGATCACGCCATCGCGCTCGGCGATCTCCAGCAGACTCTTGAGCTCCTGCGCATCCAGGCGGCCGTCGTTACTGAAGCACTGGATCGAGCGAAAGGTCATCTCCAGATAGTCTCTTGATTCTGACATTGCGTAGTCCCTGATTGGTCGAACGATAGGGCCGCGGGATGGCTGGAGCCGCGAAAATCGCCGCTCAAGCACCTCCCACCGGACCTAGCAATGAATGGATGGTCGGCAGGGTGGACAACGCTTTCTGTCCACCTTTGGCGATGCAAGCGGTGGACATGCTGCGCGTCGCCCACCCTGCTATCAGGCCTGCTCCGAACCAGCGCTCGGGGCGACGACCGGCGCGGCGGATGCGGCCTTGCCGGCCAGCAGGCGGGAAATCACGTCCTGCACCACCGGGCTCTTGCCGACCACGCCTTCGATGGCCTTGCCCACCGACAGCGACTTGGCGAAGGAGTTGAAGAAGTCGCCCTCGCCGCCGACGATCTCGATCTTCGCCTTGGCCATGGCAGCGGCCAGCACTTCGGCCTGGTCCTTGGCGATGTCCTTGTTGGCGTCGATGGCGGCCATGGCCTCTTCGAAGCTCTTCTCCAGCTGCATGCGGAACTCTTCGTGAGCGCGTGCCGCGTCGCTGAGCGAATCCAGCGCACCGAACTTCTTGCCCAGACCCTCGGCTTCGGCGCTGAGGCGCTCCAGCAGGATCGCGGCTTCGGCCGAACCCTGTTCCTTGGTCGCCTTGGCCTTGGCCAGACCCAGTTGCTCCTCGCCGCGTGCCTGGGCGGAGAGTTTCTCCTCCAGCACCTTGGCTTCGGCCAGACCGTCCTTCTCCTTCGCCGAGGCTTGTGCTTCCAGCACACGGGCTTCGGCCAGACCTTTTTCCTGCTCGCCCTTGGCATCGGCGATCAGGCGCTCAGCCTGCACGCGAGCCTCGGCCAGGCCTTCCTTCTCTTTCGCCGCAGCGGTGACTTCGCGCACCTTGGCATCGGCCAGGCCAGGCGCGGCACGCTCGGCTTCGATCCCTTCGGCCAGCTTCTTCTTGGCCTCGGCGCTCTTGGAGGCCGCTTCCAGCTCGGCCTGGGCCAGGGTGTTGATCTCGACCGCCTTGTGCTTGGAACGCGCCTCGTCGGCTTCGGCCTGCTTGACCTGACGCACCAGCTCCTGCTCGGCCTCGGCCTGGGCATTGAGTACGGTGACCTGCTTGAGGCGCTCGGCCTCGGACACTTCGCGCACTTCCTTGATGCGTTCTTCTTCCTGGGCCACGGTCTTCTCGACCGCCACGCGCTCGCGGATCACACCGGCGATGTTCTTGCGCTCTTCTTCCAGCGCCTTTTCCTTCTCGATGCGCTGCAGCTCGACTTCGCGCTCGCGGGCCACCACTTCCAGGTCCTTGGCACGGGTGACTTTCTCCACCTCGATGACCACGGCACGCTGGCGGTTCTGCTGCGCCACTTCCACTTCGCGCTGATGGTTCTCGGCGCGGATGTCCAGCTCCTGCTGGGTCTGGATGCGCGCCTGCTCGGCCTTCAGGCGCTCTTCTTCACGGACCTTGAGGGTCTCGGCTTCCTCACGGGCGCGGATGGTTTCGATCTCGCGCTTCTGCCGCGCCTCGGCATCGGCCTGCTGACGCTCGAGCGACAGGGTCGCTTCGCGGGTTTCGACGTTCTTCTTCTTGATCGCCAGTTCTTCGTTGCGCTCGAGCTCGTTGGTGATGACGTTCTGCGCAGCGGTCAGCTCGGTGATCTTGCGGATACCCTCGGCGTCGAGGATGTTGCTCGGGTCCAGCGACACCTTGGAGGTCTGCTCCAGGTAGTCGATGGCCACGTCTTCCAGCACGTAACCGTTGAGGTCGTTGCCGATCACCTCGACGATGCGGTCGCGGAAATCCTGGCGGTTCTCGAACAGCTGGACGAAGTCGAACTGCTTGCCGACGGTTTTCAGCGCCTCGGAGAACTTGGCATTGAACAGCTCGTTGACCGCGCCACGATCGGAGGCACGATCGACACCGATGGCCTTGGCCACCTTGAGCACGTCTTCCTGGGTCTCGTTGACGCGCAGGTAGAAGGCCACGGTGATGTCGGCACGCAGGTTGTCACGGCAGATCAGACCGTCCTTGGCACGACGGTCCACTTCCAGGGTGATCAGGGAGATCTTCATGAACTCCTTGAGGTGGATCACCGGGTACACCAGGGAACCGGTGAAGTGCACCTTGGGCGTCGAGCTCATGTCGTTGACGATCAGCGCGGTGCCCTGCGGAACCTTGATGTAGAACGCCTTGAACAGCGCGATCAGGGCGATCACGAAGAGAACGACCAGCCCCGCCCCGACGATGAAGGGAATGAGGTTTTCCATTACAGCTGTACTCCTTTGCTAATTGTGCAGACAGGTTCGGCGATGCCCTACCCTGCCAGCCCTGTGTGACGTACGGATTGTCGGCAGACGCTATACGCCTCGAAACTCTTCTTCGGTGATGACCCGGTAGGCATGTTCGGCAGCCAGGTACTCCAGCAGCACCACGCGGTCGCCGCGCTTGAAGCCCAGTGCCTCGTCGGCGCGCACACGCAGGATCAGCCCCGCGCCGCCGTCTTCCAGCACCGCCTCGCCGTGGCGCTCGGTGACCTTGCCGCTGCGGACCACCGCCACCTGACCCAGCACCGACTTGCTGCTGATCGCCTCGACTTTCTGGAACAGCGGGCGCAGCGGCCGGCAGATGGCCGCGCAGAGCGGCGCAGCCAGGAGGAAGGAGGCGACGATCACCACCAGGCCGAGCGGATAGCGCAGGATGCCCAGCGGCAGGTGACGCAGCAGCCACAGTTCGATGAAGTAGCAGGCGAACCAGGCGAAAAAGAACAGCAGGGTCAGCACCAGCGTGGCCGGTACGCCGTCGAGCTTGAGTTTGTACAGCAGCCCCGCCAGGCCTTCGGTCTGTGCGCCGCCCTCCATCACCGAGTCGGCCTCGATGTCGAGCAGGTCGATATCGAGCAGGCCGGCCGCGACCACCAGCCAATAGATGACCGCCACGCACAGCAGGAAGCTGTAGATGGCAGTGGGAAACGACAGCGCGGTCTGCAGGAAGAGTTCCATGGTTTTCCTTGTCCTGAATCCATACGACAGGGACGATCACTCGCCCCTGCCGGTTCATGCAGCCTCGATCAGGCCTTGGACTTGTCCTTCAGGCGCGCCAGCACACTGTCGGCACTGGCGCTGTCGGCCTTGATGCCCGCAGCTCGCAGCTTGGCCTCCAGCGAGTCGTCCGGTGCGCTGGTGGCAGCGAGTTCCGCCGAGGCTTCCATCTTCGCACCACGCTCGGCCTGCTTCTGCTTGATGCGCTCGAGCGACTCGACCGCCGTCTGCAGCTTGGCCTGGGAACCGCCGTAGCGCTGGGCCACAGCCATCTGCGCCTTCTGCACGCTTTCGGTGGCCTTGACCGTATCCACCTGCTGCTTGAGGCGCTTGATGTTGCCCTCGGCCTGACTCACGGCCTTGCGCAGTTGCGCGACGCTGGCGGCAAAGCCTTCGGCCTGCTCGCGCTCGCTGGCCTGTTCGACCTCCAGGTTGGCGATCTTCTCGGCCACTTCCTTGGCCAGGGTCTCGTTGCCCGCTTCCAGCGCCTTGAGAGCGTACTGCTCGTACTCGGCGATGCTGGTTGCACTCTTGCTCACCTTGTCGCTGGCCAACTTGTGCTTGGCCATGATCTCGGCGAGGGCTTCCTTGGACTTGCGCAGCTCGCTGTCGGCGTCGCGGATTTCCTGGTCGAGAATGCGCAGGGCCTGGCTGTCGACCACGGCCTCGCCCATCTCGTTGGCGCCGCCACGCAGCGCGGTCAGCAATTTGCTCCAGACGTTCATGGATTCTCTCCTCTCAGGCGCCGGTCTTGAGGAAGCCTTCGTAGGCTTCGGTGGCCTTGATCACGTTGTCCGCCAGCAGCTCGATCTCGAACACCACATCGGACAGCGTGGAGTAGGAGCTCAGCGCGCCGAACATGGTGTAGCAGTCGCGCCCGTCGACCATCTTCTCCAGGCCGATGGACGACAGCGGGAACAGCTTGTGGGTGCGCAGCACTTCCTCGTTGAAAGCAGCGCCGTCCTTCACGTCCGCCGCTGGCCAGAGCAGCGCCTCGACGATGATCTGCTCGCCGAACACGGCAACGAACAGCGGCAGGTCGCCATATTCGCGCATGGTGATGTGCAGACTGGCGTCGGCGCCCTGAATCAGCTCGATGCCGGCCTGCCCGCTCTGGAACAACTCCGTTGCCGCCAGCGCTTCATGCAGCGCCTTGGCGGTCCAAACCTGAGGCATGCTCATATCCTCCTCCTTCTCCATCGGAACCAGCATCGACTGCGGCTGGCGTAGTTTGCGCTCGAACGCAACCAGCAGCGGTGCGTGCTCGGGCAAGATCCAGACTTCCTTCTTCACCAGCCCCTGCTCGCGCAGGCGCTGACGATAAAGACGCTGGTAATGGGCTGATGATTTGCTTTCCATGAACAACAGCCTAGACCCTTACATGTGAGTCGTAAAGTGATTACATGTGATAAATGTGATGCCGTTCGTCAGGCGAGCGCGCAGGCGTCATCCTCGGCACGAAACGAGCCGATCAGCAGACGGGAACGAAAAGAAAAGAGGCAGGGGCCAGGGCTCATCCATGATCGGGCTAGAACGCATCCATTCGCGACGTGTCGAATTAAACCTCAGCCACACGCAGGGCGCACGGAAAAAAGCGCTAACCCGGTCGCAGTTATGACCCCAACCGACCAACACAGGAGAGCGGCAGCAGCATGAACGAACTGCCACCCGCTGTACGCCAGCTGCTGCATGCCGAGCAGCGCCAGGCCGCCATCGACCTGCTCAGCGAATACCTGGCGGCCGACCAGAAGGAGGCCGAACGCCGCATCGACCAGTATCTGGAGGACAACCCTCCCGTCCACCTGCGCGGCGCCGCCATCCTCCGCGCCAGCCGCCTCAATGCTCTGATCTGGCTGACGCTGATCACCCTGACGGCGCTGCTGGTGCTGATCTTCAGCCTCTGAGCCAGGCCCAAACGAAACCGGCGCCACTGGGGCGCCGGTTGCATGCTGACAGACGACTCAGAGCGGCTTGCCGCGATTGCCATGCGCCGCGACGAACTGCTGCACGACCTTCAGGTCGTTGGCCAGCACGGTGCAACGCTCATCGCGCTGGAACAGGTCGGCCAGGTGCGCCGGCAACGCCGGCACCGCATCGATACCAGCCTTCTCCACCGCCTCGGGGAACTTGACCGGGTGCGCGGTACCCAGCACCACCATCGGCGCGGCCAGGCTGCGACGGCATTCACGCGCTGCGCGCACGCCGATGGCCGTGTGCGGGTCGAGCAGCTCGCCGCACTCCTTGTACACCTCGGTGATGGTTTCACAGGTCTGCTCGTCATTCACCGCCAGCGAGTCGAACAGCTTGCGCGCCTCGACCCAGCGATCTTCCTCGACACTGAAGCCGCCACCCTGCTTGAAGCTGTCCATCAGACCGGCGATGGCGGCGCCATTGCGACCGTGCAGGTCGAACAGCAGCCGCTCGAAGTTGGACGAGACCATGATGTCCATCGACGGCGACAGGGTCGGATGCAGGGTTTCCTTGACGTACTGATTGCCGCTCATGAAGCGGTGCAGGATGTCGTTGCGGTTGGTGGCGACGATCAGCTGACTGACCGGCAGGCCCATGTTGCGCGCCAGGTAACCGGCGAAGATGTCGCCGAAGTTGCCGGTCGGCACCGAGAAGGCCACCGAACGCGCCGGCGCGCCGAGCTGCAGCGCAGCGTGGAAGTAGTAGACGATCTGGGCCATGATCCGCGCCCAGTTGATCGAGTTGACCGCCACCAGACGGGTGCCCTTGAGGAAGCCCTGGTCGGCGAAGCTGGCCTTGACCATCTCCTGGCAGTCGTCGAAGTTGCCTTCGATGGCGATGTTGTGGATGTTCTCGCCGAGGATGGTGGTCATCTGCCGACGCTGCACTTCGGACACCCGGTTGTGCGGGTGCATGATGAAGATGTCGACATTGTCGCAGGCCTTGCAGCCTTCGATGGCGGCGGAACCGGTATCACCACTGGTCGCCCCCATGATCACCACACGCTCGCCACGCCTGGCCAGCACGTGGTCGAGCAGGCGACCAAGCAGTTGCAGGGCGAAGTCCTTGAACGCCAGGGTCGGACCGTGGAACAGCTCCATGACCCACTCGTTGCCGTTCAGCTGGCGCAGCGGCGCCACGGCGTTGTGCGCGAAGACACCATAGGTCTCTTCGAGGATCTTCTTGAAGTCGGCATCGGCGATGGAACCCGCCACGAACGGGCGCATCACGCGGAACGCCAGCTCGTGGTACGGCAAGCCCGCCCAGGAGGCGATTTCCTCTACGGTGAAGCGCGGCAGGTTCTCCGGCACGTAGAGGCCACCATCACTGGCCAGGCCGGCCAGCAGCACGTCTTCGAAATTCAGGGCCGGCGCCTGGCCGCGAGTACTGATATAGCGCATGTATTTCAAACCTTCGGTTTGAGCGACAAGCTACAGGCTTCAAGCCACAAGAGAAGCAGCGCTCCGCTTGCAGCTTGAGACCTGGCGCTTGCAGCTACTGTTAGTTGAGCTGCTCGACACGCAGGCGCATGACCGGCGACGTCACGCCGTCCAGCGCTTCCATGGCGGCGATGGCGTCGATGATGCGCGCCTCGATCACACGGTGAGTCACCAGGATCATCGGCACCAGGCCGTCCTGCTCCTCGGCTTCCTTCTGCATGATCGACTCGATGTTGATGCCACGCTCGGAGAGGATGCTCGCCACCTGCGCCAGCACACCCGGGTGATCCTTGGCCTGGATACGCAGGTAGTAGGCGCTCTCGCACTGCTCGATGGGCAGGATCGGGTGATCGGACAGCGAGTCAGGCTGGAACGCCAGGTGCGGCACGCGATTGGTCGGGTCGGTGGTCAGGGCACGCACCACGTCCACCAGGTCCGCCACCACCGCCGAGGCGGTCGGCTCCATGCCCGCACCGGCACCGTAGTACAGGGTGCTGCCGACGGCATCGCCATTGACCATCACCGCGTTCATCACGCCGTTGACGTTGGCGATCAGGCGGTCCGCCGGGATCAACGTCGGGTGCACGCGCAGCTCGATGCCGGCCTCGGTACGACGGGCGACACCCAGGTGCTTGATGCGATAGCCCAGTGCCTCGGCATAGTTCACGTCGGCAGTGGTCAGCCGGGTGATGCCTTCGGTGTAGGCCTTGTCGAACTGCAGCGGCACGCCGAAGGCGATGGAGGCCAGGATGGTCAGCTTGTGCGCGGCGTCGATGCCTTCGACGTCGAAGGTCGGATCGGCCTCGGCATAACCCAGCGCCTGAGCTTCCTTGAGCACGTCCTCGAAGGCACGCCCCTTCTCACGCATCTCGGTGAGGATGAAGTTGCCGGTGCCGTTGATGATGCCGGCCAGCCAGTTGATGCGGTTGGCCGCCAGGCCTTCGCGAATCGCCTTGATCACCGGAATGCCACCGGCAACCGCCGCCTCGAACGCGACGATCACGCCCTTCTCGCGGGCACGGGCGAAGATCTCGTTGCCGTGTACGGCGATCAGCGCCTTGTTCGCGGTGACCACGTGCTTGCCGTTGTCGATGGCCTTGAGCACCAGCTCGCGGGCCAGGGTGTAGCCGCCGATCAGCTCGACGACCACATCGATGTCCGGGTTGTTGACCAGCTCGAAGACGTCACGGGTGATCTGGATACCGGTCGTGTCGTACTGCGGCTTGGGCGAACGAATGGCGATCTGGGCAATCTCGATGCCGCGACCGGCACGCCGGGTAATTTCCTCGGCGTTGCGCTTGAGTACATTCAGAGTACCGCCACCTACGGTCCCCAGCCCACAGATACCCACTTTGACCGGCTTCACGCTCTATATCCCCATCAGCACTGCATAAAACGGCCGGAGCAAGCCCCGGCCGCCGAAAAGAGCCGCACATTACGAAGCGGCTGTTTGTTAGTCAATCCGCACTCAATCGTTCGACTCCAGGGCGATCCTGGCCAGCTGCGGCGCCGGCTGGTAACCCGGAATCATCTTGCCGTTGGCCAGCACGATGGCCGGCGTACCGTTGACACCGATCATCTGGCCCAACTGATACTGCTTGGCCACCGGGTTGTCGCAGTCCGCCTCCGGCACCGCCTGGCGAGTCTTGGCCAGGTTCATCGCCGCCTGGCGATCCTTGCTGCACCAGACGCTGGCCAGTTCCTTGGCTGCCGGGCTGTTCAGGCCCTGGCGCGGGAAGGCCACGTAGCGCACTTCGACACCCAGGCGATTGAGCTCCGGCACTTCGCTGTGCAGCTTCTGGCAGTAGCCACAATCGGTGTCGGTGAACACGGTGATATGGGTTTTCGGCGCCTTGGGCGCGAACACCACCATTTCCTTGGCCGGAATGGCATTGATCTGCTTGGCCACCGCACGGCTCTCTTCGATCTCGGTGAGGTTGACCGCTTTGCCATCCTTGACCTGGAACAGATAGCCCTGGATCAGGAACTGGCCGTCCGCACTGGTGTAGAGCTGCCGCCCACCCTCCAGCTGAACCTGATAGATGCCCGACATCGGGCTCTCGGCAATGGCTTCGATCGGCAAGTTGGCGTCGAGCGACTTCAGCGCCTGACGAATGGCCTGGTCAGGTTCTGCAGCCATCGAGACGCCAGCGCCCAGCATGAGCGCCAGGGCAGCGGAAATACGGGTCAGGGACATGAACACTCCTGTCGAACGACGGACCGGTGAAAATCGCAACAGCCTACCACAGATGGCGTCGCAGACAGCCGAACAGCTAACAGACGGCGCACGCACCAGCAGCACACGGGCATTTTACGCGCGCACCCTCCACCCCTCTTCGCTCCTTATTCCTGCGCAACATATCCATATAGCGAAATACTCGATAAACTTATCTTGCGCACAAATCATTGGCGCAATACAGTTCGCTCCATGGAAACGGTTAGCGCACAAATCATTAGCGAACCACTCCATCCAACCCCAACCCAAGAGGATTACCGCCATGACCATCGAAAACGTTCTCTACCGTGCAACCGCCGAAGCCTTTGGTGGCCGTGAAGGCCGCGCCGTCTCCTCCGACGGCATCCTGGACATCGCCCTGACCACCCCGAAGGAACTCGGCGGCGCAGGCGGCAACGGCACCAACCCCGAGCAACTGTTCGCAGCCGGCTATTCCGCCTGCTTCCTCGGCGCGCTGAAGTTCGTCGCGGCCCGCGACAAGCTGAGCATCCCGGCTGACACCTTCATCGAAGGCACCGTAGGCATCGGCGCCATCCCCACCGGCTTCGGCATCGAGGTCGAGCTGCGGATCAGCCTGCCCGGCCTCGCCCCTGAAGCGGCACAGACCCTGGTGGATCGCGCGCACATCGTCTGCCCGTACTCCAACGCCACCCGCGGCAACATCGACGTCACCCTGACCATCGTCTGACAGACAGCAGCCAGCGCTCGCGGCCAGGACCCGAGCGCTGCCCGAGAGGAGAAGCAGCATGAAAACCCGCCCCCTGTTCGCCATCGCCCTGACGACTCTCTCGCTTGGCGCCTCGCTGACCAGCGTCGCCCACGGCGCGCAAGCCACGCCCTATCGCTACGGGCAGGACCTGGATATCGCCAAGGTGATCGCCATCGAGGTGCCGAATAGCCCGCAGTGCGAGGTCGTGACGGCGAAGATGACCTACCGCAACAGCGCGGGCGAGGTGCACGTCCTCGACTACGAACAGCTGTCCAGCGTGTGCAGCAACCAGAACTGAACCCAGCAGCCCCACCTAACGACAGGAGTTTGACCATGAACATCTCTCGCACCCTGACCGCCGGGCTGCTCGCCCTGGCCATCGGCAACAGCTTCGCCGCCGGCAGCCCCGGCGTGGAACGCAACACCCAGGGCTTCCTCGACGCACTGGCCGCAGGTGCTGGCCAGCCCCTGGAAACGCTCACCCCGAAAGACGCCCGCGGCGTGCTGGTGGGCGCCCAGACCAGCGTCAAGGTGGACCTGTCCGGCATCACCGTGGAGACCAGGACCATCGATGTGGACGGCCAGGCCATCACCCTCAAGGTGGTGCGTCCCGAAGGCGCTCGCGGCGTACTGCCCGGCTTCATGTTCTTCCACGGTGGCGGCTGGGTACTGGGTGACTATCCGACCCACGAGCGGCTGATCCGTGACCTGGTGGTGGGCTCCGGCGCCGCGGCGATCTACGTCGACTACACGCCGTCGCCGGAAGCCAGGTACCCGACCGCGATCAACCAGGCCTATGCAGCGACCAAATGGGTCGCGGACAACGGCAGCAAGATCGGTGTCGACGGCTCGCGCCTGGCCGTGGCCGGCAACAGCGTCGGCGGCAACATGGCGGCCGTGGTCGCCCTCAAGGCGAAGGCCGCCGGTACACCGAAGCTGCGCTTCCAGTTGCTGCTGTGGCCGGTCACCGATGCCAACTTCAACAACGCGTCCTACAACCAGTTCGCCGAAGGCCACTTCCTGACCCGCGGCATGATGGAATGGTTCTGGGACAACTACACCAGCGACCCGAAGCAGCGTAACGAGGTCTACGCCTCGCCGCTGCGCGCCAGCCTGGAACAGTTGCAGGGCCTGCCGCCGGCACTGGTGCAGACCGCCGAGATGGACGTGCTGCGCGATGAAGGCGAAGCCTACGCTCGCCGCCTGAACGCCGCCGGCGTCGCGGTCACCTCGGTGCGCTACAACGGCATGATCCATGACTACGGGCTGCTCAACGTGATCGCGGAGGTCCCAGCGGTACGCAGTGCCATGGACCAGGCCGCCCAGGCGCTGAAGAACAGCCTGAAATAAACCACCGGCAGAACGCACCCCGCCCTCGGCAACGACGGCGGGGTTTCGTTCATCCGCGATCAGCCGCGCGGATGATGCTGGGCGTGCAGTTCCTGCAGTCGCGCGCGGGCGATGTGGGTATAGATCTGCGTGGTGGACAGGTCGCTGTGCCCCAGCAGCATCTGCACCACGCGCAGATCGGCACCATGGTTGAGCAGGTGGGTGGCGAAGGCATGCCGCAGGGTATGCGGCGACAGCGCCTTGGCGATCCCCGCGACGCGGGCCTGGTGCTTGATCCGGTGCCAGAAGGTCTGCCGGGTCATCTGCTCACCCCGCAGACTGGGAAACAGCACATCACTGGGCTTGCCGCCGAGCAACAGCGGGCGCGCCTCGCGCGTGTAGCGCTCGATCCAGGCGATGGCCTCCTCGCCCAGCGGCACCAGGCGTTCCTTGCTGCCCTTGCCGAACACCCGCAACACCCCCTGGCGCAGATTGACCTGCTCCAGCGTCAGGCCCACCAGCTCGCTGACCCGCAACCCGCAGGCGTAGAGCACCTCGAGCATGGCGCGATCGCGCAGGCCGATGGGGTCGTCCAGATCGGGCGCCTGCAACAGGGCCTCGACATCGGCCTCCGACAGCGACTTGGGCAGCGGCCGACCGATCTGCGGCAGGTCGACCTGCAACGTCGGGTCTTCGCCGATCAGGGTCTCGCGCAGCAGGAAACGGTAGAACCCCCGCAGCCCGGACAGGAAGCGCGCCGTCGAGCGCGCCTGGTAGCCCTGCTCCAGGCGCCAGGCCAGGTGATCGAGAATCGCGTCGCGGCCGATGTGCTGCAATGCCAGACCACGCGCATCCAGCCAGGCGTTGAAGTGCTCCAGGTCGCTGCGATAGGCGGCCTGCGTATGGGCGGAGAGCCCCTTTTCCAACCACAACGCCTCGAGGAAGCGCTCGATCAGGGGATGAGTTAACGTTGACATCGACGACCCATGACAAAATGTGCCGCTAGTTTTCCACAGCCTCACCGCGATAGGGCAACTCTACAGCCGTGGGCGAGGCAGCCAGCGCAAGGCAAGAACAGGCGAAGACGTGCAGTCTACGCGCTATGAATGAGCACTTTGCGCCTGTTTTCGACGCAGTGATGGCCGCGCAGGCAGTTTCCAGAAATACCAGATAGGGAGATTCGATGAGCGAAACACAGATCCTGCTGAGCCTGGGCGGCATCGGCTTGCTGGCACTGGCCAGCCAATGGCTGGCCTGGCGACTGCGCCTGCCGGCCATTCTGTTCCTGCTGTTCGGCGGCATTCTCGCCGGCCCCCTGCTGGGTCTGCTCGACCCGCAGGAGCTGTTCGGCCCGTTGCTGTTTCCCTTCATCTCGCTGGCCGTCGCCCTGATCCTGTTCGAAGGCAGCCTGACCCTGCACCTCTCCGAATGGCGCGAGATCGGCAAGGTCGTGCATCGCCTGGTGACCCTCGGCGCCCTACTCACCTGGGCCGTGATCAGCCTGGCCAGCCACTACCTGCTGGGCTTCGCCTGGGACCTCGCCCTGCTGTTCGGCACCCTGACGCTGGTGACCGGCCCAACGGTGATCGCCCCGATGCTGCGCGTGGTTCGCCCCACATCGGCAGTCGCCAACATCCTGCGCTGGGAAGGCATCGTCATCGACCCCATCGGCGCCCTGCTGGCGGTGGTGACCTTCGCCTTCATCGTCAGCTACGGCGAAGGCAACGCGCTGAGCGAGAGCCTCAGCACCTTCGCCGCGGTGATCGCCTGCGGCAGCCTGCTCGGCGCCGCCGCCGGCTGGGCCTTCGGTATCGTCCTGCGCCGTCGCTGGCTGCCGGAGTACCTGCACAACTTCGCCTCGCTGGCCGCCGTGCTGGGCATCTTCATCGCCGCTAACCTGCTGGTGCACGAGTCCGGCCTGCTGGCGGTGACGATCATGGGCATGTGGCTGGCCAACATGCGCGGCGTGGACATCCGCCCGATCCTGCATTTCAAGGAGAACCTCAGCGTGCTGCTGATCTCCGGCCTGTTCATCATCCTCGCCGCCCGGCTGGACCTCTACGCCCTGCTGGCCCTGGGGCCGGCGACGCTGGTGCTGCTCGCCGTGATCCAGCTGATCGCCCGGCCGCTGAACATCCTCGCCTGCACGCTGGGCTCGAGCCTGAACTGGCGTGAACGCGCCCTGCTGGCCTGGATCGCCCCGCGCGGCATCGTCGCCGCCGCGGTCTCGGCGATCTTCGCCCTGCGCCTGGAGCAGCAGGGGAACGAACAGGCCCAGCTGCTGGTGCCGCTGACCTTCCTGGTCATCATCGGCACCGTGGTGCTGCAAAGCGCCACGGCGCGCCCGCTGGCGCGCCTGTTGAAGGTGACGGAACCCTCGCCGAGCGGCTTCCTGATCGTCGGCGCCAACCCGGTCGCCCGGGCAGTGGGCAAGGCCATCCAGGGGCTCGGCAGCCAGGTCCTGCTGACCGACTCGAGCTGGGAAAACATCCGCGCCGCGCGCATGGCCGGACTGCCCACCTACTTCGGCAACCCGACCTCGCAACACGCCGAAGCGCACCTGGACCTGGTCGGCCTCGGCCACCTGCTGGCACTGGCGCCGTCGGCGGAGCTGAACGCCCTGGCCTGCATGCATTTCCGCCATGACTTCCCGAGCAACCGGCGCTTCACCCTGCCCACCAGCGCCGACGGCAGGCGCAGCGACAAGCATCGCAGCAGCGATGAAGTACGGGGCACGGCGATCGGCAGCCAGGCGCTGAGCTATCCTCAATTCGCCAGCCGGCTGGCGCGTGGCGACGAGGTCCGCAGCACCACCCTGAGCGAGACCTTCGACTGGGATGCCTACACCGCGCTGTACGGCAAGCGCGCGACCCTGCTGCTGGCCCGCGCTCCCAACGGCTGGCTGCACATCGCCACCCAGCCACTGGCCTTCACGCCCGGCACGGGCTGGACACTGATGGCACTTATCGAAACAGAGGAAACAGCACCTGCCGCGCCCGTAGAGGAACAACCCGCGGCCACGGGATCGACTGCGGGGTAGCCTATCTTTGGTTGGGTGACAGACAGGGATGTCACACCCATGATTCCACCATGCCATCACACACTTGGTAGCCCGTCATGTCCCAGCACGTCAACTCTCGACTCGGCCAGATACTGATCAACAAGGGACTGATCAGCACCGCGCAGCTGGATGCTGCCATCAAGGTACAGCTGACCAGCCACAAGCGCCTCGGCGAGGTGCTGGTGGAACAGGGTCTGCTGACCCAGAAGCAACTGGGCAAGGCACTGAAGAAGCAGAGCAACCTGCGCCTCGCCGCCACCCTGGTGGCCGCGCTGATGACCCCCTTTCAGATGGCCAGCGCCGACATCCAGCGCCTGCAGCCCCCCAGCAGCATCAGCCAGGAAGAAACGCCGCGAGGCATGCAGTCACTGAGCGACAGCGAGATGAGCGAGGTCAGCGCGCAGGGCCTGGACGACGCGCTGCAGGGGCTGCTGCTGCGTGCGGAAAGCGGCGACGGACTGGGCACGGTCAAGCAGCTGGCCAAGCTGGTGATGCCGGTACTCGACAACCTGGACGCCGAAACCCGCCTGAGCGACGTGCGCTACGACACCGGCAAGCTGCGCTCGACGCTGAACAACGACGGTTCGTTCAACGTCAACCTGCCCAGCTCGATCGGAGAGCTGCGCTTCGACAACATCCGGGTCAAGGGCGCCCCTGCCGGGCAGAGCTTCGGCAACCTGAGCCTGCACAACATCGACCTGTCGCAGGCCAGCCTGAAAGTCAGCCTGCGCCCCTGAGCCGCTGCACGCCTAATGCGCGAAGCCCGGCAGCACTGGCACCGGCTTCTGCTGCTCGTCGACGGCGACGAAGCTGAAACTGCCGCTGATGGCCCGCTCGCGCCCCTCCTGGTAAAGGCCCTCGACGAACACCTCGACCTCCACCTTGAGGCTGGTGTTGCCAACCTTGACCACCCGACCGATCAACTCGACGATCGACCCCGCCGGGATCGCATGCTTGAAATCGATACGATCGCTGGACACGGTCACCAGCGGCAGGCGGCAGAAACGCGTGGCGGCGATGAACGACACCTCGTCCATCCAGGCCAGCGCCGTGCCGCCGAACAGGGTGTTGTGATGGTTGGTGGTCGGCGGGAACACCGCCTTGGTCACGCGGGTTTCCGACAACTGGGTACGCCGCTGGATTTCCTGCTCTCTCGGGGTCATGCCACGACTGCTCATTCTATGGATGGACCTGGCCACGAAACCCATCGGTCAACGCGGCCCAGAAACGAAAAAAGCAGCCCGTAGGCTGCTTTTTTCAGAGAAGCGTCCGAACTTAGGACAGCTTTTCCTTGATGCGCGCGGCTTTGCCGGACAGGTCGCGCAGGTAGTACAGCTTGGCCTTGCGCACGTCACCGCGACGCTTGACGCTCAGGCTGTCGACCAGCGGCGAGTAGGTCTGGAAGGTACGCTCGACGCCTACACCGCTGGAGATCTTGCGCACGGTGAAAGCGCTGTTCAGGCCACGGTTACGCTTGGCGATAACGACGCCTTCGAAGGCCTGCAGACGCTGACGGTCGCCTTCCTTCACTTTCACTTGCACGACAACGGTGTCGCCCGGTGCGAAAGTCGGGATTTCTTTGTTCATCTGCTCGGCTTCGAGCATCTGGATAATCTTGTTGGTCATGCTGCGCTCCTAAGACAAGCCTCCCGGCCTGCCATCGATACGTTAACTATCGTCCCGCTGGCGGATGTATTCCTCCAGCAGCTTCTTCTCTTCTCCAGAAAGCGAGCGGCTATCCAGAAGATCAGCGCGACGTTCCCAGGTCCGACCAAGGGACTGCTGCAAACGCCAGCGCCGGATGTGTTCGTGGTTGCCACTAAGCAACACGTCAGGAACACGTTTATCCGCATACACCTCCGGTCGGGTGTAGTGCGGGCAGTCGAGCAGGCCATCCGTAAAGGAGTCCTCCTCGGCCGAATCGGCATGACCCAATGCACCAGGCAAAAGGCGCGTCACCGCATCGATCAGCACCATGGCCGGCAGCTCACCGCCGGACAGGACGTAGTCGCCAATCGACCATTCCTCATCGACATGCGTCTCGATGAAACGCTCGTCGATGCCTTCATAACGACCGGCGATCAGGATCAGTGCATCCTCCTGCGCCAGCTCGCGGACCGCCGCCTGATTCAGACGACGCCCCTGCGGCGACAGGTAAATCACCTTCGCCGTCTCCCCCGCGGCTTGCCTGGCGCTGACCAGGGCATCCTCGAGAGGCTTGATCTTCATCACCATCCCCGGGCCACCGCCGAAGGGACGGTCATCCACCGTATGGTGGCGATCCGTTGTGTAGTCCCGCGGATTCCAGCAGTTGAGCTTGAGCAGCTCCTGCCTCACCGCACGACTGGTGATGCCGTACTCGCCAATGGCGGCGAACATCTCCGGGAACAGCGTGATGACTTCTACGCGCATGAGCCTTAGAAATCCGCATCCCAGTCGACCCGCATCTCGCCAGCGGCCAGGTCGATCGACAGCACGCATTGCTCCGTATAGGGCAACAGCCGCTCGCGATCATCCAGGCTGCCCGCGCAGGCCTTGACCACCATCACATCGTTGGCACCGGTCTCGAACAAGTGGTCGATCACACCGAGCAACTGCCCTGCCTGATCGATGACCTTCAAGCCTTGCAACTGGTACCAGTAGAACTCACCTTCCTCCAGATCCGGCAGCTCGCTACGCGGCACGCAGATCTCGAAACCGGCGTAGCTACGCGCGACTTCGCGATCATCCAAACCCTTCAACTTGGCTACCAGCACCTTGCCTTGCAGGCGGCCGCTGGCCAGTTCCACTTTCTTTACCTCACCGTCACGCTTGAGCGTCCAGTTTCGGTAATCGAGCACGTTATCGATGGGATCGGTAAAGGAGTACACCTTCACTTCACCCCTGACGCCGTGCACCGAGACAATCTTGCCGAGAACGATCAGGTCCTCGGCGACGGCCGGCGTCGTACTCATAAAGATGCTTAGGCAGCAGCCTTGGCAGCTTCCTTGAGCAGCTGAGCAACACGCTCAGACGGCTGAGCGCCCTGGCCCAGCCAGTAGGTCGCACGCTCCTGGTCGACGGACAGACGCACTTCGCCACCGGCAGCGATCGGGTTGAAGAAACCGATACGCTCAACGAAACGACCATCGCGCGCATTGCGGCTGTTGGTCACGGTCAGGTGGTAGAAGGGGCGCTTTTTGGAGCCGCCACGAGCAAGACGGATGGTTACCATGTGAACATCGTTCCTATAGTCGGTGCTAACTTGAGGCACACATTAAAAATGGGCCTGGGCCCGAAAGGCCGCATATTTTAAGGATTATGCGGCGGTTTGCAAATCTCTTTTTCCAGCCGGCCATCGACCGGGCTGCAGAGATCAGAATTTCGGCATGCCGCCGCCGGGCAACATGCCGCCCATGCCGCGCATCATCTTGGCCATGCCGCCCTTGGCGGTGAATTTCTTCATCATCTTCTGCATCTGCTTGTGCTGCTTGATCAGACGCCCGATGTCCTGCACCTGGGTGCCGGAACCCTGCGCGATACGGCGCTTGCGCGAACCGCTGATCATCTCCGGGTCACGTCGCTCGGCAGGCGTCATCGAGTTGATGATCGCCTCCATCTGCTTGAACTGCTTCTCGGCCGCGCCCTGGGCGTTGCCCATCTGCGACAGGTTGACGCCGCCGATGGACGGCAACTTGTCCATCAGGCCGCCAAGGCCGCCCATGTTCTTCATCTGCTGCAGCTGGTCGCGGAAGTCTTCGAGATCGAAGCCCTTGCCCTTCTTCAGCTTCTTGGTGAGCTTCTCGGCCTTCTCGCGGTCGAGGGTCTGCTCGGCCTGCTCGATGAGGCTGAGCACGTCGCCCATGCCGAGGATGCGCGAGGCAATACGATCAGGGTGGAAAGGCTCGAGCGCATCGCTCTTCTCGCCCATACCGATGAACTTGATCGGCTTGCCGGTGATATGCCGCACCGACAGCGCGGCACCGCCACGGGCGTCGCCGTCGACCTTGGTCAGCACCACGCCGGTCAGCGGCAGCGCGTCGCTGAACGCCTTGGCCGTGTTGGCGGCATCCTGGCCGGTCATGGCATCGACCACGAACAGCGTCTCCACCGGCTTGACCGCCGCGTGCAGCGCCTGGATCTCGGCCATCATCTCGGCGTCGACGGCCAGGCGACCGGCGGTATCGAGGATGACCACGTCGATGAACTTGAGCTTGGCCTCGCGGATCGCCGCGTTGGCGATGTCCACCGGCTTCTGGCTGGCATCGGAGGGGAAGAAGGTGACGTCGAGGTCGCCAGCCAGGGTTTCCAGCTGCTTGATCGCCGCCGGACGATAGACGTCGGCAGAGACCAGCAACACCGACTTCTTCTTGCGCTCCTTGAGGAACTTGGCCAGCTTGCCGGCGGTGGTGGTCTTGCCCGCACCCTGCAGACCAGCCATCAGCACCACGGCAGGCGGCGCGGCATTCAGCGCCAGGTCCTCGTTGGCCGCGCCCATCAGCTCTTCCAGCTCGGCGCGGACGATCTTCACGAAGGCCTGGCCCGGGGTCAGGCTCTTGGACACCTCGGTGCCGACGGCGCGTTCCTTGACCTTGCCGACGAACTCCTTGACCACCGGCAAAGCCACGTCGGCCTCGAGCAGCGCCATGCGCACTTCACGCAGGGTGTCCTTGATGTTGTCTTCGGTCAGCTTGGCCTTGCCCGTGACGTTACGCAGCGTCTGGGACAGGCGATCGGTAAGATTTTCGAACATGCGCGTTCCTTGAATAGGGTGCGACCCGGCGTACCGGATGTGCGACAAGCGGCGGATTATAGCGAAGTCGCCGAGCGGCCGACACCGCCGCCAGTCTTTCGTGCCGATACCCTTCTGTGCCACACTCAGCGCCTTTCGGGCTCGCCTTACACGGATTTATGCACCCTCTGTTGCCCAGTCTTGCCGCCGCCTTCCTTTATGCCGGCGCCACTGCTTATCAAGGGCTGCGCCTGACCAAGCGCAGCATCCCGGACAAACGCCTGCTGGTAGCGCTCGGTACGCTTGCCCTGTGCCTGCATGTCGTCAGCCTGTTCTTCCAGCTGTATGACGCCCACGGCCTGAATCTGGACTTCTTCAACGCCGCCAGCCTGATCGCCTGCGCCGTCATCGCCCTGATCCTCCTGGCCTGCGCCCGCATTCCGGTGGAGAACCTGCTGTTGCTGCTGTTTCCGCTCGGCACCCTGACGGTGCTGGCGGCGGAATTCATTCCCAGCGGCACCATCAACCCGATCGACGAACACCCCGGCATCCTCGCCCACATCCTGTTCTCGATCCTGGCCTACGGCATGCTGACCATCGCCGTGTTCCAGTCGGTCCTGCTGCTACTGCAGGACTACCAGCTCAAGCACAAGCATCCATCTGGGCTCATCCGCAACTTCCCGCCGCTGCAGACCATGGAGAGCCTGCTGTTCGGCTTTCTCTTCGCGGGCTGGCTGCTGCTGTCGCTGTCGCTACTGTCCGGCGCGCTGTACATCGACGACCTGTTCGCCCAGCACCTGGCGCACAAGACCATCCTGTCCTGCTTCGCCTGGGTGGTGTTCGCCGTTCTGCTCTGGGGTCGCCACCAGCTCGGCTGGCGCGGCCACAAGGCCATTCGCTGGACCCTCGCAGGGTTCTGCCTGCTGATGCTGGCCTACTTCGGCAGCAAGCTGGTACGCGAATTCATCCTGCATATCTGAGGCAGCCGTCGTGGACGACCTTCATTCGAGCTATCTGCTCGGCCTGCTGATTTTCCTCATCCTCTGCTCGGCGTTCTTCTCCAGCTCCGAGACCGGCATGCTCAGCCTCAACCGCTACCGGCTCAAGCACCTGGCCAAGGAAGGACACAGTGGTGCCCGCCGTGTCACCCGCCTGCTCGACCGGCCCGACCGCATGCTCGGCACCATCCTGGTCGGCAACAACGTGGTGAACATCCTCGCCGCTTCCATCGCCACCGTACTGGCCGTGGACATGTGGGGCGAAGCCGGGATCGCCATCGCGACGGCCGGCCTGACCATCGTCGTGCTGATTTTCGGCGAGATCACCCCCAAGACCCTGGCGGCGCTGCGCCCCGAGCTGGTGGCCTTCCCCGCCAGCCGCGTACTGAGCCTGCTGCAACGCGTGCTCTATCCCGTGGTCTGGCTGACAGGCGTGATCAGCAACGGCCTGCTGCGCCTGTTCGGCGTCGACCCGGCGCAACGCGCCAGCGACAGCCTGTCCACCGAGGAACTGCGCAGCGTGGTGCGCGAATCCGGTTCCGAGCTGCCGAAGAATCGCCAGAACATGCTGCTGGGCATCCTCGATCTGGAGCGGGTCACGGTCGACGACATCATGATTCCGCGCAACGAAGTTGCCGGCATCGACCTCGACGACGACCTGGAAAGCATCGTCGGCCAGCTGCGCAGCACACCGCACACCCGGCTGCCGGTATTCCGCGGCGACATCAACCAGATCGAGGGCGTGGTGCACATGCGCCAGATCGCCCGCCTGCTGAGCCACAACCAGCTGACCAAGGAGGCCCTGCTCGCGGCCTGCCACGAACCCTACTTCGTGCCGGAGAACACGCCGCTGTCGACCCAGCTGATCAACTTCCAGAAGCAGAAACGCCGCATCGGCATCGTCGTCGACGAGTACGGTGACGTGATCGGCATCGTCACTCTGGAAGACATCCTCGAGGAGATCGTCGGCGACTTCAGCAACCAGGACAGCCTGCGCAGCCCGGACATCCATCCGCAGGAAGACGGCACCCTGGTCATCGATGGCGCCGCCTACATCCGCGAAGTGAACAAGACCCTCGGCTGGCACCTGCCCAGCGACGGCCCCAAGACCCTCAACGGCCTGATCACCGAAGCGCTGGAGAGCATCCCCGACAGCAGCGTCTGCCTGAAGATCGGGCCCTACCGCCTGGAAATCCTCCAGGCGGCGGAAAACCGCGTGAAGAGCGTGCGTGTCTGGCAGGTGGAAAAGGTCAAGACGGACGCTGCAGCAGCGGACTGAGTCGCCCGGCGAGGCCCTCGCCCCATACCCGATAGCCCAATGCCGAGGGGTGGTAACCATCCTCGGCCAGGTAGCGCGCCTCGAACGGCAGGTCCAGCGCGCAATGCAGCGCCCCAGAACGCTGCGCCAGCGCTTGCAGCTCACGGTCCAGCAGACTCGCCCGCCAGCCCATCAACTGACGCAACAGCCAGGGCAACGCCGTGAAGTGCCGCAGGGGCGGCACCGCGCTGAACGCCACGTGACAGCCCTGCGCCCGGAAAGCCTCGGCCATCTCGACCAGCGCCTGGTGCCAGCGCCTGGCCGGAGTGAGATGCGTGGTGTCGTTGACCCCGAAGACCAGCAGCACCAGATCAGCCGGCTCGGCCAATGCCTGTGGCAACAGGCGCTCACACGCCTGGCGCGCGGTGATGCCGTTCTCGCCACAGGCGCGCCACTGCACCGGTCGGCCGAGGTGCTCGGCCAGCGCGGCAGCCAGACAGCTTGCCAGCGCCTGATCGAGCCCCCGCACACCGACGCCCGCCACGGTCGACTCGCCGATCAGCAACAGACGTAGCGGTTCACCCGGCCGATCGGCGGCCGCCAGTCCGCAAGGTTCACCCTGCGCCACGGGCAGGCGCAGGGCCGTGCGCCGTGTATGCACGGCCAACGGCAGCGCGATGGGCAGCAATGGCAGAGTCGCCAGCCACCACAACGCGTGCCGGCTCACAGCTGGACGCGAACCGCTTGCGCGCTGCGCAGGGCCTTGGCCCGGGCAGCTTCGATGGACTCGTCGCGGGCCAGCGCCACGCCCATGCGGCGCTGCCCCTTGACCTCGGGCTTGCCGAACAGACGCAGCGCCGTGTCCTCTTCGCTCAGGGCGGCACCGAGGTTGGCGAAGCTGGCCTGCTGCGAGTTGCCCTCGACCAGGATCACCGCCGAAGCCGACGGCCCCATCTGGCGAATGAGCGGAATCGGCAGGCCGAGAATGGCCCGTGCATGCAGGGCGAACTCGGACAGCTCCTGGGAGATCAGGGTCACCAGGCCGGTATCGTGCGGACGCGGCGACACCTCGCTGAACCAGACCTGATCGCCCTTGACGAACAACTCGACGCCGAACAGGCCACGGCCACCGAGCGCCTCGGTCACCGCCAGCGCCACGCGCTCGGACTCGGCCAGCGCCTTCGGGCTCATCGGTTGCGGCTGCCAGGACTCCTGATAGTCACCACCCTCCTGGCGATGGCCGATCGGCGCGCAGAAGCTGGTGCCACCGGCATGACGCACGGTGAGCAGGGTGATCTCGTAGTCGAAATCGATGAAGCCCTCGACGATCACCCGGCCCTTGCCCGCACGCCCGCCTTCCTGGGCGTAGTCCCAGGATTTCTGCAGGTCGGCATCGCTGCGCAGCACGCTCTGGCCCTTGCCGGAGGAACTCATGATCGGCTTGACCACGCAGGGATAACCGACGGACTTCACCGCTGTGGCGTAGTCCTCGTAGGTGTCGGAGAAATGATAGGGCGAGGTCGGCAGCCCCAGTTCTTCGGCCGCCAGGCGACGGATGCCTTCACGGTTCATGGTCAGTTGCGCCGCACGCGCGGTGGGCACCACGTTGAACCCCTCGGCCTCCAGCTCGACCAGCGTGGCGGTGGCGATGGCCTCGATTTCCGGGACGATGTAGTGCGGCTGCTCCTTCTCGATCACGGCACGCAGGGCGGCGCCGTCGAGCATGTCGATCACGTGGGCGCGATGGGCGACCTGCATCGCCGGGGCGTTGGCGTAGCGGTCGACACCGATCACTTCACAACCCAGACGCTGCAGTTCGATGACCACTTCCTTGCCGAGCTCACCGCAACCACACAGCAGTACACGGGTCGCACTCGGCGATAGAGGGGTTCCAATACGGGGCATGAATGTTCCTCGAACAGTGAATCAGGAGGGGATCAGTAAATGGCCCGAAGCGCGGGCGCGCTCCAGGCTGCGTTGCAGCACCTCGCGGCGCTCGGCATTGTCCATGCGGCCCCAGCGGGTGATTTCGGCGGCCGTGCGCTGACAGCCGATGCAGATGTCCTGCTCGTCCAGCGCGCAGACATGCACGCAGGGAGAGCGCACGGGTTTCTCGTCATTCATCGTCAACGACCAGCTCTCGGGCATAGCGCTGGGCATTATGAACGTAATGGGCGGCACTGGCCTCCAGCATCTTCTTCTGCTGTTCGGTGAGCTCGCGCACCACCTTGCCCGGGCTGCCCATGACCAGGCTGCCATCGGGAATGACCTTGCCCTCGGGAATCAGGCTGTTGGCGCCGATGATGCAGAACTTGCCAATCTTCGCGCCGTTGAGGATGACCGCATTGATGCCGATCAGGCTGTAATCGTCCACCGTGCAGCCGTGCATCATCACGTTGTGGCCCACGGTGACGCCCTTGCCCAGAGTCAGCGGAAAGCCCATGTCCGTGTGCATGACAGTGCCATCCTGCACGTTGCTGTTCTCACCGATGTGGATCAGCTCGTTGTCGCCACGCAGCACGGCGCCGAACCAGACACTGGCCCCCGCGTCCAGACGAATCTTGCCGATCAGGTCGGCGCTGGGCGCGACCCAGCTTTCGGGATGGGCGTCGACACGGGAGCCTCCCAGGCGATATTTCATGCTCGTCAGTCCTCAGCGCAGGTGTATGAAGTGTTCGGGCGGCTGGTGCAGGGCGATCCCGGCGTCGTAGAGCAGGTTGACCAGCTCCACGACCATGATCGCCGTCAGCCCCCAGATGCGATATTGGTCATAGGTGTAGGACGGCACGTACCAGCTCTGCCCGAGGTAATCGATACGGTGAGTGACTTCGCGCGGGTCGTTGCGGAAGAACTCCAGCGGCACGGAGAACACCGAGGCGATTTCCGCATCGTTGGCCTTGTACTCGACGTAATCGGGCACCAGCCCGACATAGGGCGTGACGCGAATGCCGTGACGCGACACCAGCGGGCTGAGCGGTCCGAGCACCTCCACGAGCCCCGGTGGCAGCCCCACCTCCTCCTCGGCCTCGCGCAGCGCGGTATGCACCAGGTCACGATCCTCCGGATCACGACGCCCACCGGGGAAGGCAACCTCACCGCCGTGGGTCGACAGCCCACTGGCACGCAGGGTCAACACCAGTTCAGGTTCGTCGCTACGGGTGATGGGGACCAGCACTGCCGCCTCGGGGAAGCTGTGCCCGGCCTCCAGAGGGCGCGGTCGATAATCGCGCACGCGATGGAGCAACTCGTCCAGCATGGCCATACTCGGAGTCTTGTTTTGCCCGGCATCATGGCATGAAAGCGGCCGCACGCCCAACCCCGACGAAAGGGCTGGCCGGCCAGAATCGCGGGCTTGCCGGCCCGAACCAGGACCGCCAAGATAACGCCATGAACGAGGATCAGGCATGAAATTCTGCAGCCAGTGCGGCAACCCGGTCACCCGCATGATCCCAGCGGGCGACAACCGCATGCGCCACGTGTGCAGCCAGTGCACCACCGTGCATTACGAGAACCCGCGCATCGTCGCGGGCTGCCTGCCGGTGTGGGGCGAGCAGGTCCTGCTGTGCCGGCGCGCCATCGAGCCGCGCCGCGGCTACTGGACCCTGCCGGCCGGTTTCATGGAGAACGGCGAGACCATCGAACAGGCAGCGGCCCGCGAGACCCTGGAAGAGGCCTGCGCGCGGGTACGCGACCTCAGTCTCTATACCCTCTTCGACCTGCCGCACATCAGCCAGGTGTACATGATGTTTCGCGCGGAGCTGGTCGACCTCGACTTCGCCGTGGGCGAGGAAAGCCTGGAGGTGCGCCTGTTCGACGAAGCGCAGATCCCCTGGTCAGAGCTGGCTTTCCCCACCATAGGCCGTACCTTAGAATGCTTCTTCGCCGACCGTCGGCAGAATCTCTTTCCGGTACGCAACGAACCCCTCGAAGCGCTGCGCGCCCACTACACACCCCGTTGACCCTTGCGGACGATCCCGATGCGCTGGTTGCTGCCCCTGCTTTGCCTGACCCTCAGCCTCAATGCCTTCGCCAGCACCACGCCGGCGAGCGGCACGCGCACCGTCGACAAGGTGCTCATCCTCAAGTCCGAGCGCCAGCTGCACCTGCAGCAGCGCGGCGAGACCATCAGGTCCTACCGCATCTCCCTGGGCAAGCAGCCCACCGGCGCCAAGCAGCGCGAGGGCGATCTGCGCACGCCGGAAGGTTTCTACTGGATCGACTGGCGCAAGCCGAGCGACAAGTACCAGTTGTCGTTGCACATCTCCTACCCCAATGCCCGTGACCTGGCACACGCGAAGAACGCCGGTGTGCCACCGGGCGGCATGATCATGATCCACGGCACGCCGCTGGACGAGGAGTACCCCGAGTGGTTCTTCCACACCCTCGACTGGACCGAGGGCTGCATCGCCATGAAGAACGACGACATGCGCGAGGTGTGGAGCCTGGTCAAGGACGGGACGCTGATCGAGATTCGCCCCTGAGGTCACGCCACGAAAAAGGCGCCATCGGCGCCTTTTTCAGAACTGCAGATCGGACAGTCGCCAGACGTCGAAGGCCGGCGTCTCGTACGGGTGGTGTTTTTTCAGGGCCTTGACCGCATCGTGGATCAGCTCGTCCGCGACGACCATCTCCACCTTCCACTCGGCAACCTGTTCGATCTCGCCGACCTGCCCCAGGAACGGCTGACTGCCCTCCAGAGCGCGAAACTGGCCCTGGCCGAGCACCTGCCAGCAGCAACTGTCATAGAGGCCGATACGCCCGCCCCCGGCAGCGAACACCGCTTTTTTCACCGGCTCCAGATGGGCTTCCGGCACATAGAAACACAGTTTGTACATCAAGTTCTCCGCAGATGGGCAACCGAACAGCAGACAAGTCATGACGCCAATATAGTGTCATTTCGCCATGATTTTGTCTTGCGGTCGCCCGCACAAATCCGCCCGAGGCGGGAAACGATTCGCTGCGTTCGACTCGAATGATCGGCGTGACGTTCTCAGCTGCCGGCGAAAAAACGCCGCCACTTGTCGGCCAGGCTGGGTGCCGGCGGGCTGTGGCTGCCATCGCAATGAGGCATGCTCCGTGAGCGTCCGCAGCGGCAGAGCAACAGTCGCTGCTCGCGCTCGGGACGCAGGATCAGGGATTGCGGGCAACCGGCGTGGCAGTCCGGCAACTGCCCAGACTGGCCGCAGCGGCACAGGCGATGGGCTTCGCCGGGGCTGACCAGGCGAACTTCGGGGAGAATGGGCAGAGGATCATCGGCCATGCACAAGGCCTGCGTAGTCGGATGAAATCCAGGGAAGGTATGCCACAGGTTTTCCCGGATTGCATCCGGGCTACGAACGCCAGGGCCGGCCCCTCTCCCGATGACGGGAGAGGGTCAGCAGAGGGCCGCTAGGCGGCCGCTGTCAGTCCACCCAGACGCGGGCGTTGCGGAACATGCGCATCCAGCCGCCGTCTTCCTGCCACTCATCCGGGCGCCAGGAGTTCTGCACGGCGCGGAACACCCGCTCCGGGTGCGGCATCATGATGGTCACGCGGCCGTCACGGCTGGTCAGGCCAGTGATGCCACGCGGCGAACCGTTGGGGTTGGCCGGGTAGGCTTCGGTGACCTTGCCATGGTTGTCGACGTAACGCAGGGCCACGGTGCCGGACAGGTCCGCCTCCAGCAGCGCCTCTTCGCTCTCGAACTCGGCATGGCCCTCGCCGTGGGCGATGGCGATCGGCATGCGCGAACCGGCCATGCCCTGCAGGAAGATCGACGCCGACTCCTGCACCTGGACCATGGCCACGCGCGCCTCGAACTGCTCGGAGCGGTTGCGCACGAAGTGCGGCCAGAACTCGGTGCCCGGAATCAGCTCGTGCAGGTTGCTCATCATCTGGCAGCCGTTGCACACGCCGAGGGCGAAGCTGTCGCGACGCTCGAAGAAGCCCTGGAAGGCATCGCGGGCGCGGGCATTGAACAGCACCGACTTGGCCCAGCCCTCACCGGCGCCGAGCACGTCACCGTAGGAGAAGCCACCACAGGCCACCAGGCCCTTGAACTCTTCCAGGCTGACACGACCGGCGAGGATATCGCTCATGTGCACGTCGATGGCCGAGAAACCGGCGCGGTCGAACGCGGCGGCCATTTCCACCTGGCCGTTGACGCCCTGCTCGCGCAGGATCGCCACTTGCGGACGCACGCCCTTCTTGATGTAGGGCGCGGCGATGTCCTGGTTGACGTCGAAGCCGAGCTTGACCGACAGACCGGGGTTGTCTTCTTCCAGCAGCAGGTCGAATTCCTGGTCGGCACCCTGGGCGTTGTCGCGCAGGCGCTGGATGCGATAGCTGGTTTCCGCCCACTGACGCTGCAGCAGACGACGCTCGCCGGCAAACACCGACTCGCCGTTGAAGCTGATGTTGACGTCGCCGTTGTTCACCGCCTGGCCGATCACCGCCACGCAGTCATCCAGGCCTGCGGCGCTGAACTGCGCCAGCACTTCCGGAGTGGCGTCCTGGCGCACCTGGATCACCGCGCCCAGCTCTTCGTTGAACAGCACCGCCGGCAGCTCGGAGGCATCGTCCGCCAGTGCGTCGAGGTTCAGCGACAGCCCGCAATGACCGGCGAAGGCCATTTCCAGCACGGTGGTCAGCAGGCCGCCGTCGGAGCGATCGTGGTAGGCCAGCAGGTGGCCGTCGGCGTTCAGGCCCTGGATCACGGCGAAGAAGGCCTTGAGGTCTTCGGCGTCGTCGAGGTCCGGTGCCTGCTGGCCGATCTGCGCATAGACCTGCGCCAGGATCGACGCGCCCATGCGGTTCTGGCCACGACCCAGATCGATCAGGATCAGATCGGTTTCGCCCTTGTCCATGCGCAGTTGCGGGGTCAGGGTCTGGCGGATGTCCTGCACCGGCGCGAAGCCGGAGATGACCAGCGACAACGGCGCGGTGACGCTCTTGTCGACGCCCTCGTCCTGCCAGCGGGTCTTCATCGACATGGAGTCCTTGCCCACCGGGATGGTGATACCCAGTGCCGGGCACAGCTCCATGCCGACGGCCTTGACGGTGTCGTACAGACGCGCGTCTTCACCCGGATGGCCGGCAGCGGCCATCCAGTTGGCCGACAGTTTGATGTCGGACAGCTTGCCGATTCGCGCAGCCGCCAGGTTGGTGATGGTTTCACCGACTGCCATGCGCCCGGAAGCCGGGGCATCGAGCAGAGCCAGCGGCGTGCGCTCGCCCATCGCCATGGCTTCACCGGTGTAGACGTCGAAGCTGGTGGCGGTGACGGCGCAATCGGCCACCGGCACCTGCCACGGGCCGACCATCTGGTCGCGCGCGACGAGGCCGGTGATGCTGCGGTCGCCGATGGTGATCAGGAAGCTCTTGCTGGCCACGGCCGGGTGGCGCAGCACGCGCTCGATGGCCTCATCGATGGCCACCGCGCTGGCGGCGAAATCGTCGCCCTGCTCGGCTTCACGCTGCACGCTGCGGTGCATGCGCGGCGGCTTGCCCAGCAGCACTTCCAGCGGCATGTCCACCGGGGTGTTGCTGAAATGGCTGTCGGTCACGGTCAGGTGCGGTTCGGCCGTGGCCTCGCCGACCACGGCGAACGGGCAGCGCTCACGCTCGCAGATGGCCTGGAAGCGCTCGAAGTCGGCAGCATCCACGCTCATCACGTAGCGTTCCTGCGACTCGTTGCACCAGATCTCGTGCGGGGCCATGCCCGGCTCGTCGTTGGGCACCTTGCGCAGCTCGAAGCGACCGCCACGGCCGCCATCGTTGATCAGTTCCGGCAGGGCGTTGGAGATACCACCGGCGCCGACGTCGTGGATGAACTTGATCGGGTTGGCTTCGCCCAGTTGCCAGCAGCGGTCGATGACCTCCTGGCAGCGGCGTTCCATTTCCGGGTTCTCGCGCTGCACCGAAGCGAAGTCCAGGTCGGCCGAGCTGGCGCCGGTGGCCATCGACGACGCGGCGCCACCACCCAGGCCGATGAGCATGGCCGGGCCACCGAGCACGATCAGCTTGGCGCCGACCGAGATCTCGCCCTTCTGCACGTGGTTCTCACGGATATTGCCGAGGCCGCCAGCGAGCATGATCGGCTTGTGGTAGCCGCGCACTTCCTCGCCACGCGGGCTGGCGACCGCCTGCTCGAAGGTACGGAAATAACCGTTGAGCGCCGGACGGCCGAATTCGTTGTTGAACGCGGCGCCGCCGAGCGGGCCTTCGATCATGATGTCCAGCGCGCTGACGATGCGCTCGGGCTTGCCGTACGGCTTTTCCCAGGGCTGGAGGAAATCGGGGATGTTCAGGTTGGACACCGAGAAACCGGTCAGGCCCGCCTTGGGCTTGGCGCCACGACCGGTCGCGCCTTCGTCGCGGATCTCGCCACCGGAGCCGGTGGAGGCGCCAGGGAACGGCGCGATGGCGGTCGGGTGGTTGTGCGTCTCCACCTTCATCAGGATGTGCACCGGCTCCTGCACCGCGCCGTACTGGCGGCTTTCCGGATTGGGGAAGAAGCGCCCGGCGCTGAAGCCTTCGATGACCGAGGCGTTGTCCTTGTAGGCGGACAGCACGCCGTCGCTGTGCATCTGGTAGGTGTTCTTGATCATGCCGAACAGCGACTTGTCCTGGCTCTCGCCGTCGATGTCCCAGCTGGCATTGAAGATCTTGTGGCGGCAGTGCTCGGAGTTGGCCTGGGCGAACATCATCAGTTCGATGTCGTGCGGGTTGCGCCCCAGGTCATTGAAGCTCTTGACCAGGTAGTCGATCTCGTCCTCGGCCAGTGCCAGACCGAGGTCCTGGTTGGCCTGCTCCAGCGCCACACGGCCACCACCTAGGATGTCCACGGCGGTCAGCGGCTTGGGCTGGGCATGGCTGAACAGTGCCGCAGCGTCCTCGAGGGTGCTCAGCACCAGCTGGGTCATGCGGTCATGCAGCAGCGCGGCGACGGCAGCGCTGTCGGCCTCGCTCAGTTCACCGCTGACGTAATAGGCGATACCGCGCTCCAGGCGCTGGATCTTGGCCAGGCCACAGTTGCGGGCGATATCGCTGGCCTTGCTCGACCAGGGCGAGATGGTGCCGAAACGCGGAATGGTCAGGAACAGCTTGCCGCTGGGTTCCTGCACAGCGACGCTCGGGCCGTACTTGAGCAGGCGCGCCAGCACCTGCTCTTCATCGGTGTTGAGTACGCCGGTGACATCGGCGAAATGCGCGAACTCGGCGTACAGCCCGGTCACGGCCGGCACCTTGCTGGTCAGTTGCTCGAGCAATTTGCCATGGCGGAAAGCGGAAAGGGCGGGAGCGCCGCGCAGGATCAACATCGTCGGTACAGCCTCTGGAGAAGGGGTGTGCTTAGAGGCCGTGCATTCTAGCCTAAAGCCGCGTTCACAGCACCCGTGCCGGGCGCTTTCGAGACGGGCGATCGCTAGCAGAGAAGCGCGTCGCTGTCGAGATATGGCAGCGACGATGCTTTGCGTATACTGCGCCGATGTTTGCACGACCTGCGATACGCATGCGTTGCGCCACAGGGCTGTTGGCGATTGGAACCCTCCTGATGCTCACTGGCTGTGGCGAAGACCCCAAGCCCAGCGTACTCGAGCAGGTAAAGGCGGAGGGTGAGCTGCGCGTGGTCACTCGTAACAGCCCCGCCACCTACTTCCAGGACCGCAACGGCGCTACCGGTTTCGAATACGAACTGGCCAAGCGTTTCGCCGCCGACCTCGGCCTCGAACTGAAGATCGAGACGGCAGACAATCTCGACAGCCTGTTCTCCAGCCTCGCCCGCCCCGACGGCCCGGTGATGGCAGCAGCCGGCCTGGTGGATACGCCGCAGCGCCAGCGCCAGGCACGCTTCTCCATCCCTTATCTGGAAGTCACGCCGCAGGTCATCTACCGCAACGGCGAGTCTCGCCCGACCAAGCCGGAAGACCTGGTCGGCAAGCGTATCCTGGTGCTGGCCGGCAGCAGCCATGCCGAGCAGCTGGAAGCCCTGAAACAGCGGTTCCCCGAACTCAAGTTCGAAGTCTCCGACGCCGTCGAGGTGGTCGACCTGCTGCGCATGGTCGACGAAGGGCAGATCGACCTGACCCTGGTCGACTCCAACGAGCTGGCGATGAACCAGGTGTACTTCCCCAACGTACGCGTCGCGTTCGACCTGGACGACACCAACACCATGCGCTGGGCCGTGGCCGCCGGTGACGACGAGAGCCTGCTGCTGGAGATCGACGCCTTCCTCGAGCGCGCCCAGGCCAACGGCACCCTGCAGCGCCTGAAGGAACGCTACTACGGCCATGTCGACGTGCTCGGCTACGTGGGCGCCTACACCTTCGCCCAGCACCTGCAGAAGCGCCTGCCGCGCTACGAGAAGATGTTCCGCCAGGCCGGCCAGGCCAACCAGATCGACTGGCGCCTGCTGGCCGCGATGGGCTACCAGGAATCGCTGTGGCAACCCAATGCCACCTCCAAGACCGGCGTGCGCGGCCTGATGATGCTCACCCAGCGCACCGCACAGTCGGTAGGCGTCTCCAACCGGCTCGACCCCAAGCAGAGCATCGATGGTGGCGCCCGCTACTTCATCCAGGTTCATCAGCAACTGCCGGAAGGCATCGCCGAGCCGGACCGCACCTGGTTCGCCCTGGCAGCCTACAACGTCGGCGGCGGTCACCTGGAAGATGCGCGCAAGCTGACCGAAGCCGAAGGCCTGGACCCGAACAAGTGGGCCGACGTGCAGAAGATCCTGCCGCGCCTGGCGCAGAAGCAGTGGTACAGCAAGACGCGCTACGGCTATGCCCGTGGCGGTGAGCCGGTGCACTTCGTGCGCAACATCCGCCGCTACTACGACATCCTCACCTGGGTGACCCAGCCGCAGCTGGAAGGCACGCAGGTCGCCGAGAGCGGCGTCCATGTGCCGGGCATCGACAAACGCAAGCCCGAAGAAGAAACCCCGCCGCTGTAAGCCCTTACAGCAGGTTCTGGTTGCCCACCGAGCAGCGACTGATCGCCCGCTGCGCCTGTGCCAGCCCCTTCAGACGCGTGGCGCACTGAGCCTGACTCGACATGCGCTCGACCTGCAGATTGGCCTGCTCGTCGATGCTGATCAGGTAGGGCTGGTTGTAGCGTGCCCTGTCGTTCCAGCCACTGAAGCGCTGGGCACTGAACACGCAGCGGTAATCCAGGTGGCCGGTGAAGCCCTGGAAACGGTCGCGCATGAAGATGTGGTGATAACGCTGCCAGTCGCGGTCACGCTGACCGACCCGCACGGCCTCCTGGCAGTCCTCGAGCGTGGTGATCTGCGGCTCGTGCAGGAAGATGCTCTGCGCCAGATTGGAGCCGCCCAGCTGCACCGTGGCCAGCAGGTACACCTCCTGTTCCTCGGCCGCTACCGGCAACGCCAACAGTGCCAGCAGCCCCAATATCCCTTTGTTCATGATGATGTCCTGTGACGATGCTCAGCCACGCCGAGCCTTGAAGAATTGTTTCAGCAGCGCCCCGCTCTCGTCGGCCAGCAGACCGCCCTCAACCAGTACGCGATGGTTGAGAAAACCCTGGTCGAAGAACTGCCCCTGACTGATCGCCACCCCTGCACGCGGTTCGCTGGCGGCGAATACCACCCGCGCGATCCGGGCGTGCACGATCAGACCGGCGCACATACTGCAGGGCTCCAGCGTGACGTACAAGGTGCTGCCCGGCAGCCGATAGTTCTGCACCGACAGCGCGGCAGCGCGGATCGCCACCATCTCGGCATGGGCACTGGGGTCGTGGCGCAGGATCGGGCAGTTGTAGCCCTGCCCCACCACCTCGCCGTCCTGCACCAGCACCGCACCGACCGGCACCTCGCCCTGCTCCGCGCCCAGGCGTGCCTGGTCGAGCGCCAGGCGCATGAAGTGCTCGTCGCGCGAGCGGTCGATGATCTGCGGTCGCTTCATTGCATCAATCCGTAGGGTGGCCGGCCACCGAGGCCGGCCTGAAAACGGCGCCCACCCTACACCACTTCGATGGCCGCCATCAGCCCCGTTTCCATATGGTCGATCACATGGCAATGGAACATCCATACCCCGGGATTATCGGCGACGAAGGCGATGCGCGCCGTCTCGTTCTTGCCCAGCAGATAGGTATCGGTGAAGTACGGCACGATCTTGCGTCGGTCGGAACCCAGCACCTTGAAGGTCATGCCGTGCAGGTGGATCGGGTGCTGGTACTGCGCCATGTTGCGCAGCACGAAGATATAGTGACCATCCTTCTTCAGCGTGGCGATGGGCCGGTCGGCACAGGTCTTGTCATTGATGTCCCAGGCCTGGCCGTTGATCTGCCAGTACTTGTAGCGCCCGGCCGCTTCGTCGGCCGGCGATGCCAGGGCTGCCGCCCACTCGAAGTTGAAGCGCAGGGTCTCGGCACGCGCCAGGTCAGGCTCGGCGATGGGGTTGGCCGGCAACGCCGGTGGCCAGTCGCCCGCTGCCTCCGTGCTGGCGACACCCTCGAGGGTCGCCAGACGCAACGGGCCATTGCGCAGCGACAGCGTCTCGCCGGCGGCCGGCACCCTGAGCGCCAGGTCGATGCGCATGCCCGGACCGAGCCAGTACGCCTTGCCCAATGGCCGGGGCTGCACGGGGTTGCCGTCCAGGGCATAGATACGCGCCTCGCCACCCGGCAGGTTGAGGCGGTAGGTGACGGTGTTGTCGAGGTTGATCAGGCGCAGGCGCACCACCTGCCCCGCCGGCAGTTCCAGCGTCGGGTTGGGTGTGCCGTTGATGGTCGTCAGCCGTCCACGGGTGCCTTCACGCGCCGCCTGGCGCGGCACCATGAACGGCGTGAACGCGCCCTGCTCATCGATATGCCAGGTCTTCAGGCTCAGCGTGCGCTCATGGCGAAAGCCGGTCGGCTCGCGCTCCTCGACGATCAGCGGCCCGACCAGCCCGCGCCCCAGTTGCTCGGCGCTGGTGGTATGCGGGTGATACCAGAAGCTGCCCGCGTCGTGGCAGATGAAGTCGTAGTCGAAGTACTCGCCCGGCAACACCGGCGCCTGCGAGACATAGGGCACGCCATCCATTTCCAGCGGCAGCCTGATGCCATGCCAGTGGATGGTGCTCTGCTGCTCCAGCTTGTTGATGAAGCGCACCCGCAGCCGCTCGCCCTGGCGGCACCGCAGCTCCAGCCCAGGCGCCTGACCACCGTACCCCCAGGCCGGCGTCACATGTCCCGGCACCAGCTCCATATCGACCGGCGCAGCGATCAGCTCGTAATCATGGGTCGCGACGTTCTCCGGACGCCCCAGCCAGTAGCGCACGCCGCCAGCGCCAAGGCCGACCACACCGAGACCGGCCAGGCCGAGCAGCACCTGTCTACGTTTCAACTTCATTCATCACCTGTGTTCGACCGAGCGGCCGTCAGCCTCGCACTCAGTGCTCGCGAGGCCAAACGAGAGAGAGTCGCATTTTAGGCGCCCTCTCCCGGCAAAGTCGAACGGCCAATCGTCGCACCGGCCTCTAGCGCAGCGTCCAGACGGCGAGACCTGCCGCGCACAGCATCAGGCTGACGCCACTGAAAAGGCGCCAGCGCGGCCCCAGTGGCAGCCATTTCTCCGCCAAGACCATGAGGGCCAGCCCGGCCATCCCCCACAGACTCATGGCGCCGACCACCAGCAACACCAGCATCAGCGCCCAGCAACAGCCAATGCAGTACAGGCCATGATGCAAGCCCAGCCCCCACGCCCCCGAGAGGCCAGCTCGCACATGATGCTGCAGGAAGTGCAACGGACTCTGGCAATGCGCCAGGCAGGTCGCCTTGGCCTGGGTCAGCTGATAGGCCCCTGCCACCAGCAACACCGATGCCCCCAACCACAGCGGCAGGCGCAATGTCATCGGCTCCAGCCAACCCAGCCGTTCGCCCAGCATCTGCAGCAGCGTCATCAGTACCGCGAACAGACTCCAGAGCACGGCATAGGCGGCGCAGAACAGCAACAGCTTGAGCACGCGCAAGGGATCGCGCTGCAGACAGCGCTGATAGAGCAGGAACACCGGAAGCGCCGCAGGCAACATCATCGCCTGCATCATCACTACCCACATCAGCAAGGTCAGCGCGCCCTCACGCGACCACCAGCGGGTTGGCGGCATCTGCATGTCGCCCATGGCCGCCATCAGCGCGGCCTGCTCGACCTGCCACCACCAGGCCAGTGCGCTGATCAGCAGAATCACCGCGCTGGCCAGCAGCGCACGCCGGTCCACCAGGTTGCTAGGCGTGGATGATGCCATTGGGCCCCATGTGCAGGTCATAGAGCATGGCATTGCGCCCGGCATAGTTCAGCCTGATCGCCCCGGAGCAGTTGAACGTGGCGCTGGCGCAGTCCGTCTCCGCAAACTCGAAGCCGTCGGGTAGCAACAGTCGAGCCCGGTGCACAGAACCGTCCACCGGATTGCGAATGGGCTCCGCGTATCCGTCCAGCACACCCGGCACACGGATAGTGGCCGTCAGCGCGGCACGATCCGTACTGACCTCAACCGGCACGAACTGAGGCTCATGCATGGTTTCCACAGTACTGGCAAAGATCGCGAAGAATGCAGTCGGCACCTGCTCCTGACCGCTGAGAATGGTCAGCAGTGCCTGCCGTTGCGCCGCCGTAGCGCGTTCATCGATAAACGCCTGACACTGGCCATGCCCCTCGTGCACGGCACCCGGCCAGAAGAAGGTGCAGGCCACGTTCAAACCGGCCAGCGCCACATCGCCGAAATGCCCCTCCTCGATGTGATACCCCACCGCAGCTTCACAGGTGCCGTGACTGGGCAGAGCGTTGAATTGACAAGGACATCCATAGTCGCAATTGCACAGATCCACACCAGCGCCGCGTAGGCGCCAGTCAACATGCTCGGACATGGTGATAGCCCCGCCTGAGTAGCCTTTCCATTACAAGGCTAGGCCAGCCAGGCATGGGCTCTAGACAGATTGCGCATGTCGCGATGTGCACTAATGAGGTCGGCGCATAACCCCGGATAGACGAAGGGCAGCCAATGGGCTGCCCTTCGTTACGCGCTTATTCCCACTCGATGGTCGCTGGCGGTTTGCTCGACACGTCGTAGGTGACGCGGGAGATGCCTTCGATCTCGTTGATGATGCGGCCGCTGACGGTCTCCAGCAGCTCGTAGGGCAGGTGCGCCCAGCGAGCGGTCATGAAGTCCACGGTTTCCACGGCGCGCAGGGCGACGACCCAGGCGTAGCGACGGCCGTCACCGACCACGCCGACCGACTTCACCGGCTGGAACACCACGAATGCCTGGCTGGTCTTGTGGTACCAGTCGGCCTTGCGCAGCTCTTCGATGAAGATGTGGTCGGCACGACGCAGCAGGTCGGCGTACTCCTTCTTCACTTCGCCGAGGATGCGCACACCCAGGCCCGGGCCCGGGAACGGGTGGCGGTAGACCATGTCGTAGGGCAGGCCCAGTTCCAGGCCGATCTTGCGCACTTCGTCCTTGAACAGTTCGCGCAGCGGCTCGACCAGCTTGAGGTTCATTTCCTCCGGCAGGCCACCGACGTTGTGGTGGCTCTTGATCACGTGAGCCTTGCCGCTCTTGGCGCCAGCCGACTCGATCACGTCCGGGTAGATGGTGCCCTGGGCGAGGAAGCGGATGTTGTCCAGCTTGCTGGCCTCGGCATCGAACACGTCGATGAAGGTGCGGCCGATGATCTTGCGTTTCTTCTCCGGGTCGGCTTCGCCGGCCAGGTTGCCGAGGAACTGCTCTTCGGCGTTGGCGCGGATCACCTTGACGCCCATGTTCTCGGCGAACATGGCCATCACCTGGTCGCCTTCGTGCAGGCGCAGCAGACCGTTGTCGACGAACACGCAGGTCAGCTGGTCGCCGATGGCCTTGTGCAGCAGCGCGGCGACCACCGAGGAGTCCACGCCGCCGGACAGGCCGAGCAGGACGTTGGCATCGCCAACCTGGGCGCGTACCGCAGCAACGGCGTCATCGACGATGTTGGCCGGGGTCCACAGGGCTTCGCAGCCGCTGATCTCCAGGACGAAGCGCGACAGGATGCGACCACCCTGCTTGGTATGGGTCACTTCCGGGTGGAACTGCACGCCGTAGTAGTGGCGGGCGTCGTCGCACATGGCGGCGATCGGGCAGCTCGGGGTGGCAGCCAGTACGTGGAAGCCTTCCGGCAGGCGGGTGACCTTGTCACCGTGGCTCATCCACACATCCAGACCGAGCACGCCGTCGGCGTCGACATGGTCTTCGATGCCGGTGAGCAGCTCGCTCTTGCCGACCACGTCGACACGGGCGTAGCCGAATTCGCGCAGGTCGGAACCTTCCACCTTGCCACCGAGCTGCTCGGCCATGGTCTGCATGCCGTAGCAGATGCCCAGCACCGGCACATTCAGGTCGAACACCGCCTGCGGTGCACGCGGGCTGTTGGCTTCGTGCACCGACTCCGGACCACCGGCGAGGATGATGCCGCGCGGGGCGAAGGCGCGGATGTCCTCGTCGCTCATGTCCCAGGGGTGCAGTTCGCAATAGACGCCGATCTCGCGCACGCGACGGGCGATCAGTTGGGTGTACTGGGAACCGAAGTCCAGAATCAGGATGCGGTGGGCGTGAATGTCTTGGGCCATGGCCGTCTCTCGTAGGTATTCACAAATGACACGGGGCTGATCGAACAGCCCCGTTATTCATAACATTGCAGCGGATCAACCAACCCGGTAGTTCGGGGCTTCCTTGGTGATCTGCACGTCGTGGACATGCGATTCGGCCATGCCGGCGCCCGTGATGCGCACGAACTCGGGCTTTGTGCGCATCTCCTCGACGGTGGCGCAGCCGGTGTAGCCCATGGAGGCACGCAGGCCACCCATCAGCTGGTGAACGATGGCAGCCATGGCGCCCTTGTAGGGTACGCGGCCTTCGATGCCTTCCGGCACCAGCTTCTCGGCACCGGCCGAGGAGTCCTGGAAGTAGCGGTCGCTCGAGCCTTGCGCCTGTGCCATGGCACCCAGCGAACCCATGCCACGGTAAGCCTTGTAGGAACGCCCCTGGAACAGTTCGACTTCGCCCGGCGCCTCTTCGGTACCGGCCAGCATGGAACCGATCATCACGGCGGAGGCGCCAGCGACGATGGCCTTGGACAGGTCACCGGAGAAGCGGATGCCACCATCGGCGACCAGCGGCACACCAGTACCGGCCAGGGCGGCAGCCACATTGGCCACGGCGGAAATCTGCGGGACGCCGACGCCGGCAACGATACGGGTGGTGCAGATCGAGCCCGGGCCGATACCGACCTTGACACCGTCGGCGCCCGCTTCGACCAGCGCCTTGGCAGCCGCGCCAGTAGCGATGTTGCCACCGATGACCTGGACTTCCGGGAAGTTCTGCTTGACCCAGCGTACGCGGTCGATCACGCCCTTGGAGTGACCGTGAGCGGTGTCGACGATGATCACGTCCACCCCGGCGTTGACCAGTGCAGCCACGCGATCACCGGTATCGGCACCGGTGCCGACGGCAGCACCGACACGCAGACGACCCTGGTCGTCCTTGCTGGCCAGCGGGTAGGCCTTGGCCTTCTCGATGTCCTTGACGGTCATCATGCCCTTGAGGGTGAAGGCGTCGTCGACGATCAGGACCTTCTCGATGCGGTGCTTGTGCAGCAGCTCACGCACGGTTTCCTTGTCGGCGCCTTCCTTGACGGTGACCAGGCGCTCTTTCGGCGTCATCACGTCACGTACCAGGGCATCCAGGCGATTCTCGAAGCGCACGTCGCGGGAGGTGACGATACCCACCAGGTCGCCGCCGGACAGCACCGGTACACCCGAGATGTTGTTCTGGCGGGTCAGCTCGAACAGGTCACGCACGGTGGCGTCAGCTTCGATGGTGATCGGGTCCTTGACCACGCCGGCCTCGAACTTCTTGACCTTGCGGACTTCCGCCGCCTGCTGCTCGATGGTCATGTTCTTGTGGATGATGCCGATGCCGCCTTCCTGGGCCATGGCGATGGCCAGGCGCGCTTCGGTGACGGTGTCCATGGCAGCGGACAGCAGCGGGATGTTCAGTTCGATGCCGCGGGTCAGGCGGGTCTTCAGGCTGACGTCCTTGGGCAGTACCTCGGAGTATCCGGGGATGAGCAGGACGTCGTCGAAAGTGAGTGCTTCTTGGCTGATGCGCAGCATGGGCGGGCTCCCGAGCGGGAAAATAAGAAGCGCGGCATTATACCCAGCCACCGCGATGCACTCAATGCAAAGTGTGACGCTAGGCAGCGATGGCAGAGAGATCATAAAATAATGATTCTCAAAAACATCCGCACCCGAGTAACAAATGAAACTCACCCGCCTATCCCGGTGCTGCCCGCGCGCAGCGCTGCTGAGCCTTTGCCTGCTCCCGACCTCCCAGCTGCTGGCGCAGGAACTGGAACTGCCCAGCCAGGACATCGTCGCCGCCCCCGTCGTCGACGATGACGGTTACCAGGCCAGGCGCAGCAGCACGGCCAGCAAAACCTCCGTTGCACTCAAGGATGAGGCTCAATCGGTCCAGGTGGTGACACCGCAGACCATCGAAGACTTTCAGGTCCGCTCGCTGGACGACGCGATGAAGTTCGTCAGCGGTGTCAGCCAGAGCAACACCCTGGGCAGCACCAAGGATGCCTTCATCAAGCGCGGCTTCGGCACCAACTCCGACGGTTCGATCCTGCGTGACGGCATCCGCTCGAACCTGTCGAAGAACTTCACCGCCACCAGCGAACGGGTGGAGGTACTCAAGGGGCCTGCCGCACTGCTCTATGGCGCGATGGACCCGGGCGGGCTGATCAACGTCATCAGCAAGCTGCCGCAGTACCAGCAGCGCACGACCCTGAGCGGCTCCCTGTTCAGCGAGGGCGGCGGCTCGCTGTCGCTGGACACCACCGGCCCGCTGGGTGACAGCGGCCTGGCCTACCGCCTCATCACCGAGCGCCAGCACGAAGACTACTGGCGCAACTACGGTAGCCACGAGCAGGTGCTGATCGCCCCGTCGCTGACCTGGACCGGCGAGCGTGCCAGCCTGACGCTGGCGTACGAATACAACGATTACTCCGCACCGTTCGACCGGGGCACCGTGTTCAGCGACGGCCACCCGGCCGCTGACGACTACGCCAAGCGCCTGGATGAGCGCTGGGCCGAAACCCGGGGCATCGCCGAGAGCGCCCGCGCGGTATTCGAGTATCAGTTGAACGACGACTGGAAGACCCGTTTCACCCACGCCTGGAACAATGACACTTACGGCCTCTCCATCGCCCAGCCGGTGGCCAACTCGCTGAATGCCACGACCGGCACCTTCAGGCGCGTCGGCAACGGCGCGCACTACGACGATGAAACCCGCTACAGCAGCCTGGACTTCATCGGCCAGCAGCGCCTGTTCGGCCAGCGGCATGACCTGCTGATCGGTGTCGAGCACGAACTCAATGACCAGTACCGCGGCAAGACCTACCGCAACCTCGCCAGCATGCGGCGCGACATCAGCATCCACGACCCGGTCTACGGCAACCTGCCCGAACCCAGCGTGGTCAGCGCCACGCAGAGCAACCGTCGCAACGAGCTGACGTCGACCTCGCTCTACCTCAAGGACAACTGGCACCTCGACGAACGCTGGATTCTGGTACTGGGCGGCCGCTATCAGCACTACGACCAGTACATCGCCCAGGGGCTGGGCGCCAGTCGCAGCGAGCTGTACAGCAAGAATGACCAGACCCTGATTCCCTTCACCGGGCTGGTCTACAAGGCCAGCGAGGCACTCTCGCTGTATGGCAACTACAGCCGTTCGTTCGTCCCCAACACCAGCGTCACCGACAGCGGCCAGACCTTCGACCCGGAAGAAGGACGCAGCTACGAAGTTGGCGCGAAATACGACCTGCGACCGGGCCTGAGCCTGAACCTGGCGCTGTTCGACATCGTCAAGGAGAACGTCGTTGTGGGCTCCGGTGATGACATCGAAGCCGCCGGCAAGGTCGGCTCGCGCGGCGTGGAGCTGGATCTCGCCGGGCAGATCGCCGAGCGCTGGGCGCTGATCGCCACCTACGCCTACACCCACACGGAAGTTCTCGACGACCCCGTCAACGAAGGCAACCGGCTCGCCCAGGCGCCGCGCCACACCGGCAGCCTCTACCTGACCCACGATCTGCCCATCGACGAACAGCTGGGCCATTGGCGCATCGGCGGCGGCGCTCGCTATGTCGGCGAACGCACCGGCGACAATGCCGACAGCTTCCGCCTCGACAGCTATACGCTGGCCGATGCGTTCATTCGCTGGGAGTATCCGCTGCTGGGCCAGCAGACCGCATTGCAGCTGAACCTGGACAACATCTTCGACAAGCACTACTACCCCTCCACCACGGGTAGCGAGCTCAACGTCAGCGTCGGCCAGCCACGCACCGCCCGCCTGTCGGCCAGCATCACCTTCTGAGGCGATGTGCCAGCGACGACCGCCGCTGGCAGCCGTCGCGGTCGCCGCCCGGCTCAGGCCGGGTCGTCGACCCGCACCTGGCGGAGGGCGAAGCCCAGGCGTTCGCCGAACTCCTCGACGAACGCCGGGCGCAGTCCGGCCTCCACCCAGCCGTTGAAGATGAAGCCCAGGTTGGAGAAGCCGCAGGGCTGCAGGAACAGGAAACCGTTGATGTCATCCTCATGCCCGCATTCCGGGCAGGTGAAATTGTCGGTTTCCCCTGGCCACCAGACCTCCAGGCTGTCGAACAGCGGCACCCCCACCTCCCGCCGACACTCGGCACACCCCGCCTCTTCGAGAAAGCCGCGCGTCGGCACATAGATGCAGCGGTGGGTGATGATCTCCAGGCCATTGTGGGGCTGGCCGTACGGCAACAGCTCGGGGCGCTCGGCGATCTGTCGCGCCCCCGGACCGATGGCATAGGCCATGCCGTTGCCGCCCTGGCCACAGGTGGTCGGCAGCGCCTCGACGATGCGCCGTTTGACCAACCAGCGCAGCAGCGCCCTCGCCTTCTGCTCATGCGCGGGAAGCGTGGATATCTGTGGAACGAGAACGAGTTGTGCGGTCATGAGGCTTGGGCTGGCAGCGAACAGAGGCGGCAGCTTAGGCCCTGCCGCGGGCAAATCAAGCCCCCCGGCAGATCGCCACCTCGCGCCGGGCCAGGACCCGCTCCCGCAGCAGGTCATAGCCCCAGTTGAAGCCCAGGGTATAGGGCAGGAAGAACAGCAGCAGGCCGATATCCAGCAACAATGCCTGCAGCAGGCCGATCGACAGCCACCAGGCGGCCAGCGGTACCAGCACCACCACCAGGCCGAGTTCGAACAGCAAGGCGTGGCTGACACGGGCGCCCAGGCCGCGCTCGAAGCCCATGCGCCGCTGCGCACGGTCGAACAGGTAGTTGAACAGCATGTTCCAGAGCATCGCCACCGTGGAGAACATCAGCGTCAGCACGCCCAGATGCAGCAGCGGCTTGCCCATCAGCCAGGCCAGGGTTGGCGCACAGATGAGTACGGCGATGACTTCGAACGCCAGGGCATGGACGATGCGTTCGCGCAGGGTGCGTGGCAGTGGCTGGCTCATGACTGAAACCTCGTGACAGTAAGCGATGGGCGCTATGATCATCGGCAAACCTGCCATGACGAAGTGAGTTGCCATCGGTGAAACCGATATGAACATATCTCCCGAATCCCTTCAGGCCTTCGCCCAGGCCGCTCACAGTGGCTCACTCAGTGCGGCGGCACGGCGCCTGGGCAAGAGCCAGTCGACGATCAGCGAAGCCGTCGCTCGACTGGAAATCGACCTGGGCGTGGCGCTGTTCGAGCGCGGCCCTCGTCGCCTGCAGCTCACCGAGGCCGGCGCCAGCCTGCTGGCCCACGCCGACGAGGTGCTGGCGGCCGCAGACCGCCTGGTCCGCCACGCCGCCGGGCTGGCCAGCGGTCAGGAAGCGCGCCTGACCCTGGCCCTTTCCGACGCCTACCAGCCGAAGCAGTACGAAGCCCGCCTGCAGGAACTGGACGAACGCTTTCCCGACCTGCAGTTCGAAAGCCTGATCGCCGAGCAGGCCGACGTGCTCGACCTGGTCAACCAGGGGCGGGCCCAGATCGGCCTGCTGGCGGCGCAGGATCGCTACCCGCCGCACATCGCCCATGCCCGCCTGGAGATGAGCAGCGAGTTCGGCCTGTTCGTCGCCAGGGAGCACCCGCTGGCCGAGCGCTCGCATGTGCGCCCGGAAGACCTCTCGCACTGGCGCCTGCTGCGCCTGAGCAGCGTGGCCGACGACGACGCCACCCGCGATGACCTGCCCGGCAGCGGGGGGCGCTGCTGGGCGGCACCGGACTACCTGATGCTGCTGGAGATGGCGCGCCTGGGCTTCGGCTGGGCCGAGCTGCCACGGCAACTGGTCGAGACCTATGGCTTCGAGGCCCTGCACGAACTGCCCTGCAGCGGCTGGCCACGGCGCATGGCGGTCGATGCCATCTGGTCGCGCCAGCGTACGCTCGGGCCGGTTGCCGCCTGGTTGCTGCAGCGCCTGCAAGGCGGTACCTGACGGAGGTCGCGCCCGCTGCCCACTGCGCTTATCATGCCGCCCCATGATCAACGATCCCTTTGCACGGCTGAACCTCGACCGCGAGGTGCTCAGCGTCAGTCAGCTCAACAACCGCGCCCGCCTGCTGCTGGAGGATGTGTTTTCCGGCATCTGGGTCGAGGGGGAAATCTCCAACCTGGCGCGCCCGGCGTCCGGGCACATCTACTTCACCCTGAAGGATGGCCAGGCCCAGGTGCGTTGCGCGCTGTTCCGGCAGAACGCCGCACGGGTGCGCCAGGCGCTGCGCGACGGGCTGGCGGTGAAGGTCCGTGGCAAGGTGTCGCTGTTCGAGGGCCGGGGCGACTACCAGCTGATTCTCGATGCCGTCGAACCCGCCGGCGATGGCGCCCTGCGCCTGGCCTTCGAAGCGCTGAAGGAAAAACTCGGCGCCGAGGGGCTGTTCGCCAGCACCGGCAAGATCGCCCTGCCTGCCCATCCGAGGCGCATCGGAATCGTCACCTCGCCGACCGGCGCGGTGATCCGCGACATCATCAGCGTGTTCCGCCGCCGCGCGCCGCAGGTCGAGCTGAACCTGATCCCCACCGCAGTCCAGGGGCGCGAGGCCACCGCGCAGATCGTCCGTGCCCTGCAACGGGCCGACGCGCAGGGCTTCGACGCACTGATCCTGGCCCGTGGCGGTGGCTCGCTGGAAGACCTCTGGTGCTTCAACGAAGAGGCCGTGGCCCGCGCCGTGGCGGCCTGCAGCACGCCCATCGTCAGCGCCGTGGGCCATGAGACGGACGTATCCATCGCCGACTTCGTCGCCGACGTGCGTGCCCCGACGCCCTCCGCCGCCGCCGAACTGCTGGCTCCGGACAGCAGCGAACTGCTGCAGCGCCTGCACAACCTGCAGCGGCGCCTGGTCCTGCACATGCAGGGTCGCCTGGCCCGCGAGCGCCTGCGCCTGGACGGCGTGAGCAAGCGCCTGCGCCACCCCGGCGAGCGTTTGCGCCAGCAGGCGCAGCGCCTGGATGACCTGGACATGCGCCTGCGCCGCGCCTTCAACCAGCAGCTGGCCAGCCAGCGCGAGCGCCTGGCCCGTCTCGACGCCCGCCTCGCGGCCCAGCATCCGGGACGCAGTCTGGCCCTGCTGCGCCAGCGTCTCGACGGCCTGGCCGAACGCCTGCCGCGCGCCATGCAGGGCCAGCTGCGCAACCAGCGCCAGCGCCTCGGCGCGCTGGCCGGGCAACTGCAGATCGTCAGCCCGCTGGCCACCCTTGGTCGCGGCTACAGCATCCTCCTCGACGAACGCGGCCAGGCCGTGCGCAGCGCCGCCCAGACGCAGCCGGGCCAGCGCCTCAAGGCACGCCTGAGCGAGGGCGAACTGGATGTACGCGTCGAAGACAACCACATCCAACCCGCGACCCTGTCGCTGCTGGACTGAGCCCGCTGATGTCCCGCCTGAACCCGCGCGCCCTGGCTTACCTCAACGAGGTCATCCACTTTCGCTCGCTACGAAAGGCCGCGCAGCACCTGAACGTCGACCCCTCGGCCATCAGCCGCCAGCTCAGCGCACTGGAGGAAGAGCTGCAGATCCGTCTGCTGGAACGCACCTCGCAGGGCGTCAGCCCGACCGAGGCCGGCGACATGCTGGTCGCCCACTACCGCCAGCAGCGGGCCAACGAACAGGGCGTGCTGTCGCGCCTGAGCGACCTTCAGGGCCTGCGCCAGGGCAGCGTGCGTATCGCGGTCGGCGAGGGTTTCATCACCGACCTGATCGCCCAGCCGCTGCAGAGCTTCATCCTGCGCTACCCCGGCATCGACCTGGAGGTGCGCATGGCCGGCGCCAACGAGGCGCTCGGCCTGCTCAAGGAAGATGCCGTGGATCTGGCGCTGGTCTATGCCCCTGTCGAGGACGAGGCACTGCAGGTTCACGTCGACACGCGCCAGCCACTGGACCTGATCACCCCGCCGCACCATCCACTGCTCGAACACCCGGGACCGATCCCCATGACCGCCCTGCGCGGCGAGGCTCTGGCACTGATCCACAGCAGCACGGGCATGGGCCAGCTGGCGGTGATGGTCGCCCAGCTGGAACACGTCGAACTGCGCCCGAAGCTGCGCACCAACTCGGTGGCGGTGCTCACCAACTTCGTCAAATCCGGCATCGGCGTGGCCTTCATGCCCGAGCTGACGGTCAGCGACGAGCTCAAGGCCGGCAGCATCCGCCGTCTGCCCCTGGCCAACCTGGCCCTGCACGATGCCCGCGCGCGCATCCTCAGCCACAAGGGCCGCGAACTCACGGTTGCCGGGCAGGCCTGTCTGCAACACCTGCGCCAGAGCATGCGCTTCTTCAGCGGCGACGCGCCGAGCCTGTCGCGCACACGCTGAGCCGAGCCCACTCGCGTTGCATTTTTTGCATCACAAGCCTTCTTGAACAGTCAACACAACAACAGCTAGCGTACCGTTGCTGACGCGCTCTAGGTTCGAACAACAACAGCATCCGCGCGGCTTTCCCACCATCGTTCTGCCATAAGGAAAACAATATGCAATCGACTCTGTTCGGTCAGTTCGGCCGCCGTTTCTGTGCGGCGCTGCTGGTCAGTGCCATGAGCCTGGGCGCATCGCTGAGCCAGGCCGCTACCAGCATCAACATGAGCTACAACGGCGCGGCCGACCTGGAAAAGAACCCGGTGCACCTGTTCGCCAGCAACTTCAAGCGCCTGGCGGAGCAGAAGAGCGGCGGCGAGCTGCAGATCAAGCTCTACCCCAACAGCATGCTCGGTGAAGAAGAGCAGCGCATGGAGCAGGTCATCAGCGGCCCGGGGCTGAACATCGCCTCCTTCGCCGGCATCGCCCCGCTGTTCCCGGAGATCTACGTCAGCGCCATCCCCTTCATGTTCGAGGACGCCAAGGCCGCCCACCGCTTCTTCGACGACGGCCGCTACTGGCAGGCCGCGCGGGAGGAATTCCGCTCGCGCACCGGCACCGAGATGCTGGCGGTGGTCGAGGAAGGTGGCTTTCTCAACTTCACCAACAACAAGAAGCCGATCAAGTCGCCACAGGACTTCCAGGGCCTGCGCTTTCGCGCGATGGACCCCAGCCAGGTAGCGCTCTACGAATCGTTCGGCGCTTCCGGCACGCCGATCCCCTGGACCGAGCTGTACATGGGCCTGCGCTCGGGCGTGGCCGACGGTCAGATGAACCCCACCTCGTACATCATCCTCGGCAGCCTGTACCAGGTGCAGAAGTACCTGACCCTGGCCAACATCCAGTACTCCGACCAGTTCCTGGTGGCCAACGCCGAGCTGCTCGAATCGCTGCCGGCCGAAGCGCGCCAGGCTCTGCTCGATGCCGCCCGCGAGGCCACGCTGCTCAACCGCGAGGCCATCGCCACCCAGCAGGAGAAGGAGCTGGCATTCCTGCAGGACAAGGGCATGCAGATCATCCGCCCCTCCGCCGAGGACCTGCAGGCCTTCCGCAGCCAGGGCCAGCCGGCCTACCTGAAGTGGCTGGGCGAGCAGGACATCGATGCGCAATGGGTCGAAACGGCCCTGCAGGATGTCGGTCTGAAGCCCGCCCAATAGTCCCCGCCTGCCTCCTAGCGCCCTGGCTGACAGGGCGCTGCTTCTCTTGCCCGGAGTCCTTATGTCCTCCTTTATCGAGCGCCTGCGCGCCGTGGTGCTCAACCTGGGTGCGGCGCTGCTGTTGCTGGACCTGTTGCTACTCATCTACGGGGTGTTCGCCCGCTACCTGATCGGCAGCTCGCCGATCTGGATGGACGAAATGGCCCGTTACCTGATCATCGGCAGTGTGATGCTGCTGCTCGGCGCACTGTGGAGCGAGGGCGGGCACATGCGCATCAACCTGCTCGAACAGCGCCTGCCGGCACGCCTGGCGCGCTGGCTGCAGCTGTACCAGTGGCTGGCGGCCTGCGCCTTCTTCACCTTCGCCACCTGGGTCAGCCTGCGCTATGCACTCGAGGCCGGACGCTTTCGCAGCCTGGGCCTGGGCATCAGCCGCACGTGGCCGCTGCTGGCGCTGCCGCTGGGCTTTGGCCTGCTGGTGCTGATGGTGCTGCTGCGCGGCCCCTGGCCGAACTCGCAACAGGCGGAGGTGCAGCCATGATGGGTCTGGCCATGCTGCTGACCTTCGCCGTCAACCTGGTGCTGGGTCTGCCGCTGTTTTTCTGCCTGCTGCTCACCGCGATGGTCGGCTTCCTGTTCGTCGACATCGGGCTGTTCGTCAACATCCTGCCGCAGCGCTTCTTCGGCGGCATGGACATTTTCTCGCTGATGGCCATCCCGCTGTTCATCCTGGCCGGCAATCTGATGAACAACTCGGGCATGACCCCGCGCCTGATCCGCCTGGCCAATGCCATGGTCGGCCACCTGCGCGGCGGCCTCGGCCACGTCAACGTGGTCGCCGGCGTGTTCTTCGCCGGGGTCAACGGCTCGGCCGCTGCCGACGCCTCGGCACTCAGCTCGCTGCTGGTGCCGGCCATGGAAAAAGAAGGCTACTCACGCAAGTTCGCCGCAGGCCTGACTGCCGGCAGCTCGCTGATCGGCCCGATCATTCCGCCAAGCATCTTCATGATCCTGTACTCGTCGCTGACCAATACCTCGATCGGCGAACTGTTCCTGGCCGGCGTGGTGCCCGGCTTGCTGCTGGCCCTGGCGTTCATGGGCATGAACGCCCTGTATGCGCGCAAGGCCGGTCTGCAGGCGCGGCACCAGGCTCCGAGCTGGGGCGAGGTGCTGGCTGCCTTTTCCGGCGCGGCCACCGCACTGGTCGCTCCGGTGCTGATCGTCGCCGGCATCGTCATGGGCCTGGTCACGCCAACCGAATCAGGCGCGCTGATCGTGCTCTACGTGGCCGTGATCGGCATGCTGCAGGGACAGCTGTCGCTGCGCGGATTGTGGGACGGGCTGCGCGACACCGTGCGCCTGACCGGCAGCATCTACGCGATCATCGCGGCGGCCTCGGTGGTCAACTGGCTGCTCAATTACACCCAGGTGGCGGCGGCGTTCGCCGAACTGCTGGGGCCGTTCAGCGACTCGCCGACGCTGATCCTGCTGGTGATCAGCGCGATCATCTTCATCTGCGGCATGGTCATGGAAGAGGTCTCGGTGCTGATGCTGCTGACGCCCATCATCGTCCCGGTGGCGCTGGCGGCCGGCGTCGACCCGGTGCACCTGGGGCTGATCTTCACCCTGAACATCACCATCGCGATGATCACGCCGCCCATGGGCGCCTGCCTGTTCATCGTCGCCGCCGTCAGCAAGCTGAACATCATGGAGATGTTCAAGGGTATCTGGCCATTCGTCCTGACCGCCCTGGGCGTACTCTACCTGCTGATCCTGTTCCCCTCGCTGACCCTCTGGTTGCCGCGCCTGCTGAGCTGATGCCATGACCGACCTGACCACCCCCATCCCCTACCGAGCAGAACCCGACTGGCAGGCGGTCGCGGCGATCCCCATCGTCGAGTGCGATGAGCCGCTGCACCCGCTGAGCCTGAGCCGCACGCTGCGCGTGTACCCGGCATACGCCCGCATGGGCGTGTGCCACGCCATGGCTGAATGCCACTCGCGCAGCGCGGTGTTCGAACGCCTGCTGCAAGTGGCCAAGAGCCTGCCGGCAGGCCTGCACCTGGTGGTGCTCGACGCCTGGCGTCCGTTCGCCGTGCAGCAATACCTCTACGACAGCCTCTACGACGCGCTCAAGGAGTACTACCCCGACGCCGACGAGGCGCACCTGGAGCATCTGACGCGCCAGTTCGTCTCGCCGCCCAACAGCAGCCGTGGCAATCCCAGCCCGCACCTGACCGGTGGCGCCGTCGATGTCACCCTGTGCGACGATGACGGCCACTGGCTGGACATGGGCACCGCCTTCGACGAGGCCAGCCCGTGCTCGGCCAGCGCCCACTTCGAAGGCCCCGACGGTGAAGCGGCGGGCCAGCAGGTACGCGCCAACCGGCGCACGCTGTACAACGCCATGCTCGCCCAGGGCTTCAGCAACCTGCCCAGCGAGTGGTGGCACTACGACTACGGCGACCAGCTGTGGGCCTGGCACCAGGGCGAGCCTCAAGCGCTGTACGGCCCCGTGCAGTTGCAGACCCTCGACAGCCTCTGGCGCCAGCAGCTCGAACAGCAACTCGGCCTGAACGGCCGCTGAGGCGCTGCCACAGGCTTTCCCGATGCCGGCATTTACGCCAGCATAGGCCCCCCAGCCCTCGCCCGGACCGCCTCGCATGCCCCGTCCCCTGCCACTGTTCGCCACATTTCTGCTGCTCGCGCTGAGCTTCGCCGCGCCGGCCCACGCCGAGGGTTTCATCACCCGCTTGCTGAACAAGCCGGTACCCGGCGGCGTGGCCGTGCTCGATCTGGGTGGCCAGGCCCAGGCGCCGAAGGTTCGCTACCAGGGCAAGCCGGTGCTGACCATTCGTGAGGACGGGCAGCGCTGGATCGCCATCGTCGGCATCCCGCTGAGCGTCAAGCCGGGCACGCAACAGGTGCAGATCGAGGGAGGCCAGTCGCTCGCCTTCGAGGTCGGCGCCAAGCACTACACCGAGCAGCGCATCACCCTCAAGAATCAGCAGCAGGTCAACCCCAACGCCAAGAACCTCGCCCGCATCGAGCGCGAGCTGGCCGAACAGACCCGCGCCTACCGCCAGTTCAGCGCCCGCCAGCCGAGCAACCTGCTGTTCGACAAACCCGTCGACGGCCCGCTCTCCAGCCCCTTCGGCCTGCGCCGCTTCTTCAACGGCGAGGAACGCAACCCGCATTCGGGCCTGGACTTCGCCGCCAGCCGTGGCACCTCGATCAAGGCGCCGGCTGCCGGCAAGGTGATCCTGGTCGGCGACTACTTCTTCAATGGCAGGACGGTATTCCTCGACCATGGCCAGGGCCTGATCAGCATGTTCTGCCACCTGTCGGCGATCGACGTGAAACTCGGCGACGAGATCCCTCGCGGCGGTCATCTCGGCAAGGTCGGCGCCACCGGGCGCGCCACCGGCCCGCACCTGCACTGGAACGTCAGCCTCAACGATGCACGGGTCGACCCGGCGATCTTCATCGGCGCGTTCAAACCCTGAACTGGACGCAGCCTGCAACACCTGAGCGCTGGGTTGGCGCGCCGATTTTTGCTAGGGTACGGCGGCTCAAACGGTCGGCCCCGCAAGGCCGGCCTGCCTCATGCCCGCAGCGGAGCCGGATATGCCGAATGAGCTCAACACCTGGATGGACTGGCTGAAGCAACAGCCGGAACTGCTGACCCTCAGCGCCACACTCGCCCTGATCGCGGCGGCCTGGCTGTCGAACTGGGTGGTCAAGCACATCCTGGTGCGCGCCATCTATCGTGTGATCGGCGCCACGACCGTGGGTCGCCATGGCCAGATCAAGGAAAGCGGCATCATCAAGCGGCTCTCCAACGTCGTGCCGGCGCTGGTGCTGTCCAGCGGCGTGATGCTGGTACCGGACATGCCCGAGGCCGTGGTCGAGGTGACGCGCAACGTCTGCAGCGCCTTCATCGTGCTGACCATCGCCATGGCCATCGGCGCCTTTCTGGACATCCTCAACACCCTCTACCAGCGGCGCCCGAATGCCCACCTGAAGCCGATCAAGGGCTACCTGCAGGTGATCAAGATCGCCATCTACGCGATTGCCGCGATCCTCATGGTGGCCGCGCTGATCGACCGCTCGCCGCTGATCCTGCTGTCCGGCCTTGGCGCCATGGCCGCCGTGCTGATGTTGATCTTCCAGGACACCCTGCTGTCGCTGGTGGCCAGCGTGCAGATCTCGTCGAGCGACATCATTCGCGTCGGCGACTGGGTGGAGATGCCCAACCTGAACGCCGATGGCGACGTGATCGACATCGCCCTGCACACGGTCAAGGTGCAGAACTGGGACAAGACCATCACCACCATCCCGACCCGACGCTTCATCACCGACCCGTTCAAGAACTGGCGTGGCATGCAGGAGTCCGGCGGCCGACGGATCAAGCGCGCACTGTATCTCGACCAGACCAGCGTGCACTTCCTGAGCAACGAGGAAATCGCCCGCCTGCGCCGCTTCATGCTGCTCGACGAATACCTCGACCACAAGGACCAGGAGCTGCTCGACTGGAACACCAGGCTGGCCGAACACAGCAAGGAAGCGGTCAACACCCGCCGCATCACCAACATCGGCAGCTTCCGTGCCTACGTCGAGCATTACCTGCGGCACAACCCGCACATCCACCAGCACATGACCCTGCTGGTGCGCCAGCTCAGCCCGACTGCCGATGGCCTGCCGCTGGAGATCTACTGCTTCACCAACACCACGGCCTGGAACGCCTACGAGGGCATCCAGTCGGACATCTTCGACCATCTGCTGGCCATCCTCCCGGAGTTCGGCCTGCGCGTGTTCCAGCATCCGAGCGGGGCCGACTTCCAGGCGCTGCGGGAGAAAGCCCCCGCCGCTCGTCGCCTCAACAGCGAAATGGCTTAAGTCCAGCAGCATCGCGCCGATCTCTCGGTAGAGCCGGGTAATCGCCCGGCGGCTACCAGTGAGCCGATGATGCTGACGGTCAATACCAACATCGCCTCGTCGTTCACGCGTCGCCAACTGGAGAGCAACAACACCGGCCTCGACATCTCGTTGCAGCGCCTGTCCACCGGGCAGCGCATCAACAGTGCCAAGGATGACGCTGCCGGGCTGCAGATCTCCAACCGCCTCAACTCGCAGGCACGCGGGCTGGGCGTGGCGATACGTAACGCCAACGACGGTATTTCGCTGCTGCAGGTCGCAGAGGGCGCGCTACAAAGCGTGACCGACGCCCTGCAGCGCATCCGTTCGCTCGGCCTGCAGGCAATGAATGGCTCCAACGGCGCCAGCGAGCGCCAGGCACTCGACCAGGAAGCGCAGCAGCTGCTGCAGGAGATCGACCGGGTCAACGAGACCACCACCTTCGCCGGCCGCAAGGTCTTCGCCCAGGGCCAGTCCTCTGCCCTCGGCGACCTGGACCAGCGCGCCGTGCTCAACTCGCTCAAGGGCTTCTGGATCAGCGAAGGAGAACAGCGCGTCTTCGACGCCTTCGGTCTGCGCGCCGACGGCGCCGAGCTGAAAATCACCTTCAGCAACGACAGCAGTAGCCAGGCTCTGGCGTCGGTCTCCTCCAGCGGCGCGGATGGCAACGGTCGCGTGCTCAATCAGGTGCTCAACGTCAACCTCGCGTACTTCGACGCCAGCTCGCTGCCCGACGGCGGCAGTTACCCGCAGTACACCGACCGCGTGATTGCCCACGAGATGACCCACGCGGTGATGGGCCGCACCATGAACTTCGCCGCCGGCCTGCCCGCCTGGTTCATCGAGGGTGCCGCAGAAGCCGTACAGGGTGCGGACGAGCGCCTGGCCGCCGACACCGCCGGCGGTACCAATACCACGGCGATCGTCAGCGCCTTCAATGCCGACGACGTCAGCGGCTCCGCAGGCTACTCCGGCGGCTATGCGGCGGTGCGCTACATGCATGCCAGCATCAAGGCCGAGGGTGGCAAGGGCATCAAGGACATCATGGGCTACCTGAACAGCAATCCCGGCTCCACGCTGGACCAGGCGCTGAGCAATGCCAGCCATGGCGCGTTCACCGGGCTCGCAGATTTCCAGAGCCAGTTCAGCAGCGACGCGGCTGCCTACGTGGCGGGCCTCGACCTGAGCAACGCCGACACCGGCGCCATCGGCGGCCTGGACGCGGACGGCGGGCCGACGCTGACGGCCGAGAACGTGCTGCTCAATCAGGGTACCGGGGTCCCCGGCTCGCAGGGCTTCCGCCTCGTCGAACCAACCCTGTTCAACGACACTGCGGTCGGCGGCAGCGCCCTGACGCAGTTCCAGGTCGGCGCCGAGGCCTACGAAACCATTCAGATCGGCCTGGGCGCGTTCAATGTCGACACCCTGGCGCTCGGCCGCCTCAGCCTGCAGGACACCCCCGGCCTGGCGGTGATGGACATCGACGACGCCCTCGCCTACATCGACCGCCAGCGAGGCTACATGGGCGCGGTGCAGAATCGCCTGGAGTCGACGATCAGCAACCTGCAGAACATCGCCGAGAACACCGCAGCCAGTCGCTCGCGCATCCTCGACACCGACTTCGCCAACGAGACCGCCAACCTCGCCTCGCGGCAGATCATCCAGCAAGCCGCGCAGAGCATCCTCGCCCAGGCCAACCAGCGCCCGCAGGCGGTACTCGAGCTGCTGGCCTGAGCCCTGCGCAATCCGTCGCAAGCCTTGCGCCAAGAAGCGCAATTAATCGCCCGCATACAGGACAGCGCGAAATTTTCAGGCGTTTTTTCCGTAAGTATTGCCATCATTCCCTACCGAACGTAGGGTTAGCGACATGAACACTGCACATACCCTCATTCTGATGCGGCAACACCGCTGCCTGCGCCTGGTCAGCCCGCGACTGCGTGGCTGAATCCTCGTCTCGCCCCCAAGCCTCCGTGTTGCCCCCGGCCCAGCGCCGAACCAAGGATTAGCCTCATGACCATGCTCAAAGATCCATCGAAGAAGTACCGCCCGTTCACCCAGATCCAGATCCCGGACCGCACCTGGCCGGACCAGATCATCGACAAGGCACCGATCTGGCTGTCGACCGACCTGCGTGATGGCAACCAGTCGCTGATCGAGCCGATGGACGCCGAGAAGAAGATGCGTTTCTTCAAGTGCCTGGTCGCCGTGGGCCTGAAGGAAATCGAAGTGGGCTTCCCGTCCGCCTCGCAAACCGACTTCGACTTCGTCCGCGAGCTGATCGAAGGCGGCCACATTCCCGATGACGTCACCATCCAGGTACTGACCCAGGCCCGTGACGACCTCATCGAACGCACCTTCGAGTCGCTCAAGGGTGCCAAGAAGGCCATCGTCCACTACTACAACGCCTGCGCGCCGAGCTTCCGCAAGATCGTCTTCAACCAGGACAAGGCGGGGGTGAAAGCCATCGCCGTCGCAGCCGGCAGCACCATCAAGCGCCTGGCCGACGCCGCACCGGAAACCCAGTGGGGCTTCGAGTACTCGCCCGAGGTGTTCAGCAGCACCGAGATCGACTTCGCCGTCGAGGTGTGCAACGCGGTGATCGGCGTGTTCCAGCCGACCCCGGCGAACAAGCTGATCCTCAACCTGCCGGCCACCATCGAGTGCGCCACGCCGAACAACTACGCCGACCAGATCGAATGGTTCGGCCGCCACGTCGACCGCCGCGACAGCGTGCTGATCAGCGTGCACACGCACAATGACCGTGGCACCGGCGTCGCCGCCTCGGAGCTGGCCGTCATGGCCGGCGCCGACCGCGTCGAAGGCTGCCTGTTCGGCAACGGCGAGCGGACCGGCAACGTCTGCCTGGTGACCCTGGCGCTGAACCTCTACACCCAGGGCATCGACCCTGAGCTGGACTTCTCCGACATCGACGCCGTGCGCAAGGTGGTGGAAGACTGCAACCAGATTCCGGTGCATCCGCGTCATCCGTACGTCGGCGACCTGGTGCACACCGCATTCTCCGGCTCGCACCAGGACGCCATCCGCAAGGGTTTCGCCCAGCAGGACCCGGAAGCCGTCTGGGAAGTGCCGTACCTGCCGATCGACCCGGCCGACATCGGCCGCGACTACGAGGCGGTGATTCGCGTCAACAGCCAGTCCGGCAAGGGTGGTATCACCTTCCTGCTGGAGCAGGAATACGGCATCAACCTGCCGCGCCGCATGCAGATCGAATTCAGCCAGGTGGTACAGCGCGAGACCGATCGCCTGGGCCTGGAAATGACCGCTTCGCAGATCCACCAGTTGCTCGAGAGCGAGTACCTCAAGGCGACGTCGCCCTACGAGCTCAAGGGGCATCGCCTGCAGGAAGAGAATGGCGACAGCAGCGTCGAGCTGAAGGTCCAGGTCGACGGCCAGGAGCAGCGCTGGAGCGGCTCGGGCAAGGGCCCGCTGGAAGCCCTGGTGTCGAGCCTGCCGCTGTCCGTGGAAATCATGGATTACCACGAGCACGCCATCGGTGCCGGAGCCAGCGCCAAGGCGGCCTCGTACATCGAGATTCGCCTGGACGGCCAGCGCCCGCTGCATGGCATCGGTATCGACGAGAACATCACCACCGCCAGCTTCCGTGCGCTGTTCAGCGCACTCAACCGCGCCGTCAAGCAGGCTGAACTGAAGACCGAAGCGGCCTGAAAGGCAGCAGACTGAAAAAAGAACCCCGCCGCTCGGCGGGGTTCTTCGTTTCAGCTGGGGCTCAGTAGCTGACCACCGGCGAAACGCGCTGGTAGCGGCCGTCGATATAGGCCTTCAGCCAGGAGCGGTAGCGTTTGCCCGCGCTGTAGGCGAAGTAGCGATAGCTCTGTTCGTTCTCCGCCAGGCGCTGCAGCACGATGCTGCCATCCTGCTCGATCACCCAGGTCAGCATGGCGTGTACGCCCCCGGTGCGCGTCAGGGTCTGGTTGGCATCCACCGTCAGTTGGTAGAGCGGCAGGTAGTCCTCGGCGGCCCGGCCATAACGCACCACGTTGGACACCCGCTGGTAGTAGCCATTCTGGAAGCGCTTCAGCCACACGCGGTAGCGTTTGGCGGGATCGAAGCGGTAGTAGGTGTAGGCCAGCTCGTTGGCCGCGTTACGCTCCAGAACGATATTGCCCTCCTCCTCGATCACCCAGGTCAGGGCATCACCGATGTTGCCGCTGCGGCTGACCTGGCGATTGTCGCCGATACTCAGCTGATAGAGGTCCGTCAGCCCCGGCGAGAAGTACTCGGCATCGGAGACCTGCACCAGCTCGCCGCCAACGGCCTGCTCGATCCAGACCTTGTAGGCACGGCCCTGCTGGAACGGGTAGCGCAGTTCCGCAGCACCGCCGGTGGGCTGGCGCAGCACCTCGACACCGTCCTCGCGAATGACCCAGTTCAGGGGCTTGTCGGCAGGACCGTCATGCCGCAGCTGGAAGTCCGCTTCGACCTCCAGGTCGATGTAGCGCGCGGGAAAGCCCTCGCGGAAGGCGAGCGGAACCGAGATGGCCTCGTCCTTGCCGTTCACGCTGGCTTCGGCCCAGACCTGGTAACGCTCGCCATGGCTGAAGGCGAACTGCAGCGGAACACCGGCCTGCGCCGGCTGACGCAGCGTCTCGCCGCCCTGTGCGGCGATCACCCAGTTGCCCTGGAACGCGGCCGACGAACTGATGCTGCCCTGATCGGCATTGCGGCTCAGCGCAACACGGTCAGTGACACCGGGCTGGTAGGCCACGACATTCGAGACGGTCTTGTAGCCGCCGTCGATGAAGCTCTCCAGCCAGATCCGGTAGTGTTTGCCGGCAGCATTGTTCCAATAGTGATCACGCAGGTTGCCGGCCGCGTTGCGCCCGAGGACGCGCTTGCCGTCCTCCTCGACCACCAGCGTCAGCTTGTCGCCCAGATCGCCGCTGCGGGACACCCAGAAGCCGGGCTCCAGCGTGAGGCTGTAGGGCAGCGTCGGTTGCCCTGCGCCGTCTGGCAGCTTGACCAGGTAATCCTCGGTTTCGCCGTAGCCATAGGCCCCGCACGGCTGCGCGGTGGCGCCCCAGCGCATCTGTACCCGCATGCGGGTGGTACCGGCGCTGCCGGAAGGCACCGCGATGGGTGCGGAGACGACGGTGCTGCCCTGAGCGACCAGCACCTTCTCGCTCGCCTCGAAACTGCCGTTCTGGTCGAAGTCGATCCAGGCCCCCCAGTTCTCGACGTACTGGGTGTTGCGGAAACCGGGACGGAGCTCCAGCCGGTCACCTTGCCCCGTCAGCTGGAAGGGAGGCTGACCCGTGGCGTTCAGGTAACCGCCATCGCTGCCGGACGTCTGGCTCGCGCCATTGACGCTGACTCCGGTGATCCATTCACTGCCACTGTTACCCCGGCTGTCGCAGTACGTGGCTGCCATCAGCGGGCTCATCGCCAGGCAGGTGCCCAGCGCCATGAGTGTCTTGTACATTGTTTTCGCTCCTTGCGTTCATGTTGGGCAGGGAGCGACAGAGCTATCAGGGCCAAGCCTGTGCCCACTTCCATCCACGCGTCCCTGCGCCAGCAATGCTAGAGGCAAAAGCGAGCGGCCGTCCGGAATTTATTGGCGAATCGCCGCCATCCGCGATCGATCCGCATGCTGCAGAGGCGAACGCCCCGCACGGCACGGGGCGGACACGGATCAGACGTCCAGGATCATCAGCACGGCGAACAGCAGCGCCATCACGGCGATCGAGAAGAGCACGGCAATGCCTGCCGCCCGCCAGTTGGAGAGGAAGGTGCCACCAGCGGCGGCGTGCTGCTGGATATCGGCCTCGGTCAGGTGCTTGGCCAGCATCACCATGCCCAGCAGTTGCCCGATGGCGAACGGCAGCGTGGGTACTTCTTCCGGCAAGACGAAGGCCAGGGCCAGGGTCAGCGCCAGCAGGCACACGGCAACGCCCCAGACCATCGCGACACGGTCGGCCTTGCCCAGCAACTGCAGGTTGTGCGCAAGCATCCAGGCACCGGCCAGTGGTGTGCCGAGAAAGGTGCCCAGCCCCACCGCGGCAATCCTGTACAGCGGCAGCGTCGAGGCAGAAGCCTGCTGCAGGTCCGCCTGCGGGGTCTGGAAAGGGTTGTCCTGCTGTACGTCCATGTCGTGTCGCTCCTGATTCAGTTCATGGTGAAGGCATCGGCATCCAGATGCGCCGGAAAACGCTCGCGATAGGCCGCCAGCGGCTCGGCCGCCAGGCGCTGGCGGAACACGCCATCGGCGGCGTTCGCCTGCAGCAGCGGCTCGCCCTGGAAGTCCAGCACCTGGGAGTCACCAGTATATCCATGCCCCTTGCCGTCCTCGCCGATCCGGTTCACAGCCGCGACATAGCACAGGTTTTCGATGGCCCGCGCCGGCAACAGGCGGTTCCAGTGTTGGCGGCGGGCAGCGGGCCAGTTGGCGGTGTAGAGCAGCAGGTCGGTGCCACCCGCGTCGCGGCTCCAGACCGGGAAGCGCAGGTCGTAGCAGACCAGCGGGCGGACACGCCAGCCCTTGAGCTCGAGCACGACCTGCTCGTCTCCGGCCTGGAAATGCTTGTGCTCGCCGGCCATGCGGAACAGGTGGCGCTTGTCGTAATGCTCCAGCGAACCATCCGCACGCGCCCAGAGCAGGCGATTGCGATAGCTGCCGTCGTCGACCTGGATGATCAGGCTGCCGCAGATCACCGTATCGAGACGCTGCGCCTGCTCGCGCAGCCATGTGCTGCTGGGGCCATCCTCCGGTTCGGCCAGCGCTGCCGACTCCATCGAGAAGCCGGTGGTGAACATCTCCGGCAGGATCACCAGATCGGCGCCGCGCGCCTGCTCCAGCAGGGTCTGAAAGTGCTCGCGGTTGGCGGCCGGATCGTGCCAGGCCAGGGAGGTCTGGATCAGCGCCAGTTCGAGATCGGTTTTGTCGGTCATATCAAGGCCTCGGGGAAATCGGTAGCGCGCAGGGCGGATGTCGCGTTTCACACCCACCCCGCCCTGCTGGATCACGCGTCGCGGTGATCAGCCTGCATCACACCGCGCAGAGTTTCTCCGCAGCCTGGCGCAGGGTGTCCTCGCGCTTGGCGAAGCAGAAGCGCACCAGGCGCAGATCCTGCGGTGCTGACTGGTAGAACACCGAGACCGGGATCGCCGCCACGCCATGCTCACGGGTCAGCCACTCGGCCATGGCGACGTCATCCAGATCCGGGCGGATCGCCCGGTAGTCGGCCAGCTGGAAGTAGGTGCCCGGTGCGCGGGTGAAGGTGAAACGCGAGCCGGCCAGCAGGTCGCAGAACAGGTCGCGCTTGGCCTGGTAGAACGCAGGCAGCTCCTCGACGTGCTCGGGGTGACTGGCCATGAAATCGGCAAGGCCATGCTGCAACGGCGTGACGCCACAGAAATTCACGTACTGGTGGATCTTGCGCAGCTCGGTGGTCAACGCAGGCGGCGCCACCACGTAGCCGGTCTTCCAGCCGGTGACGTGGTAGGTCTTGCCGAACGAGCTGACCACGAAGGCGCGCGCGTACAGCTCGTCGTGCGCCAGCACACTGGCGTGCTGCACGCCGTCGAAGATCAGGTGCTCATAAACTTCGTCGCTGATCACATGGATATCGCGCTCGCGGATCAGCGCGGCCAAGCGGTCCAGGTCGCCGCGCGACAGCAGCGCGCCGCTGGGATTGTGCGGCGAGTTGAGGAAGATCAGCCGGGTACGCGGGGTGATCGCATCGGCCAGGCGCTGCCAGTCCACGGCGAAATCCGCCAGGGCCAGCGGCACGTGCACGCAGCGGCCGCCCGCCAGCTCCACGGAGGGCTCATAGCTGTCATAGCAGGGATCGAGGACGATGGCCTCGTCGCCCGGACGGATCAGCGCCTGCACCGCGCAGAAGATCGCCTCGGTGGCGCCGGGGGTGATGGTGATCTCGCTGTCGGCGTCCCGCTGCACGCCGTAGCTGCGCGCAATCTTCGCTGCCACCTGCTGGCGCAGGGCGGGCAGACCGGTCATCGGCGAATACTGATTGCGCCCTTCCAGTACATGGCGCGCCACTGCTTCGCGCAGCGCCTGCGGCCCGTCGAAATCGGGAAAGCCCTGGGACAGGTTGATCGCCCCGGTATCCAGAGCGAGCTGAGACATGCGGGTGAAGATGGTGGTGCCGACGTTGGGCAGTTTGCTGGCGAGCATCGCGACTTCCTCGGGGAAAGCTGCAAGCTACAAGCTTCGAGCCGCAAGCAAAAGCGGCTCGGCTCCTCTTGTAGCTTGAGGCTTGCCGCTTATGACTATCGTCTCTTGTCCTTGCGCTTCTTCTCGGCCTTCTTGTGGTGGCTCATCAGGCGCCGCTTCTTGTTCACCTGGCGGTCGGTGAGCTTGTTCTTGTTGCCTTCGTACGGGTTGTCGCCGCCCTTGTACTCGATACGGATCGGCGTGCCGACCAGCTTGAGCACGCGGCGGAAGGTGTTCTCCAGGTAACGGGAGTAGGCGCGCGGGACCGCGTCGACCTGGTTACCGTGGATGACGATCAGCGGTGGGTTGGCACCACCCAGGTGGGCATAGCGCAGCTTGATCCGGCGACCGTTGACCAGGGGCGGCGCGTGGTCGCTGACGGCATCCTCGAGGATCTGCGTCAGGCGGCTGGTCGGCCAGCGGGTGATGGCCGACTTGAACGAGGCCTGCACCGACTTGTACAGGTGGCCGACGCCAGTGCCGTGCAGTGCGGAAATGAAGTGAATGTCGGCGAAGTCGACGAAGAACAGCCGGCGCTCCAGCTCGGTCTTCACGTAGTCCTTCTGGCCCTGGTCCATGCCGTCCCATTTGTTCAGGGCGATGACCAGCGCACGACCGCTCTCCAGCACGAAGCCGAGCAGGTTGAGGTCGTGGTCGACCACCCCTTCGCGGGCGTCCATGACGAAGACCACGACGTTGGAGTCCTGGATCGCCTGCAGGGTCTTGACCACGGAGAACTTCTCCACGGCCTCGAAGATCTTGCCGCGACGACGCACGCCGGCGGTGTCGATCAGCGTGTACTTCTCGTCGTCACGCTCGAAGGGGATGTAGATGCTGTCACGCGTGGTGCCGGCCTGGTCATAGACGATGACCCGCTCTTCGCCGAGCATGCGGTTGACCAGGGTCGACTTGCCGACGTTGGGGCGACCGATAATGGCCAGCTTGATGCCGTCCTTCTCGCTCGGGCCGGGGATGCGCTTGGCTTCCTGGCCTTCCAGCACTTCTTCCTCTTCTTCGGCGCCCTCTTCCGGCTCGCCGGCATCCTTGGGGAAGGCACCGAGCACCACTTCCAGCATCTGGGTGATGCCGCGGCCATGGGCACCGGCGATCGCCAGCGGCTCGCCCAGGCCCATGGGGCTGAACTCGGCGCGGGCCAGGTCGACGTCGAGGTTGTCGACCTTGTTCACCACCAGGAAGCTCTGCTTGTTACGCCGGCGCAGGTGCTCGCCGATCATCTGGTCGGAGGCGGTCATGCCGGCGCGCGCGTCCACCAGGAACAGCACGGCATCGGCTTCTTCGATCGCCTGCAGCGACTGCTCGGCCATCTTCGCGTCGATGCCTTCCTCGTCGCCGGAGATACCGCCGGTATCGATCACGATATAGGTGCGCCCCTGCCACTTCGCCTCGCCGTACTGGCGGTCGCGGGTCAGACCGGACAAGTCGCCGACGATGGCGTCACGACTGCGGGTCAGGCGGTTGAAGAGTGTGGACTTGCCGACATTGGGCCGGCCCACCAGGGCAATTACGGGAACCATCAGGCTCTCCACTACGTTATTTCAGAAAATGCAAAGGCCGCTGCACGGGCAGCGGCCGGAATATTTTGCGCTGCTGCATCCAGGCCCGGGCCTGGATGCAGCATAGTTGGTCACTTGATGGTCAGCGCCACCAATTTGCCGCTGTTGCCGAAGACATACAGCCAGTCACCCACCACCAGCGGACGCGTGCGCAGACCGTCGCTGTCGATACGGGTACGACCCACGAAGCGACCATCGACCTGGCTCAGCAGGTGCAGATAGCCTTCGAAATCGCCCACGGCCACGTAGCTGGAAAACACTTGTGGCGCGGACAGCTCGCGGCGAGCCAGGGAATCGTTGCTCCACAGCGCCGAGGCACTGCGCTCGTCGATGCCTTCGACGGTGCCGTTGGCCAGGCTGACGTAGACGTTGCCGAAGCCCTGGGCGACGCCGACAGAACTGGAGGCCTCGCGCTGCCACAGCACACGGCCGGAATCCAGGTCCATCGCCGCGACGCGGCCCTGGTAGCTCACCGCGTACACGGTGCCACCGGACAGCAGCAGGCCGCCGTCGATATCCACCACGCGCTCCAGCTCGGAACGACCTTGCGGGATGGCCACGCGCTGCTCCCAAACGGGCAGGCCACGCTGGGCGTCGACCGCCACCACCTTGCCGCTGGACAGACCCGCGACCACCAGGCGGTTGGTCACCAGCGGCGCGCCGGTGCCACGCAGCGTCAGCACGGCCGGGGTGTTCTCGACGATCCAGCGCTGATTGCCAGTGCTGGCATCGAACGCGATCAGGCGGTCATCCTGGGTCTGCACCACGACGATATCGCCGTTGCTCGCCGGGGCGGCCAGCACTTCGCTGGTCACGCGCGAGCGCCACTGCTCCTCGCCATCGCTGGAGTCCAGGGCGATCACCTCACCCTTGAGCGTGCCCAGCAGCACCTGGCCATAACCGGCACCTATGGCACCGGAGACCGGGATGTCGAGTTTCTTGCGCCAGATGACCTTGCCACTGGTGCGGTCCATGGCCATGACCAGGCCTTCGACGTCGGCCGCGTAGATCACGTCGCCATCGATGGCCGGTACCAGCATGTTGAAGGTTTCGCCCTGGCCGTCACCGACGGAGCGGCTCCATTCGGTACGCAGTTCGACCTCGGTATCGAACTTGGTCAGCTCGGCGGGTGGCAGTTCCTTCTTGCTATTGCTGCTGCAACCCACGGCCAGAACGGCCAGAGCCAGCAGTGCGGCATTCTTCCAACGCATCACGTCACGCATCCCCTTTTGCCAGGTCGTCCAGCTTCATCTGCAGACCGCCAACGGCGGCGTCCTCGGCCAGCGCATCCTTGGCCTTCTGGTAGGCCGCGTGCGCGTCATCGCTGCGGCCCAGCTGGACCAGCAGATCACCCTTGAGCTCCTCGCGGCTGGCCAGGAACGCCTCGTCGACCTTGGCGTCGAGCAGCTTCAGCGCCTCGTCGACCTTGTCCTGGGCAGCCAGAACGCGTGCCATGCGCTGACGCGCCAGCTCGTCGAGGGTGGCGTCGGCCGGCTTGTCGAGCACGCGTTGCAGGGCAACGGCGGCGTCATCGAGACGATCGGCCTCGACCGCGACCTTGGCGACGAACAGGCTGCCGTACTGCGCGTAATGGCTACCGCCGAACTCGCTGTCGAGCTTGCCGGACAGTTCGGCCACCTTGCCTGCATCAGGCTTGCCGGCCGGATCCAGCGCGGTTTCCAGCAGTTGCTGATACAGCGCGGAGGCACTCTGCGCCTGGTTGGTCTGGTACTTCTGCCAACCCTGCCAGCCGAGCACGGCTACCAGCGCGAGTACGCCGCCGGTCAGCAACGGTTTGCCGTTGCGATTCCACCAGTCCTTGATTTGCGCGATCTGTTCGTCTTCGGTCTGCATGTCTAACCCCGTACTCCTAATCGAGAGCCTGCTCAGGCCTGTTGCTGGCAGGCAGCCAGATGCTCGGCCAGAGCATCCCAGGCAACGCTTTGTTGTTCACTGTCGTCGCGCAGCGGCTTGCAACCTACCACGCGCCTTGCCAATTCGTCGTCCCCCAGAATCAGCGCATAGCGTGCGCCACTCTTGTCAGCCTTCTTGAACTGGCTCTTGAAGCTGCCGCCGCCACTGTTGAGCAGCAGGCGCAGCGCCGGCAATTCATCGCGCAGGCGCTCGACCAGGGTCAGTGCAGCCAGCTCGGCCGCCTCGCCAAAGGCGCAGACGTAGACGTCGGCGGCACGGTTCAGCTCGGCTGGCAACAACTCGAGGGTTTCCAGCAGCAGCACCAGGCGCTCGACGCCCATGGCGAAGCCGACCCCCGGCGTCGCCTTGCCACCCAATTGGGAAACCAAGCCGTCATAACGACCACCGGCGCACACCGTGCCCTGGGCACCGAGCTTGTCGGTCACCCACTCGAACACGGTGCGGTTGTAGTAATCCAGGCCGCGGACCAGCTTGTGATTGATCTCGTAGCGGATGCCGGCGGCATCCAGGCGCGCCCTGACGCCGTCGAAGTGCAGGCGCGACTCCTCGTCGAGGTAGTCGCCCAGGGTCGGCGCACCGACCAGAACGGCCTGGGTCGCCTCGTTCTTGCTGTCGAGGATGCGCAGCGGGTTGGTGGTCAGACGGCGCTGGCTGTCTTCGTCCAGTTGCTCGAAACGCTCCTGCAGGTAAGCGACCAGCGCATCGCGGTAGGCCGCACGCGCCTCGCTGGAACCCAGGCTGTTGAGCTGCAGGGTCACCGCATCGGCCAGGCCGAGTTTCTTCCACAGGCGCCAGGTCAGCACGATCAGTTCGGCATCGACGTCCGGCCCCGGCAGGTTGAAGGCCTCTACGCCAACCTGGTGGAACTGGCGATAACGGCCCTTCTGCGGTTTCTCGTAACGGAACATCGGGCCGGCGTACCACAGCTTCTGCACCTGGCCACCACCGGACAGACCATGCTCGAGCACGGCACGCACGCAACCGGCAGTGCCCTCCGGACGCAGGGTCAGGGACTCCTCGTTGCGGTCGCGGAAGGTGTACATCTCCTTGTCGACCACATCGGTGCCCTCGCCGATACCGCGCGCGAACAGCTCGGTGTACTCGACGATGGGCAGGCGAATTTCCTTGTAGCCGTAGCCGTCGAGCAGGTCGACCAGGGTGTTCTCCAGGTAGCGCCAGGCAGGCGTCTGCTCCGGCAGGATGTCGTTCATGCCACGAATGGCTTGCAGAGATTTGCTCACAAATAATCCTTAAACCTGCTCTCGACACTGCTGCGCTTGCTGATGCAGCGTCAAAAACAGGCTCAAAATGCTCATTTACAGTCGTAAACTGCGCTTCTTCGCCCGTATTTTCCTTGCCTGGCCCGCGCTCGCGATGTGCTCGACGCGCAGGCTGGCCGGTTTCAGCCGCGAACGATCACGGCAGCATCGGCGGCGACCTTCTCGGCCGCCTTGTCGCGGATGAGCTTTTCCAGCTCATCCACCAGATTCTCGTTGGTCAGCTTCGACGCCGGCTTGCCGTCGATGTAGACCAGGTTGTTCGGGCTGCCACCGGTGAGGCCGATATGCGCCTCCTTGGCTTCGCCTGGACCATTGACCACGCAACCGATCACGGCGACGTCGAGCGGCACCAGCAGGTCCTCGACGCGGCTTTCCAGCTCGTTCATGGTCTTGACCACATCGAAGTTCTGCCGCGAGCAGCTCGGGCAGGCGATGAAGTTGATACCACGCGAACGCAGGCGCAGGGACTTGAGGATATCGAAACCGACCTTGATCTCTTCCACCGGATCGGCGGCCAGAGAAATGCGGATGGTATCGCCAATGCCATCGGCCAGCAGCATGCCCAGGCCGACGGCCGACTTCACGGTACCGGAGCGCAGGCCACCGGCTTCGGTGATGCCCAGGTGCAGCGGCTGCTCGATCTGCTTGGCCAGCAAGCGATAGGCCTCGACCGCCATGAACACGTCGGACGCCTTCACGCTGACCTTGAAGTCGGGGAAGTTGAGGCGGTCCAGGTGTTCGACATGGCGCAACGCCGACTCGACCAGCGCTTCCGGGGTCGGCTCGCCGTACTTCTTCTGCAGGTCCTTTTCCAGCGAACCGGCGTTGACGCCGATGCGGATCGGAATGCCCTTGTCGCGCGCCGCCTCGACCACCGCCTTGACGCGGTCCTCCCGGCCGATGTTGCCGGGGTTGATACGCAGACAGTCGACGCCCAGCTCGGCCACGCGCAGGGCGATCTGGTAGTCGAAGTGAATGTCGGCCACCAGCGGTACGCGCACCTGCTGCTTGATCAGGCCGAAGGCCTCGGCAGCGTCCATGTCAGGCACGGAAACCCGCACGATGTCGGCGCCGGCATCTTCCAGGCGACGAATCTGCGCCACGGTGGCGGCGACATCATTGGTGTCGGTATTGGTCATGCTCTGCACCGCGATCGGCGCATCGCCGCCCACCGGTACCGAGCCCACCCAGATCTTGCGTGACAGACGACGCTTGATCGGCGATTCGCAATGCATGCTTTACAACCCCAGTTTCAGGCGCGCGGTTTCGCCAGTCATGTGCGGCGCAACGTCCACGCTTTCGCCGTTGTAGGTCACCTGGGCTCCGCGAGCGAAACCCAGACGCAGCTCCATCGGAGCCTTGCCGGTCAGTTCGATGCGCTCGCCGCTGCGCTTCAGCGCGCTGACCAGCACCTTGCCGTCGGCATCGGTCACCTGCGCCCAGCAGTCGGCGGTGAAGCGCACGTTGAGCGCACCCTGCCCGGCGGAGACGGCAATCGGAGCAGCGGGTTCAACGGCGGCAGGCGCCTGCGCCTCGCTGCTTGCCAGCGGTGCATCGCCCGCGCCTGCAGCGCTCGGCGTTTCAGCGACGACCGCGCTCGCTGCGCCTGTCTCGTTGGTGGATTGATCAGTGGCACCGGCGCTTTCCGGCTCATCGCCCGGCTCGACCGGCAACAGCAGCGGGCTGCTCTGCTGGTCGCCCTGGGCCAGGATCACGGCCTGGTCTTCCGGCTCGGCCAGAGAATGCACCTGGGTGGTGCCATCGGCCCCCTCCACCTCGACATGCTCGATGCCGACGTCAGCCAGGCTGGCGACCGGACGCCCCTGATCCTGCCACCAGAGGAAACCGGCGCCGATCAGCGCCAGCAGCAGCAGGAAGCTCACCAGGCGCAGGATGCTCTGCGAATAACGCACCGGTTCCTCGATACGCCCCAGGGCATGCACGCTGCTGCCCGTGGCATCGGTTCCGGTGAACTGGTCGAACTCGAGCACCAGACGGTTCTGGTCGAGTTCCAGCAGCTTGGCGTAGGCACGAATGTAACCACGGGCAAACGTGGTGCCGGGCAGCTTGTCGAAGGCACCCGCTTCGATCTGGGCGAGACGCTGCTGGGTCAGGTTGAGCTGGGACGCCACCTCGGCAACGCTCCAGCCCTTGACTTCACGGGCCTGGCGCAGGCTTTCGCCCGGATTGTTCGACATGGACTGGGTCACTTCGCTATGGGCCGCTTTCATCGTTGCCCCGAAACATATTGCTGGTATTCCTTGGACGCCGGATACAGGCGGCGCAACTGCAGGCCCAGGCTGGCGGCCCGGTCGCGGTCCTCGAACACTTCGGCCAGACGAGCACCGAGCAGCAGGCTCCGCGCATTCTGCGGCGCCATTGCGCTGTAGCTGTCGTAGTAGCTGCGAGCCGGGACATACTCCTTGTCCTCGTAGGACATCGCCGCCATCTCCAGCAGCGAGCGCGGCTGACGGCTGCTCAGGCGCAACGAGCGCTGGAAGTATTTCTTGGCCGCCTCTCGCTGCCCCAGTTGCAAGGCGGTCAGGCCGAGGTTCTCGAAGACCCTGGAGCGTTCCGGGTAGAGATTGTCCTCGGTGGCCTTGAGATAGGTGTCCATGGCTTCCTGGTAACGCTTCTGCTCGAACAGGAAACCACCGTAGTTGTTCAACAGGCGAGCGTCCGCCGGACGCTGGGACAGCGCCTTGCGATAGTGCTCGTCCGCCAGCTTGGGTTCCATTTCCAGCTGGAACGCCATGCCCAGCGCCGCATGCGCATCGGCATCCGACGGGTTGATTTCCAGTGCGCTCTTCAACGGCACCTTGGCCAGCTGGGTATCACCCTGCTGGATATAGGCGACCCCCAGCTGCACATAGGCGGCTCGCGCCTCTTCACGCCCTTTTGTCGTACTCATGGGGTCAACGTGGCCGGTGGTCACGCAACCACCCAGCAGACTGACGACTAGCAACAACAGCGCAGGGCGCAAGGTCATGGACATCCTCTCTTCAATTTCGATTGGCGGCATTGCGCGGCTCTTGAGCCTCGCTGCCCAGCTGGCGCACGGCGATGTAACGCTCGCTGCGCCGAGTACGGTCCATGACCTGGCCCACCAGCTGGCCGCAGGCGGCATCGATATCGTCACCACGGGTGGTGCGTACCGTGACGTTATGGCCAGCCTTGTGCAACAGGTCCTGGAAGCGGCGAATGGCGTTATTGCTCGGCCGCTCGTACCCCGAGAAGGGGAAGGGATTAAACGGAATCAGGTTGATCTTGCAAGGGACATCGGCAAGAAGTGCGATCATCTGCTCAGCATGCTCGGGCTGATCGTTGACACCCTTGAGCAGGGTGTACTCGATGGTCAGCACGCGCTTCTCGCCCAGTTTGGAGATATAACGCTTGCACGCGGCCAGCAGCATCTCCAGGGGATACTTCTTGTTGATCGGCACCAGCTGGTTGCGCAGCTCGTCGTTCGGCGCATGCAGCGACAGCGCCAGCGACACGTCGATCACTTCGGCCAGCTTGTCGATCATCGGCACCACGCCGGAGGTGGACAGCGTCACCTTGCGCTTGGAAATGCCGTAGCCGAGGTCATCCATCATGATCTGCATGGCGGAGACGACGTTGTCGAAGTTCAGCAGCGGCTCGCCCATGCCCATCATCACCACGTTGGTGATGGCACGGTCGATCTTGGCCGGCACGCTGCCGAAGGATTTGCTGGCGATCCACACCTGGCCGATGATCTCGGCGCTGGTCAGGTCGCTGTTGAAACCTTGCTTGCCGGTGGAGCAGAAGCTGCAATCCAGGGCACAGCCGGCCTGCGACGACACGCACAGGGTGCCGCGGCCATTCTGCGGGATGTACACGGTTTCCACGCAGCTGCCCGACGCCACACGCACCACCCACTTGCGCGTGCCATCGGCGGAAATATTTTCGCTGACCACTTCAGGGCCGCGAATCTCGGCAGAGGCCTCGAGCTTTTCGCGCAAGGCCTTGCCGACATTGGTCATGGCGGCGAAATCATCGACGCCAAAGTGGTGAATCCACTTCATCACCTGGCCGGCACGAAAGCGCTTCTCGCCGATGGACTCGAAGAACTGTTCCATTTCCGGCTGGGTCAGGCCCAGCAGGTTGATCTTGCCGGTGGTATTGGTCATGGCTTCACCCTCGCATCATTCGCTTCGATCAGCGAATGCGCGCGCACTGCTCGGTAGCGGAGAAGAAGTAAGCGATCTCGCGAGCGGCAGAAGCTTCGGAATCCGAACCGTGAACAGCGTTCTCGTCGATGGAAACGGCGAAGTCAGCACGGATGGTGCCGGCAGCCGCTTCTTTCGGGTTGGTGGCGCCCATCAGCTCGCGGTTCTTCAGGACGGCGTCTTCGCCTTCCAGAACCTGGACGATGACCGGACCGGAGGTCATGAAGGCAACCAGATCCTTGAAGAAGCCGCGCTCGCTGTGCTCAGCGTAGAAACCGGCAGCTTCGCGCTCGGACAGTTGCACCATCTTCGAAGCGACAACGCGCAGGCCGGCCTTTTCGAAACGGGTGGTGATCTCACCGATGACGTTCTTGGCAACGGCGTCAGGCTTGATGATGGAGAAAGTACGTTGAACAGCCATGTGAAGCTCCAGAAACTTTAGGGTTAAAGCGAAAAATTAAACCCGCGAATTATACGCGGGTTCTGAGATGGCAGCCACAGGCGACTCGCCTCCAGCTGCAAGTAAACGCTACGAGATGAAGCTCCGCGACCGGCAGACGACCGGGAACTGCGGTTTCACGCCCCGCAGGCGAGCGGCGTCGCGCTACTCGGCCTCTTCGATCCAGGCAGCCTGGATCGCCTCGAGGACCTTCTCGCCGCCCCGCTGCGGATCATCGGAGAACTGCGGCAACTCCACGACCCAGCGGTGCAGATCGACGAAGTTCACGTAACGCGGATCGACATCCGGCTTCTGCTCGCTCAGCTCGATGGCGATATCCAGCACATCAACCCATTTCAGACTCATGCTCGTGCTTCCTGGGTCAATGCGGCGCTTCGGCCGCGTGGTTCAGCGAATACTTGGGAATCTCGACGGTGAGGTCTTCCTCGCCGACGATGGCCTGACAGGCCAGACGCGACTGCGCCTCGAGCCCCCAGGCCTTGTCCAGATAATCCTCTTCCAGCTCGTCAGCCTCGTTCAGCGAGTCGAAACCCTCGCGCACGATGCAGTGGCAGGTGGTGCAGGCACACACGCCGCCACAGGCGCTTTCCATTTCGATATGGTGCTCATGAGCCAGCTCGAGGATGGAGACGCCAGGCTCGGCCTCGACCACCAGGCCATCCGGGCAGAACCTTTCATGGGGCAGAAAAATCACCTGCGGCATCAGTTATTCCTCGATCTCATTCAAATTGCGCCCGGCCAGCGCGGCTTTAACCGTTGAATCCAGGCGCCGCGCGGCGAACGCATCCGTGACCTGCGACAGGCGCTTGGTCTGCCGCTCGATGGCCGGACCATCGCTACCCGCGAGCAGATCGCGCAGCTCCTGCACCTGCAATTCGATGACCTCGCGCTCCTCGGCATCCAGCAGACGCTCGCCGTCGGCCTCCAGCGCAGCTTCCACGGCTTCGATCAGGCGCTGGGCGTCGACCTGCTGCTCGCGCAACGCACGCGCAGCCTTGTCACCCCCGGCATTCTGGAAGGAATCCTGCAGCATGCGTGCGATCTCGCCATCGGTCAGGCCATAGGACGGCTTGACCTGAATGCTCGCCTCGACGCCCGAGCCCAGCTCACGCGCCGCGACACTGAGCAGGCCATCGGCATCGACCTGGAAGGTCACGCGGATCTTGGCCGCCCCGGCCACCATCGGCGGGATGCCACGCAACTCGAAACGCGCCAGGGAGCGGCAATCGGCGATCAGCTCGCGCTCACCCTGCAGCACGTGAATCATCATGGCCGTCTGGCCATCCTTGTAGGTGGTGAAGTCCTGCGCCCGCGCCACCGGAATGGTGGTGTTGCGCGGAATCAGCTTCTCCATCAGGCCGCCCATGGTCTCCAGACCGAGCGACAGCGGAATCACATCGAGCAGCAGCAGCTCCTCGCCATCGCCACGCTGATTGCCGGCCAACGTGTCGGCCTGAATGGCGGCACCGATGGCCACCACCTGATCCGGATCGATATTGGTCAGCGGCGTGCGCCCGAACAGCTCACCAACCGCTTCGCGTACCCGTGGCACACGGGTGGAGCCACCGACCATCACCACCGCGCTGACGTCCTCCAGCTCGACACCGGAATCACGCAGCGCACGCCGGCAGGCCTTGAGGCTGCGCGCGACCATGGGCTCGATCAGCGCTTCGAACTGCGCCCGCGACAGCGAGCCACGCCATTCGGCGAAGCTCAGCTCGACCGTCTCGGCGTCGGTCAGCGCCTCTTTCGCGGCACAGGCGGCCTGCAGCAGACCGCGCTGCGTGGCCGGGTCGAGGTCACTGGACAGACCGGCCTGCTGGATGATCCAGTCAGCCAGGGCGTGGTCGAAATCATCGCCGCCCAGGGCACTGTCGCCGCCCGTGGCCAGCACCTCGAACACCCCACCAGTGAGGCGCAGAATCGACACATCGAACGTGCCGCCACCCAGGTCATAGATGGCGACCACGCCCTCGGCCTTCTGATCCAGGCCGTAGGCAACCGCAGCAGCAGTGGGCTCGTTGAGCAGGCGCAGGACGTTGAGACCGGCGACTCGCGCCGCATCCTTGGTCGCCTGACGCTGGGCATCATCGAAATAGGCCGGCACGGTGATCACCGCGCCGACCAGTTCGCCACCCAGGGTCTGCTCCGCGCGCAGGCGCAGGGTCTTGAGAATTTCGGCCGAGACTTCGACGGGGCTCTTCGCGCCCTGCACCGTCTCGATGAAGGGCATGTGCGACTCGCCCGCAGCGAAGCGGTATGGCAGCTGCTCGCCGAGCTGGTGCACATCGGCGACGCCGCGCCCCATCAGGCGCTTGACCGACAGCACGGTGTTGAAGGGGTCACTGGCAGCCGCCTGCTTGGCTGATTCGCCCACCTCGACATGATCCGGGTGGTAGCGCACCGCCGAAGGCAGGATGACCCCGCCCTCATCGTCCGCCAGAGGCTCGGCCAGACCACTGCGTACAGCGGCGACCAGCGAATTGGTGGTGCCCAGGTCGATGCCCACCGCCAGCCTGCGCTGGTGCGGTTGCGGGCTCTGTCCTGGCTCGGCGATCTGCAATAAGGCCATGGTCTTCTTGAAATCATCAGGCGGATTGCCGAGGCAACCCACAGGTTAATCGTCGAGGCGCTCTTCTAGTTGGCGCACTTCATGAGAGAGCTTGTCGAGAAACTGCATCCGGCGCATCAGGCGTTCGGCTTCCTCGCGGCGAGCCTCATCGTCCCAGCATTCGGCGAAGCGCTCGTTGAGCTGCTCCTGCGCAGTTTTCAGGCGCCGCTTGAAGACGGCGACACCGGCAAGGTCGGCGTCGTCCTGCAACTCCTCCAGCTCTTCGCGCAGCTGCATCTGCTGCAGCAGGAAGTCCGGATCCTGCACCGTCACTTCCAGCGGCAGCTCGGGGCCGCGCATGGCCAGCAGGTAGCGCGCACGCTGCGAGGGCGTCTTGAGGACCTGATAGGCCTCGTTGAGGCAGGCGGAACGCTCAAGCGCCAGGCGCTGCTCACGCTCGCCAGCGTCGGCGAATCGATCGGGATGCACCTGGCGCGCCAGCTCGCGGTAACGCGCAGCCAGCTGCTCCAGGTCGAGGCGAAAGCTCGGCTGCAGGTCGAACAGGGCGAAATGACAAGGATTACCCACGCGAGCGCCTCAAACGTTGAAGCTCTCGCCGCAGCCACACTCGCCGCGCACGTTGGGGTTGTTGAACTTGAAGCCCTCGTTGAGGCCTTCCTTGACGAAATCCAGTTCGGTGCCGTCGAGATAGACCAGGCTCTTGGGGTCGATGATCACCTTGACGCCGTGACTCTCGAAAACCTGGTCCTCGGCCGCCAGCTCATCGACGAACTCGAGAACATAGGCCAGGCCGGAACACCCGGTAGTGCGCACACCGAGGCGAATGCCTTCGCCCTTGCCGCGCCCATCCAGGGAGCGCTGCACGTGGCGGGCAGCTGCTTCAGACATGGTGATGGCCATTGCAAACCTCGTATCAGAGCAAGCCTTTCTTCTGCTTGTAATCGCGCACGGCCGCCTTGATGGCGTCCTCGGCGAGCACGGAGCAGTGGATCTTCACCGGCGGCAGCGCCAGTTCTTCGGCCAGCTGGGTATTCTTGATGCTTTCCGCTTCGTCGAGGGTCTTGCCCTTCATCCACTCGGTAGCGAGGGAGCTGGAAGCGATCGCCGAGCCGCAGCCGTAGGTCTTGAACTTGGCGTCTTCGATGACACCGCTCTCGCTGACCTTGATCTGCAGGCGCATCACGTCGCCGCAGGCCGGCGCACCGACCATGCCGGTGCCGACGTCCGGGTCCTCGGCATTCAGCTTGCCGACGTTGCGCGGGTTTTCGTAGTGGTCGATGACCTTGTCACTGTATGCCATGTTGTACTTCCTCTCTCATCAGGTACCGCTCTCCGGCGGAGCGCTCAGCGAACGATCCGCCTCGGCAGCTATCAGTGTGCTGCCCATTCCACGGAGGAAAGGTCGACACCTTCTTTGAACATATCCCACAGGGGCGACAGCTCGCGCAGCTTGTCCACGGCTTCGCGGACCTTGGCGGCGGCATAGTCGACCTCTTCCTCGGTCGTGAAACGGCCGAAGGTGAAGCGAATCGAGCTGTGCGCCAGCTCGTCGTTACGACCCAGGGCACGCAGCACGTAGGAAGGCTCCAGCGAAGCCGAAGTGCAGGCCGAGCCGGACGATACGGCCAGGTCCTTGAGCGCCATGATCAGCGACTCGCCCTCGACGTAGTTGAAACTCAGGTTCAGGTTGTGCGGCACGCGCTCGGTCAGGCTGCCGTTGACGTACAGCTCTTCCATGTCTTCGAGCTGGCTGTAGAAGCGGTCGCGCAAGGCGGTGATGCGCTGGTTCTCGGCAGCCATCTCCTGCTTGGCGATACGGAAGGCTTCGCCCATGCCGACGCACTGGTGCGTGGCCAGGGTGCCGGAGCGCATGCCGCGCTCGTGGCCACCGCCATGGGTCTGCGCTTCCAGACGCACACGCGGCTTGCGGCGCACGTACAGGGCACCGACGCCTTTCGGGCCGTAGGTCTTGTGCGCGGAGAAGGACATCAGGTCGACCTTCATCTTCTCCAGATCGATGTCCACCTTGCCGGTGGACTGCGCCGCATCGACGTGCAGCAGCACGCCACGGGAGCGGGTCAGCTCGCCGATGGCCGCGATGTCGTTGATGGTGCCGATCTCGTTGTTGACGTGCATCAGGGAAACCAGGGTGGTGTCCTCACGCAGCACGGCCTCGACCATCGCCGGCGTGATCAGGCCGTCTTCGCCCGGCTCCAGGTAGGTCACTTCGAAACCTTCGCGCTCGAGCTGGCGGGTGGTGTCCAGCACCGCCTTGTGCTCGATCTTCGAGGTGATGATGTGCTTGCCCTTGCTGCTGTAGAAGTGCGCGACGCCCTTGATGGCAAGGTTGTCGGACTCGGTGGCGCCACTGGTCCAGACGATCTCGCGCGGGTCGGCATTGACCAGCTCGGCGACCTGACGACGAGCGTTTTCCACGGCTTCCTCGGCTTTCCAGCCGAACACGTGAGAGCGCGAAGCCGGGTTACCGAAGTTACCGTCGACCAGCAGACACTCGCTCATCTTCTGCGCTACGCGCGGATCGACCGGCGTAGTAGCGGAATAATCGAGGTAGATCGGCAATTTCATTGGGTTTCTCCTATCAGGCAAACGCCCTGCTCATTCGATGGCAGACGCTTCAATCTTATCCAGATGCGGTGCAGTGCCTCTGCCGGAGCAGCGACGCTGATCCTGACGCAACGCGACTTCCTGCACCTCATGGCGTGCGACCAGATCAGCCAGGCTGATGCCGCTGAGGAATTCGTGAATCTGCTGACTGAGATCGCACCACAGATGGTGAGTCAGGCAGGTATCGCCGGCGTGGCAGTCGCCCTGCCCCTGGCAACGCGTCGCGTCGACGGACTCGTTGACCGCATCGATCACCTGCGCCACCTGGATGCCGCGCATGTCGCGCGACAACTGGTAGCCACCGCCCGGCCCGCGCACGCTGGACACCAGGCTGCCACGGCGCAGCTTGGCGAACAGTTGCTCGAGATAGGACAGGGAGATGCCCTGCCGCTCGGAGATGTCGGCCAGGGAAACGGGACCGTGCTGTGCGTGCAACGCCAGATCAAGCATGGCGGTAACGGCGTAACGGCCTTTGGTGGTCAGTCGCATGGCTCTACCACGAATCACTGAATTGCAGCGGAGTATGCGATTCCCGAGTATTTAAGTCAACTATAAGACCTATTGATTTACTCGGGATTGACCGCAAAAAGAGGCGGCATGATAGCAAATGCCGCCCCCTGGTGCATCACGCAGCGGGCTTGTCGCTTGCCTGCTGGTCCTTGCAGACGTCGGCGAAGTCTTCATCGCGCAGCGTCGGCAGGTCCTTGCCACAATAATCGCTGCCAAGCGCCGTCAGGGCCTTGCACATGCCTTCGAGACGCCCGTCGACGGCGTGCAGGTGATCGAGCAGCTGACCGATGGCACGCGCCACCGGGTCCGGCATGTCCTGCCCCACACCGTAGGCATCGAAGCCGATCTTCTCGGCCATGGCCTGGCGCTTGGCCTCCTGCTCGCCGTCGGACTTGACGATGATCTTGCCCGGAATACCGACCGCCGTGGCACCGGCAGGCACCGCCTTTGTCACCACCGCGTTGGAGCCGATCTTGGCACCGGCACCGACAGTGAACGGGCCGAGCACCTTGGCCCCCGCACCGACCACGACACCATCTTCCAGGGTCGGATGGCGCTTGCCCTTGTTCCAGCTGGTGCCCCCCAGGGTCACGCCCTGATACAGCGTCACGTCGTTACCGATCTCGGCAGTCTCGCCAATGACGATGCCCATGCCGTGGTCGATGAAGAAGCGCCGCCCGATCCTGGCCCCGGGATGAATCTCGATGCCGGTCAACCAGCGCCCGAAGTTGGACACCACGCGCGCCGGCCACTTCCACCCCGAACGCCAGAGCGAATGCGCGGCACGATGCAGCCAGACGGCATGCAGCCCGGGGTAGCAGGTCACGACCTCGAAGGTATTGCGCGCGGCCGGATCACGGTGAAATACGCTCTGGATATCTTCTCGCATGCGTTCAAACATCAGATTTCCCCTGCTTGTGAGGCTCTCCGCGCACGGCTTTCTCGGTCTCGGTGAGAATGCCGCGCAGGATATTCATTTCCAACTTGCTCACCGCACTGCGCCCATAGAGGCGACGCAGGCGAGTCATCAGGTGCCGGGGCTTCTGCGGATCGAGGAAGCCGATCATCACCAGCACGCGACGCAGATGACCGTAGAAGGACTCCAGTTCATCCGCAGTCGCCGCCTGGGAGTTGAGCACCGCCGTGGTCTCCAGCTTCTCCACCTTGGTCGGCAGATTCTGCGCTGTGAGCCAGGCCATCCGCACTTCGTAGACCAGCACCTGAACCGCCGCCGCCAGGTTCAGCGAGCTGAACTCCGGGTTCGACGGGATATGCACGTGATATTGACATCGCTGCAGCTCTTCGTTGGTCAGCCCGGCATATTCGCGACCGAACACCAACGCGACTTCGCCGCCGCCTGCGGCCTGCTCGCAACTGGTCACACCGCACTCGCGCGGATCGAGCAGCGGCCAGGGAATGCGCCGATCACGCGCACTGGTGCCGATCACCAGGCTGCAGCCGACCAGCGCCTCTTCCAGCGTTCCGACCACCTGCGCCGCATCGAGCACATCGGTGGCACCGGAGGCTCGCGCGACCGCATCACCACTGGGGAAATCCACGGGATCGACCAGCACCAGACGCGACAGGCCCATGTTTTTCATCGCCCGCGCAGCGCCGCCGATGTTGCCCGGATGACTGGTGTTGACCAAAACCACGCGAATATTTTCCAGCAACGCAGGCACTCTCAGTGAAGACAAGGGGGCAACGATCTTACCCAAGCCCTCAGATTAATGCCATGCAGCATACAGACGGCGCTTCATCGACAAAGGTTTTCTGCTAACATGGCCGGCTTTCTTTAACGCCCCAGGTGAACCTCCCATGCAGCCCATGCTGAATATCGCCCTGCGCGCCGCTCGCAGCGCCGGTGAAATGATCTTTCGCTCCATCGAGCGCCTGGATGTCATCTCGGTCGACGAGAAGGATGCCAAGGATTACGTCACCGAGGTCGACAAGGCCGCTGAACTGATGATCGTTCAGGCCATTCGCAAGGCCTACCCGACCCACAGCTTCCTGGGCGAGGAAGGCGGCGTGCTGGAAGGTAGCGGCGAAGGCGCCGACTATCAGTGGATCATCGACCCGCTGGACGGCACCACCAACTTCATCCGTGGCGTGCCGCACTTCGCCATCAGCATTGCCTGCAAATACCGCGGCCGCCTCGAGCACGCCATCGTCCTCGACCCGGTACGCCAGGAAGAATTCACCGCCAGCCGTGGCCGTGGCGCCGCCCTCAACGGCCGCCGCCTGCGCGTCAGCAACCGCAAGAGCCTCGACGGCGCCCTGCTCGGCACCGGCTTCCCGTTCCGCGATGGCCAGCTGGACCACCTGGACAACTACCTGAACATGTTCCGCAGCCTGACCGGCCAGACCGCCGGCATCCGCCGCGCCGGTGCCGCCAGCCTGGACCTGGCCTACGTCGCCGCCGGCCGCTTCGATGCCTTCTGGGAATTCGGCCTGTCCGAGTGGGACATGGCTGCAGGCGCCCTGCTGATCCAGGAAGCAGGCGGCCTGGTCAGCGACTTCAGCGGCGGCCACGACTTCCTCGAGAAGGGCCAGATCGTCGCTGGCAACACCAAGTGCTTCAAGGCCGTACTGACCGCCATTCAGCCGCACCTGGCACCCTCGATGAAGCGCTGAGTTTCAGCTGCGCAATAAAAAACGCCCCGAGGGGCGTTTTTTATTGGCGGCCATTTCTCACTGGGTCTGCTGCACAAGGACCAGCTCGCCCTTGTCGTTGAGCGGAATGCGACTGCCAGGATCACGATCCATGCGCACGCTGCCGACCTTCTCGCCCAGCTGGTACTTCACGTCGTAACCCACCAGCTTCTGGCTGGTATCGGTCACGGTATTGCAGCGCGTTTCTGTGGTGGTGTAGGTGTCACGCTGCTGCATGCCTTCCTGAATCTTGTTGCCGGCGTAGCCGCCGCCAACCGCACCCGCCACCGTGGCGATCTTCTTGCCGTTGCCGCCACCGATCTGGTTGCCCAGCAGGCCACCGGCGATAGCGCCAATGGCGGTACCGGCGATCTGATGCTGATCCTGCACCGGACGCTGACGCGTGACGGTCACGTCCTTGCACACTTCCCTCGGGGTCTTCACGGTTTCATTGACCGGCGTGACAGCCAGCACCTCGGCATAGTCCGGGCCACGATCAACCAGACTGTAGGTGGCCACGGCACCACCAGCGGTCACACCCACAGCACCCAGTACGGCACCTACCAACATTGACTTGTTCATTTTATGTGTCTCCCAGGCTCGGCGACTCGCGCCTCTCTCCTTGCCTAGGACAGCAAAAAGCCGCGGCAAGTTCGACTTGCCGCGGCTTTCGCTGACTTTCTAGACGTCCGTCACAACATCAGGGACGCCCGTCGTCGACCTCTGCATCGACCGCCGGAGGAATCAGGTCCTCGACGCTGAGCTTCAGCCACACCAGCACCGTGGCGCCGATGTAGACCGACGAGTAGGTACCCACCACCACACCGACCAGCAGGGTCAGCGCGAAGGCCGCCAGCACGTCACCACCGAAGAACAGCAGCGCCAGCAGCGCCAGTGCCGTGGACAACGAGGTGGCGATGGTACGCAGCAGGGTCTGGGTGATCGAGATGTCGACGTTCTCGATCAGCGACGTCTTGCGCAGCACGCGGAAGTTCTCGCGGATACGGTCATAGATGATGATGGTGTCGTTGAGCGAGTAACCGATCATCGCCAGCACCGCCGCCAGCACGGTCAGATCGAAGGGGATCTGGAAGAACGCCAGCACCCCCAGGGTGATGACCACGTCGTGCACCAGCGAGGCGATGGCACCGACGCCGAACTTCCACTGGAAGCGGAATGCCAGGTACAGCAGGATGCCGCCCAGGGCCAGGAGCATGGCGATGCCGCCCTGGTCGCGCAGCTCTTCACCCACCTGCGGACCGACGAACTCGACACGCTTGACCTCGAACTGCGTCGTCGCGTCCACCTTGCGCAGCGCCGCCGCGACCTGGTTGCCCAGGTCCGCGTCGTCACCGGCGAGGCGCACCAGCACATCGGTGCTGGCGCCGAAGCTCTGCACCACGGCATCGACGTAGCCTGCCTGGCCCAGCTCGTTCTTGATCAGATCCAGGTCGGCCGGCTGCTCGTACTGCAGCTCGATCAGGGTACCGCCGGTGAAGTCCAGACCGAAGTTCAGGCCCTTGGCGAACAGCGCACCCAGGCCGACGATGGTCAGCACGACGGTCATTGCGAAGGCGATGTTGCGGATCGCCATGAAACGAATGGTTGACTTGATCATGGCTGCACCTCAGATCCACAGCTTCTTGACGTTGCGACCACCGAAGATCAGGTTGACCAGACCTCGGGTGAACATGATGGCTGTGAACATCGAGGTCACGATCCCCAGCGACAGCGTCACCGCGAAGCCCTTGACCGGGCCGGTGCCCATCGCGAACAGGATGCCGCCCACCAGCAGGGTGGTCAGGTTACTGTCGAGAATCGCCGAGTAGGCACGATCGAAACCTTCATGAATCGCCCGCTGCACATGCAGCCCCTTGGCCAGCTCCTCGCGTATGCGCGAGAAGATCAGCACGTTGGCGTCCACCGCCATACCCAGGGTCAGCACGATACCGGCGATACCCGGCAGGGTCAGGGTCGCGCCGATCGCCGACATCAGACCGACCAGCAGCACCAGGTTGAACGCCAGCGCCACGGTCGCCAGCACACCGAAGAAGCGATAGATGGCGATGATGAACAGCGCCACGAAGATCATCGCCCACTCGGTGGACTCGATACCCTTGGCGATGTTCTCGGCACCCAGGCTCGGGCCGATGGTGCGTTCTTCAGCGAAGTACATCGGTGCAGCCAGGCCACCGGCACGCAGCAGCAGCGCAAGCTCGGAAGACTCGCCCTGACCGTTCAGGCCGGTGATGCGGAACTGGCTACCCAGCGCCGACTGGATGGTCGCCAGGCTGATGATCTTCTTCTCTTCGACGAAGGTCGGCACGGCGACCTCCTGCTCGACACCGTCGACGGTCTGGCGCACGTAGCGGGTGACCGGCTTCTGTTCGATGAAGATCACCGCCATGCTGCGCCCGACGTTGTTGCGGGTGGCGCGGTTCATCAGGTCGCCGCCATGGCCATCGAGACGAATGTTCACCTGCGGGCGACCGTTCTCGTCGAAGCTGGCCTGCGCGTCGGTGACCTGGTCACCGGTGATGATCAGCTCACGCTCAAGCTGTACCGGCGGACGACCGGCCTCGCGGAATTCGAAATCCTCGGTCGCACCACGCGGCGCGTCCAGCTCGGCCTGCAGACGGAACTCCAGGTTGGCGGTCTTGCCGAGAATACGCTTGGCCTCGGCAGTGTCCTGCACGCCCGGCAGCTCGACCACGATGCGGTTGGCACCCTGGCGCTGGACCAGCGGCTCGGCGACGCCCAGCTCGTTGACCCGGTTGCGCACGGTGGTGAGGTTCTGCTTGATCGAGTACTCGCGAATCTCGGCGATCTTGGCCTGGGTCAGTGCCAGTTGCAGGACCTGCTGACCACCACGCTCGACGCTGGTCAGTTCGAAGTCCTTGTAGTCCTTGCGGATCAGGCGCTCGGCATTGTCCAGCGTCTCGCTGTCGGCGAAGCCCAGCTGAATGCGGCCATTGCTTTCCGGCATGCTGCGGTAGCGCACGCGCTCCTTGCGCAGCAGGCTCTTGATCTCGCCTTCATAGACCTTGCGACGTACATCCAGCGCCTTGTCCATGTCGACTTCCAGCAGGAAGTGCACACCGCCGGAGAGGTCCAGGCCGAGCTTCATCGGGCTCGCGCCCAGGCTGCGCAGCCAGTCGGGTGTGGTCTGCGCCAGGTTCAGCGCCACCACGTAGTCATCACCCAGCGCACGGCGGACGATGTCCTTGGCCGGCAACTGGTCATCCTGCTTGGCCAGACGAATCAGGCCACCGCGACCACGCTCGTCGATGCTGGCGGCCTTGACCTGGATGCCCGCATCCTGCAGCGCCTTGCTGGCACGGTCGACATCCGCCTGCTCGATGGCCAGCGCCGAACTGGCGCCACTGACCTGGATCGCAGGATCGTCCGGATAGAGGTTGGGGATGGAGTAGACCAGACCGATCGCCAGCACGGCCAGGATCAGCAGGTACTTCCACAGAGGGTATTTATTGAGCATGAACGAGCCACCCGCTTATGACGCGGGGCGCTTAAAGCGCCCCGTCGAATGGAAACTATGAACCGAATCAGATGGCTTTCAGCGTGCCCTTGGGCAGGGTGGCGGCAATGGCCTGCTTCTGGAACTTCAGCTCGACGGTGTCAGACACCTCGATCACCACGAAATCATCAGTGACCTTGGAGACCTTGCCGGCGATGCCGCCGCTGGTGACCACTTCGTCGCCCTTCTGCAGACCGCCGAGCAGGTTCTTGTGCTCTTTGGCGCGCTTGGCCTGCGGACGCCAGATCATCAGATAGAAGATGACCAGGAAGCCGATCAGGAAGACCCACTCGAAACCGCTCCCTGCAGGGGCAGCAGCCGCGGTGTCAGCGTAGGCGGCGGGAATGAAAAAGCTCATGTAGCACTCCTAATGGAAAGGATCTTGAATCGTTCGGGAATCAGTCCAGCGGCGGCACAGGCAGGCCGCGCTTGGCATAGAAGGTTTCGACAAAGGCGGCCAATGTACCCTGTCCGATAGCCTCGCGCAAACCAGCCATAACCCGCTGATAATGCCGCAAGTTATGGATGGTATTGAGCATGCTGCCGAGCATTTCGCCGCATTTGTCCAGATGATGCAGGTAGGCGCGGGAGAAGTTTGTGCAGGTGTAACAGTCGCAGGTCGGGTCCAGCGGCGAATCGTCGTGCTTGTGCACCGCGTTGCGGATCTTCACCACGCCGGTATCGACGAACAGGTGACCGTTGCGGGCGTTGCGCGTCGGCATCACGCAGTCGAACATGTCGACGCCGCGACGCACGCCCTCGACCAGGTCCTCGGGCTTGCCGACGCCCATCAGGTAGCGCGGCTTGTCGGCCGGCATCTGCGGCGGCAGGTAGTCGAGCACGCGGATCATCTCCTCCTTCGGCTCACCCACCGACAGGCCGCCAATGGCCAGGCCGTCGAAGCCGATTTCGCAGAGGCCGTCGAGCGAGCGCTTGCGCAGCTCCTCGTGCATACCGCCCTGGACGATGCCGAACAGCGCAGCCGTGTTCTCGCCATGCGCGTCCTTGGAGCGCTTGGCCCAACGCAGCGACAGCTCCATGGAGCGCTTGGCCACGTCGAACTCGGCCGGATACGGCGTGCACTCGTCGAAGATCATCACGATGTCCGAACCGAGGTCGCGCTGCACCTGCATCGACTCTTCCGGCCCCATGAACACCTTGGCGCCATCGACGGGCGAGGCGAAGTACACGCCCTCTTCCTTGATCTTGCGCATGGCGCCCAGGCTGAACACCTGGAAGCCACCGGAATCGGTGAGGATCGGCCCCTGCCACTGCATGAAGTCGTGCAGATCGCCATGTTTCTTGATCACCTCCATCCCCGGGCGCAGCCACAGGTGGAAGGTGTTACCGAGGATGATCTGCGCGCCGATCCCCTCGACGTCACGCGGCAGCATGCCCTTGACCGTGCCATAGGTACCCACCGGCATGAAGGCCGGGGTCTCGACCACGCCACGCGGGAAGGTCAGGCGACCACGACGGGCCTTGCCGTCGGTGGCCAGCAACTCGAAGGACATGCGACAGGTGCGCGACATACTCAAACCTCGGGCCCGCGCGCGGCGGGATTGCGGGTGATGAACATGGCATCACCATAACTGAAGAAGCGATAACCCTGCGCCACGGCCTCGCGATAGGCCGCCATGGTCTCGGCATAACCGGCGAACGCCGACACCAGCATCAGCAGCGTCGACTCGGGCAGGTGGAAGTTGGTCACCAGGGCGTCGACCACATGGAACGGCCGGCCGGGGTAGATGAAGATGTCGGTGTCACCGCTGAAGGGCTTCAACTCGCCATCGCGGCCAGCGGTTTCCAGGGAACGCACGCTGGTGGTGCCCACCGCCACGACACGACCGCCGCGCGCGCGGCAGGCGGCGACCGCATCGACCACATCCTGGCCGACCTCCAGCCACTCGCTGTGCATGTGGTGGTCCTCGATACGCTCGACGCGCACCGGCTGAAAGGTGCCCGCGCCCACATGCAGGGTCACGAAGGCCGTCTCCACGCCCTTGCCACGAATGGCCGCCAGCAGCTCGTCATCGAAATGCAGCCCGGCGGTCGGCGCCGCCACCGCTCCGGCCTTCTGCGCATAGACGGTCTGATAGCGCTCGCGATCCGCCTCGTCATCCGGACGGTCGATATAGGGCGGCAACGGCATGTGTCCGACGCGCTCGAGCAGCGGCAGCACCGGCTCGGCGAAGCGCAGCTCGAACAGGGCGTCGTGGCGCGCGACCATCTCGGCCTCGCCACCGCCATCGATGAGAATCTGCGAGCCGGGCTTGGGCGACTTGCTCGAACGAACGTGCGCCAGCACGCGATACTGATCGAGCACACGCTCCACCAGCACCTCCAGCTTGCCGCCGGAGGCCTTCTGGCCGAACAGGCGCGCAGGGATCACGCGGGTGTTGTTGAACACCATGAGATCGCCGGGGCGCAACTGCTCCAGCACATCGGTGAACTGGCCATGACGCAGCTCGCCACTCGGGCCATCGAGCTGCAGCAAACGGCTGGCGCGACGCTCGGCCAGAGGATGGCGGGCGATCAGCGACTCGGGGAGATCGAAGTGAAAATCGGCAACACGCATGATTCGGCGGGGGTATTTCAGCAGGGCCGCAAAGCTTACCGGATTTCCCCTTGTCCGGCCACGTGAGCCTGCGGCGCGTACTCTGCGACGATACGCGCCAGGGTACCGTCCTCCTGCAGGGCCCTTATCGCCTCGTTGATCGCCGCCAGGTGCCCGGCATGGTCACGATGCAGGCGCAGACGCAACTGCGAGCGATTGATCACGGCGCCCTCCTCCACCTGCCAGCTCGGCGCCTGCAGTTGAGGATCGCGGCTTCTCAGGTAGCGCCACTCCAGCCGGTCGAGAATACCGGCCTCGCTGTGCCCCTGGGCGACCCGGAAGATCAGCGCATGGGCATCGGCACCATCGTTGCGCTGGAAATACTCGCTGCCCACATAGCCGTAGCCCCGCACCGTGGCGATGGAGCGGCCACGCAGGTCTTCGAGGTGCCGGAAGGGAAATCCCTTGCCCGGAGCGAAGAGCAGCATCTCTTCGGCATCCAGCACCGGCATGCTCCAGAGCGAAACCTCGGCCTGCCCGGCAGCGCGCCGCCAACTCTGGCTCACGCAACATTCGATCTGCACCTGCCCCTCGCGGAACAGCTTCTGCGTGCGCAGCGGCGGCAACGGGTGGCTGGCCTGCAGGTCGTCCGGCAGGCGCGCATCCAGCGCGATCATGAAATCGTGCAGGATGCCGCTGATCCGCTCGCCGTCGACAATCCAGTACGGCGCCCAGCTCTCATCGGTGACGGCATAGACCAACACCTCCGCCCGCACCACGGGCACGAGCGCCAGCCACAGCAGAATTGCCCGGCACAAGACTCTGACCACACTCCCCCTCCATGACCGGACTGCCCAAAGCCACCTATATAAGCACTCACCTCGGTGCGCTTGATGACAGACGTGATTCTAAGCACCGACGCAATAAAAAGTCAGATGCAGCGCTGCTACACAGTGTCCCAACCATAGCGTTGCCACGACAGCTGCGCCGATTGACCAGCGCAAGACGCGTCCCTATACTGCGCCGCCATCGTGCCCCGGTGGCGGAATCGGTAGACGCGGCGGATTCAAAATCCGTTTTCGAAAGGAGTGGGAGTTCGAGTCTCCCCCGGGGCACCACGACATGGCCCGCAAGACATTGGTCTTGCGGGCTTTTTCATTTCTGCACGAACAATCCATGCAATTGTTGCAATCCTGCTGTCGCTGCACTTTCCCAGTGCCTCGGCAGGCCCCGTAAAACCTGGCTGGCGACGTACCTGGCAGGGGTTGGCAATTGCGCAAAAGTTAGCGTAGAGTGATCGAACTGTTTGCATGGGTCGCTGTGAATCGTGACTCTGGTGCAGCAGATCATCTAGATCCGCTACATCCCGCTCGACTTCTATTACTCCTTGCAACCAGTCTCAGCCCTCTATACTCGGAGGCTGTCATCAACTCTAGTTTCAAGGAAAAAGACATGTCGAATCGTCAGAACGGTACCGTCAAGTGGTTTAACGACGAGAAAGGTTTTGGTTTTATCACTCCTGAAAGCGGTCCGGATCTGTTCGTGCACTTCCGCGCGATCGAAGGCAACGGCTTCAAGAGCCTGAAAGAAGGCCAGAAAGTCAGCTTCGTCGCTGTGCAAGGTCAAAAAGGCATGCAGGCCGACCAGGTTCAGATCCTGGGCTGATTGCCGCAGCTTTGAAAAACCCCTGATCTTCATCAGGGGTTTTTTATGCCTGTCGTTCGGCCCGCGCCCTGCAGCGCCAGGTAACAGATCAGCGAGACGCTTGTTTATCCCCTCCGCCCGCTCGCGGTTAGAATGGCGCGCACTTTCGTCACAGCGAGCCCATCATGCCGAAACACACGCTACGCCCGCAGGGAGACTTCCCCACTGCCGGGCTGATTCGTCGCCTGGCGGCCATCTTCTACGACTTCCTGCTTTGCGTCGCCCTGGTCATGGTCGTGACCCTGGCCTACCAGCAGGGCATCCTGCGCATGATCCACGGCGGCGATACGCTGAGAGCCATGGCCGAAGCCGGCGCGCTGGACCATGACCCGGTGCTCGCCAGCCTGGCACTGCTGTCGCTGTTCGCCTTCTTCGCCAAGTTCTGGACCCACAATGGCCAGACCCTGGGCATGCAGGCCTGGGGCCTGCGCATCCAGAATGCCGATGGCAGTGCCATCGACCTGTGGCAGGCCCTGCTGCGCTTCGTGGTCGCGATCGGCTCCTGGCTGTTCGCCGGGCTCGGCTTTCTCTGGCTGCTGTGGGACAAGCAGGGCCGTACCTGGCACGACATCTACTCGGGCAGCCGCGTCGTCCAGCTACCCAAGAACGTCCACAAGAAATAACCAATGGCACACATGAAAAAGCCGGTTCAATGAACCGGCTTTTTTTGTGGATCTGACTCAGCCTGCGCGCCGCAACAACCAGACGCCGGCCAGCGCACAGACACCAGCAGGCACCAGCACCGCCAGCAACGGCGAGAAGCCGAACACCAGGCTGGATGGGCCGAGCAGGTCCTGGGCGATACGGAACACGAACCCTACCAGCACGCCGGTGAACACGCGCTGCCCCAGGGTCACCGAACGCAGCGGGCCGAAGATGAACGAGATGGCCATCAGCACCAGCGCCCCGGTCACCAGCGGCTGCAGCAGCTTGGTCCAGAAGGCCAGCCAGTAACGCGCATTGTTCAGGCCCTGCTCCGCCAGGTAGTGGATGTACTGCCACAGGCCGGTGACCGACAGCGACTCGGGCTGCATCACCACGGTGTTCAGCAGTTCCGGATTGAGCTCGATATCCCAGCGCTCCTGGTCCTGCTTGACCACTTCGGAGCGGTCCTCGTGCAACAGGGTGGTCTGCACGTTGCGCAGCATCCAGTGGCTGTCGCGATACTCGGCACGACGGGCGAAGCTGGCCGACAGCAACCGGCGCTCGTCATCGAAGCGATAACGGGTCACCCCGAGCAGGACGCCATTGGGCTGCACGGCGTTGATGTGCACGTACTCCTGCCCCTGGCGATGCCACATGCCGCGCTTGGAACTCTGCGCAGCGCCCCCGCCCTGGGCCAGGGCACGATCGGCCTGGGCCTGGTTCTCGGTGAGCGGCGCGACGTACTCGCCGATCAGAATGCCGACCAGCATCAGTGCCAGCATGGGCTTCATCACGGCCCAGACGATGCGCCCGATGGACACGCCAGCGGCACGCATGATGGTCAGTTCGCTGTTGCTGGCCAGCGTGCCGAGGCCGATCAGGCAGCCGATCAGCGCCGCCATCGGCAGCATCTCGTAGGCGCGGCGCGGCGCGGTCAGCAGCACGTACCAGAGAGCCTGGCCGAGACCGTAGTCGCCCTTGTTCAGGTCACCCAGCTCATCGATGAAGGCGAACAGCAGCGCGAGGCCGAGAATGATGCCCAGCACCGCGAGAATGGCGATGAATACCTGCGCCCCGATGTAACGATCCAGCTTAGCCATGGGCCACCTCCGACACCGCCGCACGACGGCTGGCCCACCACAGACTCAGACGCTCCCAGTACAGCAACAACAAACCGATGGCCAGGAAGATGCCATGCACCCACCACAGCCCGAGCCCCGTTGGCAGGCGGCCCTTGTCCAGCGCGCCACGGGCGGCGATCAGCAGCCCCAGGTACGCCATATAGAGGAAGATCGCCGGCAGCAGCTTGAGGAAGCGCCCCTGGCGCGGGTTGACCTTCGACAGCGGCACGGCCAGCAGGGTGACCACGAACACCAGCAGCGGCAGGGACAGGCGCCACTGCAGCTCGGCCTGCAGCACCGGGTCGTCGCTGCCGAACAGATCGCGGGTCGGAATCGCCTCGCGTTCGTTGGCCTCGATGGCGACCTCGGGCTTGGGCAGCAGCACGCCGTAGGTGTCGTACTGGATGGCGCGGTAGTCGGCCTCACCCGGTTCGCCGTCGTAGCGGTAGCCGTTCTCCAGAATCAGGTAGCGGCTGCCATCGTCCTGGATTTCCTGGCGCCCGCTCTCGGCGACCAGCACGGTGATGCCGCGCTCGGAGGTGCCGTCGGTGGAGAAGCGCTTCTCCGACATGAACACACCACGCAGCTCGCTGCGGTCGGCGGAGAGTTCCTGCGAATAGGTCACCCGCGAGCCGTCGCGGATCGACTGGAAGCGCCCCGGCACCAGGGTGTCGAGTTCGGTCAGGGCGTCCTGCTGGTTGAGGATGCGCGCCACGCCGGCAACGCCTTGCGGCGCCAGGCCGAGGCTGAGCCAGCCCACCAGCAGAGCGACGATCAGGGCCGGCGCCAGGCTGTAGGCCGTCAGACGCTGCTGGCTGACACCGGTGGCGGACAGCACCGTCATCTCGCTGTCCAGGTACAGGCGACCGTAAGCCAGCAGAAAACCGAGGAACAGGCCCAGCGGCAGAATCAGCTGGAGGAAGCCTGGTATCCGGTAGCCCATGATCATGAACAGCACGCTGGGGTCGAGAACCCCCTGCGCTGCCTGGGCCAGGTATTTGATGAAACGACCACTCATGATGATCACCAGCAGTACGGCACTTACCGCACTGAGAGTTACCAGCACTTCGCGGGATAGATAACGGAAGACGATCAAACCGGACGCTCCAGGGTTGTCAGGCTCAGGCGCGAGCGCTCAAACTAGCCGCACCTACTTGCCGGCCCACCGCAGGGTGAGCCCTCGAAAAATGGCGGACATTATCCGTCAAACCTGACTCTTTGTCTTGGGGACAGCTCACTATGGAATTCCTCGTCAAAAGTACACGCCCGGAAACCCTGAAGACCGCTACCCTGGTCGTCGCCATCGGCGAAGGCCGCAAACTGAGTGAAACCGCCAAGGCGGTGGACCTGGCCAGCAAAGGCGCACTGAGCGCCGTGCTCAAGCGTGGCGACATCACCGGCAAACCGGGGCAGACCCTGCTGCTGCACAGCCTGCCGGGCCTCAAGGCCGAGCGCGTGCTGCTGGTGGGCTGCGGCAAGGGCGATCTGTCCGACCGTCAGCTGCGCAAACTGATTGCCAGCGTGCACGGCGTACTCAAGGGCCTGGGCGGCAGCGACGCCCTGCTCGCCCTCGGCGAACTCAAGGTCAAGGGCCGTGATGCCTACGGCAAGGCGCGCCTGATCGTGGAAACCCTGGCCGACGGCAGCTACCTGTTCGAGCAGTTCAAGAGCAAGAAAGCCGATCCTCGCGCACTGAAGAAGGTCACCCTGGCCGTCGACAAGGCCGAGCTGGCCGATGCCGAGCGCGCCCTGCAGCACGCCCGCGCCATCGCCGCCGGCGTGGCCTTCACCAAGGACCTGGGCAACCTGCCGCCGAACCTCTGCCACCCCAGCTACCTGGCCGAAGAGGCCAAGGCCCTGGGCAAGGCGTACAAGAACCTCAAGGTGGAAATCCTCGACGAGAAGAAGCTCAAGGAACTCGGCGCCGGCGCCTTCCTCGCCGTGGCACAGGGCAGCGAGCAGCCGCCGCGGATGATCGTCATGCACTACCAGGGCGGCAAGAAGGACGAGAAACCCTTCGCTCTGGTCGGCAAGGGCATCACCTTCGACACCGGCGGCATCAGCATCAAGCCGGCCGCCGGCATGGATGAGATGAAATACGACATGTGCGGCGCCGCCAGCGTGTTCGGCACCCTGAAAGCCGTGCTGGAACTGCAACTGCCGATCAACCTGGTGTGCCTGCTGGCCTGCGCCGAGAACATGCCCAGCGGCCGCGCCACCCGCCCCGGCGACATCGTCACCACCATGAGCGGGCAGACCGTGGAAATCCTCAACACCGACGCGGAAGGCCGCCTGGTGCTGTGCGATACCCTGACCTACGCCGAGCGCTTCAAGCCGCAGGCGGTGATCGACATCGCCACCCTCACCGGCGCCTGCATCGTCGCCCTGGGCAGCAACGTCTCCGGCCTGATGGGCAACAATGACGCCCTGATCAGGCAGATCCTCAAGGCCGGCGAAAGCGCCGACGACCGCGCCTGGCAGCTGCCGCTGCACGACGAGTACCAGGAGCAGCTCGACAGCCCGTTCGCCGACATCGCCAACATCGGCGGGCCGAAGGCCGGTACCATCACCGCCGGCTGCTTCCTGTCGCGCTTCGCCAAGAACTTCCACTGGGCGCACCTGGACATCGCCGGCACCGCCTGGATCAGTGGCGGCAAGGACAAGGGCGGCACCGGCCGACCGGTCCCGATGCTGACCCAGTACCTGCTGGATCGCGCCAAGGCCTGATGCCACTCCGTAGCCCGGATGCAATCCGCGGACATACAGCTGTCCCGGATTGCATCCGGGCTACGTCTGCCCTTTATCACCGCCGAAGAAATCATGCCCAGAATCGAGTTCTACGTCCTTTCCTCCAGCGACGCCCCCGGGCGCCTGCGGGCCGCCTGCCAGCTGGCACTGAAGGCCTGGAACGCCGGCCTGCCGGTGTTCCTGCGCGGCAGCGACGAGGCGCAGTGTGGCGAGCTCGATGACCTGCTCTGGCAGTTCAAGGCCGAGCGCTTCGTGCCCCATGACCTGCACCGCGATGCGCCGCTGTCGCCTGTGGTGCTGGGCACCGACGAGGTCCCCAGTGCCGAGCAGGGCGTGCTGATCAACCTCGGCAGCAGCCTGTCGCCGCATGTCGAGCGCTTTGCCCGCATCATCGAGATCGTCAACCAGCAACCGGAACTGCTGAACGCCTGTCGCGAGAATTTCCGCGCCTACCGCCAGCGCGGGTATGATCCGCAACGTGTCGAACTTTAGGGTCCGGCAACGCTCACACCCTTTGTCACACTGCCTTTTCCTATCGCTGCGCTGACCGTCATGGACACCCCCAAGCCTCCGCAAAAACCCGTTCAGTTGCTGCATGATCTGGAGTCGATCCGCGAGCTCCTGGGTGATGACAGCCACGAGCCACCGCTGCTGATCGACTCGCTCGATCCGGACAGCATCCCCGTGCTGTCCGACATCGTCAGCGCCCCGCCCGGCCCGCCTCCGCCGTTCCACGCCACGCCGGCCGCCCAGGCGAAACCGGCAGCGCAGCCGACGACGCCCAGCGAAGCGGCGCCCAGCCCGATACGCGAACGCCTGGAGCCGCGCCTGCACGACAGCGCCCGCGACCTGCAGCACCTCAATGGCGAGCTGCGCGCCGCAGCGCAACTGATTCTGCAGGATGTGATCGACGACTTCGTGCCGCAGATCGAAGCCGAACTCAAGCGTCGCCTCGAAGCCCGCCTGCCGCGCCTGCTGCCCCCGCGCAAACCCTGACGCGCCCCATGCCGGGCGGGCGCTACCCGCCAGGCTGCCGGCTGGCGGGTTCCCCGGCCCTGCGACTGCAGCGTTGCGCCGACCGACGCGCCGCCCTTACGCCGCCCGCTTGATCCCCGTTATACTTGTCGGCTTTTCCGATCAGCCGTCACAAGGGTCCCGCCGCGCATGGACAAGACCTACCAGCCGCACGCCATCGAATCCAACTGGTACCAGACCTGGGAGCAGAACGACTACTTCGCCCCACAAGGTAGCGGTGAGCCGTACACCATCATGATCCCGCCGCCGAACGTCACCGGCAGCCTGCACATGGGGCACGGCTTCAACAACGCCATCATGGATGCGCTGATCCGCTTCCGCCGCATGCAGGGCCGCAACACCCTGTGGCAGCCGGGCACCGACCACGCCGGTATCGCCACCCAGATGGTGGTGGAGCGCCAGCTGGCCGCCGATGGCATCGGCCGCCACGACCTGGGCCGCGAGAAGTTCCTGGAGAAGGTCTGGGAGTGGAAGAACCAGTCCGGCGGCACCATCACCCGGCAGATTCGCCGCCTGGGCTCGTCGGTCGACTGGTCGCGCGAGCGCTTCACCATGGACGACGGCCTGTCCGAAGCGGTCAAGGAAGCCTTCGTCCGCCTGCACGACGATGGCCTGATCTACCGTGGCAAGCGTCTGGTCAACTGGGACACCAAGTTCCACACCGCCATCTCCGACCTGGAAGTGGAAAACCACGACGAGAAAGGCTCGCTGTGGAACCTGCGCTACCCGCTGGCCGACGGCAAGAAGACCGCCGAAGGCAATGACTACCTGATCGTCGCCACCACCCGTCCGGAAACCATGCTCGGCGACAGCGCCGTGGCCGTGCACCCGGAAGACGAACGCTACAAGGCGCTGATCGGCAGCTATGTCGACCTGCCGCTGGTGGGCCGCCGCATCCCGATCATCGCCGACGACTACTGCGACCCCGAGTTCGGTACCGGCTGCGTGAAGATCACCCCGGCGCACGACTTCAACGACTATGAAGTGGGCAAGCGCCACAACCTGCCGCTGATCAACATCTTCGACAAGAACGCCGCCGTGCTGGCCACCGCCCAGGTGTTCAACCTCGACGGCAGCGTCAACGAACAGGTCGACGCGGGCATCCCGGCGCAATTCGCCGGCCTCGACCGCTTCGAGGCGCGCAAGCAGATCGTCGCAGCCTTCGAGGCGGCCGGCCTGCTGGAGAAGATCGAAGACCACGCGCTGAAAGTACCGAAGGGCGACCGCTCCGGCACCGTCATCGAGCCGTGGCTGACCGACCAGTGGTACGTCTCCACCAAGCCGCTGGCGGAAAAAGCCATCGCGGTGGTCGAGAGTGGCGAGATCCAGTTCGTGCCCAAGCAGTACGAGAACATGTACTTCAGCTGGATGCGTGACATCCAGGACTGGTGCATCAGCCGTCAGCTGTGGTGGGGCCACCGCATCCCGGCCTGGTACGACGAAGCCGGCAACGTCTACGTCGGTCGCGACGAAGCGGAAGTACGCGCCAAGTACAAGCTCGAAGGCGCCACCCTGCGTCAGGACGAAGACGTGCTGGACACCTGGTTCAGCTCCGGCCTGTGGACCTTCTCCACCCTCGGCTGGCCCGAGCAGACCGACTTCCTCAAGACCTTCCACCCCACCGACGTGCTGGTCACCGGCTTCGACATCATCTTCTTCTGGGTCGCCCGGATGATCATGCTGTCGACCCACCTGACCGGGCAGATTCCGTTCAAGACCGTCTACGTGCACGGCCTGGTGCGCGACGGCCAGGGGCAGAAGATGTCCAAGTCCAAGGGCAACGTGCTCGACCCGCTGGACATCGTCGATGGCATCACCCTCGACGAGCTGCTGGAAAAACGCACCAGCGGCATGATGCAGCCCAAGCTGGCCGAGAAGATCGCCAAGCAGACCAGGGCCGAGTTCCCCGAAGGCATCGCCAGCTACGGCACCGACGCCCTGCGCTTCACCTTCTGCTCGCTGGCCACCACCGGCCGCGACGTGAAGTTCGACATGGGCCGCGTCGAGGGCTACCGCAACTTCTGCAACAAGCTGTGGAACGCCGCCAACTTCGTCATCGAGAACACCGATGGCCAGGACACCGGCGTGAATGGCGAAGAGGTCGAACTGTCCTCGGTCGACCGCTGGATCATCAGCCAGCTGCAGCGCACCGAAGCCGAAGTCACCCGCCAGCTCGATGCCTTCCGCTTCGACCTGGCCACCCAGGCGCTCTACGAGTTCGTCTGGGACCAGTACTGCGCCTGGTACCTGGAGCTGGTCAAGCCGGTGCTGTGGGACGAGAACGCGCCGCTCGAGCGTCAGCGCGGCACCCGCCGCACCCTGGTGCGCGTGCTGGAAGTCATCCTGCGCCTGGCTCACCCGTTCATGCCGTTCATCACCGAAGAAATCTGGCAGCGCATCAAGGGCCAGGCCGCTGTGCAGGGCGACACCCTGATGCTGCAGCCATGGCCGGTGGCCAACGAGACCCGCATCGACGCCGCCGCCGAAGGCGATATCGAGTGGGTCAAGCAGCTGATGCTCGGCGTGCGCCAGATCCGTGGCGAGATGAAGATCTCCATGGCCAAGCGCATCGACATCATCGTGGCCAACGCCAGCGCCGAGGATCAGCGCCGCCTGGCCGATTTCGAGCCGCTGCTGAACAAGCTGGCCAAGCTGGAATCGGTACGCGTACTGGCTGCCGGTGAAGAAGCGCCGATGTCCGCCACCACCCTGGTCGGCGAAATGGAAGTGCTGGTGCCGATGGCCGGGCTGATCGACAAGGACGCCGAACTGGCGCGCCTGGACAAGGAGATCGGCCGCCTGGAAGGTGAAGTCAAACGTGTCGGCGGCAAGCTGAGCAACGAAGGCTTCGTCGCCAAGGCCCCTGCCGAAGTGCTGGAGAAGGAACGCGCCAAACTGGCCGAGGCCGAGCAGGCCCTGGCCAAGATGGTCGAGCAGCGCGGCAAGATCGCCGCACTCTGATCCCCCGGCGACACCCACAGGCCCGCGCCCCAACCGGCGCGGGCTTGTTTTTTCCAGGACGGGATTTCGGCCCTGACATCCCGCTGTGCGCCAGCGCCTGCTTCCATGCAGTCACAGCCGCGAGCCCTGACAGCGCAGTCGCGGCCACCAGCCCGCCCCAAGGTTCATCTGATTTTCCGGTATACCCATGACAGCCCGTTCCCCTTCCCTGCTCGATGCACTGCTGCCTATCGGCGTGCTCGTCGTTCTCCTCAGCCTCTCCGTCTACCTGTTCGGTGACGGTTCCTCCAGCGGCCCGAACCAGATCGCCCTGATGAGCGCCGCCTTCGTCGCCGGCCTGGTCGGGCTGAAGAACGGCCTGCGCTGGAGCGAGATCGAGGAAGGCATACTCGCTGGCATTCACATGGCCATGAAGGCCAACCTGATCCTGCTGGCCGTCGGCGCGCTGATCGGCACCTGGATTCTCGCCGGCACCGTGCCGACCATGATCTGGTTCGGCCTGAAGCTGATCAGCGCCGAGTACTTCTACGTCACCAGTTGCCTGATCTGCGCGCTCACCGCGCTGTCCATCGGCAGCTCATGGACGGTGGCCGGCACCCTCGGCATCGGCCTGATGGGCGTGGCCGCCGGCCTCGGCCTGGACCCGGCGATCACCGCCGGGGCGATCATTTCCGGCGCCTACTTCGGCGACAAGCTGTCGCCGCTGTCCGACACCACCAACCTGGCGCCAGCCGCCGCCGGTGCCGACCTGTTCGCGCATATCCGCAACATGCTGCGTACCACCGTGCCGGCGCTGCTGATTGCCCTGGCGATCTTCTTCACCCTCGGCCAGCAGGCCAGCGCCGAACACGACACGGGGCGCATCAGCGAGGTCCTCGCCGCGCTGGAAGCCCAGTTCCGCCTGGGCTGGCACCTGCTGCTGCCGGTGGCCTTCCTGCTGCTGCTCGCGGTGCGTCAGTGGGCGGCCTTTCCTGCCGTGTTCCTCGCCGCGCTGGTCGGTGCGCTGTTCGCCATCGCCTTCCAGCCCGACGTGATGGCGCGCCTGGCCGATCCATCGGCCGGGGCCCTGGCGCCGTTGAAGACGGTCTGGAACGCGCTGTTCGCCGGCTACGAGTCGGCCAGCGGCAATGCCGAACTCGATGGCCTGCTGTCCAAGGGCGGCATGGCCAGCATGCTCACCACGGTGTGGCTGATCATCTGCGCCATGTGCTTCGGTGGCGTGCTCGAGCGCCTTGGCCTGCTGCAGCGCCTGCTGCAGAGCGCCCTGCGCCTGGTGCGCAGCGACAGCGGCCTGGTCGCCAGCACCATCACCACCACCATCGGCACCAACGTCATCACCGCCGACCAGTACATCGCCCTGGTGCTGCCGGGGCGCATGTACCGCGCCGAGTACGAGGCCCGCGACCTGCCGCCAACCAGCCTGTCCCGCGCCCTGGAGGACGGCGGCACCCTGACCTCGGTGCTGGTGCCCTGGAACACCTGCGGTGCCTACATGGCCGCCACGCTCGGCGTGGCCACCCTGAGCTACCTGCCGTACTGCTTCTTCAACCTGATCATGCCGGTGCTGGCCATCGCCCTGGCCTACCTGCTGCCGCCACGCCGTACCGCTGCGCTGCAATAACGCCTGATTACCTGCGCGCGAGCGGCATGGATCGCCCTCGCAGCGCCGCTGCGGCATTAAGTCCTTTCCTTTTGCAAGTTGTTTCAGGCATCTTCCCCCGCCTACCGACCTTCAATATCAACAGAAGAAAACAGGCGGACCCTCCATGTATGCGTTGATGGCCCTCGTATTCGTCCTCGGTTACCTGTGCATCGCACTCGAGCACCCGTTAAAGATCGACAAGGCAGCCTCCGCCCTGCTCACCGCCGTGATCGCCTGGACCCTCCTGGTCCTCGGCGCGGACAGCATCCTGCCGCTGCTCGGCACCGGCACCGCGGGCTCCAGCACCAATACCCATCACGTCGTCGAAGAGCTGCGCCATCACCTGGGGGAAATTTCCGAGATCCTGTTCTTCCTGATGGGGGCGATGACCATCGTCGAGCTGATCGACGCCCACGAAGGCTTCAAGGTCATCACCGACCGCATCCGCACCACCAAGCGTGTCCACCTGCTGTGGCTGGTTGGGCTGATCACCTTCTTCCTCTCCGCCGCCCTGGACAACCTGGCCACCACCATCGTGATGATCTCGCTGCTGCGCAAGCTGATCGCCGACCGGCACGAGCGCTGGTTCTACGCCGGCATCGTGGTCATCGCGGCCAACGCCGGTGGCGCCTGGTCGCCGATCGGCGACGTCACTACCACCATGCTGTGGATCGGTGACCAGGTCACCGCCACCGGCATCATCGCCAAGCTGTTCCTGCCCAGCCTGGTCTGCCTGCTGGCTCCGCTGCTGATCATGAGTTTCGTCCTCAAAGGCGAAGTCTCCGAACCGCGCATCAAGGAAAGCGCCGAGAGCCGCCGCGACCCGACCACGCCGTTCGAGCGCAACCTGGTCTTCGGCCTGGGCCTCGGCGCGCTGATTTTCGTACCGATCTTCAAGACCATCACTCACCTGCCGCCGTACATGGGCATCCTCTTCGGCCTCAGCCTGCTGTGGATCACCACCGAGATCATCCACCGCAGCAAGAACAGCGAAGAGAAGGACCCGCTGTCCGTGGTCGGCGTCCTGCGTCGCATCGACATCACCAGCGTGCTGTTCTTCCTCGGCATCCTCCTGGCGGTCTCCGCGCTGTCCAGTGCCGGCCACCTGATCCAGGTCGCCACCCTGCTCAAGGACGGCCTCGGCAACGTCTACAGCATCGCCATCTCCATCGGTATCCTGTCGGCCGTCGTGGACAACGTGCCGATGGTCGCCGGGGCGATGAAGATGTACCCGCTGGTCAGCCCGGAGATGCTCGCCACCGCCGCCGCCGAGGAGCTGCCGTGGCTGAGCAATTTCGTGGTCAACGGCAACTTCTGGGAAATGCTCGCCTACTGCGCCGGCACCGGCGGCAGCTGCCTGATCATCGGTTCCGCCGCCGGTGTGGCAGCCATGGGCATGGAGAAGATCAACTTCATCTGGTACCTGAAGAAGATCAGCGGCCTGGCGTTCATCGGCTACCTGGCCGGCGCGGCCACCTACATGGCGCTCGCCGCCGTGCTCGGCTGAGCGGAGCGTCCCGCGCTGGCACGCAGAATCTGCAATGCCAGCGCCGCGACCCAGAGCACCGATATCCCGTAGTTCAGGCGCTGGTACAGGCCGAACAGCTGGCCACTGGCAACCGCCGTGGCCATCAGCCACGCCGTGACGATCGCCAGCACCAGGCACAGGGCCGAGAACAGCGCCAGCCCGGGCGACTGCAACAGCCGCCGCGCCAGCACGATCCACAGGGCGCAGGCCAGCGTCAGCGAGACAAACATCAGCAGCCCCGCCAGGTTGTGCAACTGCTGCGACAGCGACGGTTGCGCCGGCGCACAGCCCTGGTCGCAGGCGAAATAGCCGGTGCCCAGGCTGCCCAGGCCATGCAGGCCGATCAGCAGCGCACTGAGCAACGCCAGCTTCGAACCAGGAAAGCGGCGCGCCACGCCCAGGCCGAAGAGAATGAACAGCAGCCCCAGCGGCAGGTTGTTGACCCAGGCGGAAAAACCATGGGTCGGTGCCCCCTGCGCGCCCAGCTCGCTCATGGCCTGCTGCAGGTGGCTGTAGCCGGGGTAGGCCAGCGCCGTCAGCGCCACGCCGAGCAACAGCCAGCAAGGAATCAGCACACCACTGCCCAGCAACACCCGATCACTCGTCTTCAGCACGACACGCTCCTTCACTCCGTCGATGACAGCGCCACCGGCAACGGTGGCAACCCGGCGACATGCTAGGCAGGCCAGGGCGCGGGCGTTACCGATTTTTTTGCAAGGCAGCTTGCACATGCGTCATCCTGTCGCGCCTCGCACACGGACGGCCAGAATGAGCAGACGCCTACCCAGCACCGCCGCACTACTGGCCCTGGAAGCCGCCGCTCGCCACCAGAGCTTCGCCCGCGCCGCCCAGGAACTGTCGCTGAGCGAAGGCGCGATCAGCCGGCAGATCGCCAAGCTGGAAGACTTCCTCGGCGTGCGCCTGTTCCACCGCGTCGGCAACCGCGTCGAGCTGTCCACTGCCGGTGCCGGCTACGCCACGCAGATGCGCACGCTGCTGGCCGACATCGAGCGCCACACCCGGCAACTGACCCAGCGCGCCAGCGCCGACAGTGCCCTGGAGATCGGTGTCCTGCCGACGCTGGCCAGCCGCTGGCTGATCCCGCGCCTGGTGCACTTTCGCCAGTTGCACCCGGATATCCAGATCAACCTGCGCGAGCGCACGCAGCCGTTTTCCCTGGCGGACAGCGAGCTGCACGCGGCGATCCATCATGCCCATCTCGACTGGCCGGGGATGCAGGTCCAGGCCCTGTTCGAGGAACCGCTGATCGCCGTCTGCCTCCCGCAGCTGGCGGCCCGACCGGCCGGGCAGATGCCGCTGCTGCACAAGCACGAGAGCCCCTTCGGCTGGGCACGCTATGCCGAGCTGAGCGCCTTGGCGCTGGCCCACACGGACCAGGGCCCGGTGTACGACCGCTATGCCCTGCTCATCGAGGCCGCCAAGGCGGGCATCGGCATGGCCCTGGTGCCGCGCCGCTATGTCGAGCAGGACCTGGCCGATGGGCGCCTCAGCGCGCCCTGGCCGGTGCTGGCGGAACTGGCCGAGCGCTACGTGCTGGTCACCCGCCCCAATGCCGAGTCACCGCCTGCGCTGGCGCTGTTCCAGGCCTGGCTGCTGGAGCAGAGCGCCGCGCGCTAGCCGGCACGCCGCGAGGTGACCCAGGCGCCCCAGAACAGGCTGGAGAAGAACCGCTGCGCCGGGCCGAAACCGCTGTCGTCGGGCAGCAATGAAAATTCATGCTTATCATCCAATGCATTCCCATGAGGAATCCACCTGCCACCCTCTGTGCCACGAGCAGCGCCACGCTGATATAGTCCCCCGATCAATCCCGGCCCGACGTGGACACCCAGCGCATGGACGTGAGCAAGACCAAGACCAGTTTCTACCGCCGCCTCTACGTCGCCTGGCTGATCGACAGCGGCGCCGCGACCAGCGTGCCGGCGCTGATGGAGGCCACCGGCATGCCGCGACGCACGGCGCAGGACACCCTCTCGGCGCTGATCGAGCTGGATATCGACTGCCAGTTCGCCCAGGGCCAGGGCGAGCGCAACAATGCCGGGCAGTACCTGATCCGCGACTGGGGGCCGATCGACAAGCGCTGGATCGCCGGCAACCTGCAGCAGATCAAGACCACGCTCGGCTATCCCTGAAACAATCGCTCCGTGCTTTCTGGAGCTGCGATGAATCCCGATCTTCTCTGGGTGCTCGGCCTGCTGGCCGGCGCCATCTCCCTGTTCGTCATCGGCAAGCCACGCATGGACGTGGTCGCCCTGCTGGTGCTGGTCGCCCTGCCGCTGACCGGTGTACTCGACCTGCAGCAGACCCTGGCCGGTTTCAGCGATGCCAACGTGATCCTCATCGCCGCGCTGTTCGTCATCGGCGACGGCCTGGTGCGTACCGGCATCGCCTATCGCCTCGGTGACTGGCTGGTGGCCAGGGCCGGTAGCAGCGAGACGCGCCTGCTGATCCTGCTGATGCTGGCCGTGGCCGGCCTGGGTTCGGTGATGAGTTCCACCGGCGTGGTCGCCATCTTCATTCCCGTGGTACTCGGCGTCGCCGCTCGCCTGCGCCTGGCGCCGGGGCGCCTGATGATGCCGCTGGCCTTCGCCGGGCTGATCAGCGGCATGCTGACCCTGGTGGCGACGCCGCCGAACCTGGTGGTGCACGCCGAACTGCGACGCGCCGGCCTCGCGGGCTTCGACTTCTTCACCTTCACCCCGATCGGCCTGGCCATCCTCCTGCTCGGCATCGGCTACATGCTGCTGGCCCGCCGCTGGCTGGTGCGCACCGAGGCCGGCGGCAATGCCGAACCGCCGCGCCTGACCCTGGCCGACCTGGCCGAGCGCTATCGCCTCGGCGAGCGCGAGCGGCGCCTGCGTGTGCGGGCGGACTCGCCGCTGGCCAACCAGGTGCTCAACGAACTGCAACTGCGCCGCGAGCACGGCATCAACGTCATCGCCATCGAGCGCCGGCAACGCCTGCGTACCCTGCTGCTGATGGCCAGCGGCAACACCCTGCTGGAGCCCGGTGACGTGTTGCTGGTGGATATCGCCAGCCCGGCCATCGGCCTGCTCGGCAGCTACCAGGCCCTCGGCCTGGAGCCCATGCCGCTGCCGCACTCGTATTTCAGCCTGCACGCGCATGAGCTGGGCCTGGCCGAGGTGGCGCTGCCGCCGGAGTCGCAGCTACCGGGCAAGACCATCCAGGAGCTGGGCTTTCGCTCGCGGCACAAGCTCAACGTGGTCGGCCTGCGTCGCCAGGGTGGCGCCCTGGAGGGGCTGCTGGTCGACGAGAAGCTCAAGGCCTCCGATACCCTGCTGGTGGCGGGCGCCTGGCGCGATATCCACCGCCTGCAGGGGCTGAGCCGCGATTTTCTGGTGCTCAGCCTGCCAGCCGAGGTCGCCGAGGTGGCACCGGCGGCGCGCAAGGCGCCCTATGCCCTGCTCAGCCTGGCGGTGATGGTGCTGCTGATGGTCAGCGGCCTGGTGCCCAACGTGCAGGCCGCGCTGATTGCCTGCCTGCTGCTCGGCGCGTTTCGCTGCATCGATCTGGACAGCGCCTACCGCGCGGTCCACTGGCCGACGCTGATCCTCATCGTCGGCATGCTGCCCTTCGCCCAGGCGCTGCAACAGACCGGTGGCGTCGAACTGGCGGTACAGGGGCTGGTGGGTGGCCTGGGCGATGCCGGGCCGCGCCTGATCCTGGCCAGCCTGTTCGTGCTGACCGCCGTCATCGGCCTGTTCATCTCCAATACCGCCACGGCGGTGCTGATGGCGCCCGTGGCGATCGCCACCGCGCAGGCGCTCGATGCCTCGCCCCTGCCGTTCGCCATGACCGTGGCCCTGGCCGCCTCGGCCGCGTTCATGACACCGATCTCCTCGCCGGTGAACACCCTGGTACTGGGCCCCGGGCAATACCGCTTCGGCGATTTCGTGCGCATCGGCGTGCCCTTCACCCTGCTGGTGATGATCGTCAGCGTGGCGCTGGTGCCGCTGATCTTCCCGCTGTAGGCAAGCGCTGGAAACTGCTGCGCCCGAACGGCTCATTCAGCGCAGGCGAAGTCGGGCGCGACTCCGAGCGTTCTTCGCTCGTTCCTGCCTGGTGCTGACCGCCTCGCCCAGGTTTCCAGAGGCTCCCTGCGGATGCCACCAGGCGATGCCCCGGCTGCACGGCCAGCCCGACTGTGGGAAAATCGCCGCCCGCCAGCCCGAAGCTCGTCCATGCCACAGCCACCGAAACGCCCACGCAAGCCCACCCCCGCCGCCGTGAAGACGGCGCCGAGCAAGGGCGAACTGCATCCGCGCAATCGCCACCAGGGACATTACGACTTCCCGGCGCTGATCAAGGCCAGCCCGGAACTCGGCCAGTTCGTCATCAGCAACCCCTATGGCAAGCCGAGCATCGACTTCGCCAATCCGCAAGCGGTGAAGGTCTTCAACCGTGCGCTGCTGGCGCAGTACTACGGCATCCGCCACTGGGACATTCCCGATGGTTACCTGTGCCCACCGATTCCCGGCCGCGCCGACTACCTGCACAACCTCGCCGACCTGCTGGCGACCGACAACGCGGGGCAGATTCCCCGTGGCGCGGCGATTCAGGCGCTGGACGTCGGCGTGGGCGCCAACGCCATCTACCCGCTGATCGGCCACTGCGAATACGGCTGGCACTTCATCGGCGCCGATATCGCGCCGGCGGCACTGGCCTCGGCACGCGCCATCGTGCAGGCCAACCGCGCGCTGCAGGGTGCCATCGAACTGCGCCAGCAAAGCGATGCGGCGCACGTCTTTGTCGGCCTGCTGCAAGCGGACGAGCGCATCGACCTGACCCTGTGCAACCCACCCTTCCACGCCAGCGCCGAGGACGCCACCCGTGGCAGCACGCGCAAATGGCGCAACCTCGGCAAACTCGACCCGAAACGCAAGCTGCCGGTGCTCAACTTCGGCGGCCAGGCTGCCGAACTGTGGTGCCCCGGTGGCGAGGCGGCGTTCCTCAAGCGCATGGCCAGCGAGAGCGTGCAGGTCGCCGAGCAGGTGCTGTGGTTCAGCAGCCTGGTGTCCAAGGGCGGCAACGTGGAACTGCTGCAGGGTTGGCTGGCCAGGGCCGGCGCCAGCGAAGTGCGCATTCTCGGCATGTCCCAGGGGCAGAAGCAGAGCCGTCTGGTGGCCTGGACATTCAAGGACGCCGCCCAGCGCGAGGCCTGGCGCCAGAGCCGCTGGCGCTAGGGCTTCGCCAGGTAGGCGTCTCTCCGCTCCTGGTAGACGGCCGACTCACGCTGGCGCTGCACCTCGGCCCAGATCCGCTCGGCCAGATCCGGCTCGTGCGCCAGCAGCGCATTGGACAGCATCAGGTAGTAGGGTTTTTCCTCGAGCAGCTGCGGCAGCTTCTCGATCGACTGCGCGAGCTGGGGATTGGCCTGCAGCACGAAATCACCGCGCTGGGTCTGCAAGGCAGCGGCCTCGATACGGCCATGCTCGAGCATCTGCAACAGCGCCAGCGGGTCACGGCTGGACTCGTCCACCTCCAGGCCATGGGCCAGCAGCAGGTCGCGAATGGAAAAGCCACTGAGCGAGCCCACGCGGCCGTTCAGATGGCTGAAGCGCCGGCCGTCCCAGGACACCGCGCTGCCGGCGCGCCGATAGAGGGTGTAGCGCGACGAATGCAGGCGCCTGAGGGTATCCGGCCGGCCCTCCGCATCGAGGGGATAACGCCCCATCCGCTGGCGTTCGGGCTTGAAACTGGCGGCGAAAGCGCCGTCATACAGCCCATGCTGCAAGCCGGCCAGGCAGCGCTTCCAGGGCACCGCCACATAGGTGAACTGCAGGCCGAGCTGCTGCTGGACGAGATCGAGCAGTTCCTTGTTGAGGCCGCTGCCATCGCTCATGACCCAGGGGTATGAATCCTGGTCCTCATGGCAGAACCGTAGCGCTGACTCGGCGGCAACGCTGGCCCCCAGCAGCAACCCCAACACGCAACACTGCAGCGTTCTGAACAATGACCGCACTCCAACGTATCACCGCCCGGCAGGCAGGCAGGCAGGCAGGCCGTGGCGAATGACCGACTGATGATCCCGTGCCTAAGCATAGGCGCAGTTGGCCACCCCAGCCTGCGGGGGCAGGCGCGCGTCAGCGAATGAAGGTGCGGCTGATCTCGCGGAACTGCTCGGTGCCGGCCTGCTCCAGCCATTCGAAGGCGACCATCTCGCGCGAGACGATCAGCGCTCCGGCGCGCTCCATGCGCGCCAGGCCCAATGCCTTGTCACGCGGGCGACGCGAACCCACCGCCTCGTCGACCACGAACACCTCGCGCCCGGCGGCCAGCAGGCCGAGTACCGTCTGCAGCACGCAGACATGGGTCTCCGCACCGCACACCACGAACTGGCGGCGCTCGCCTCCCGGCAGGTCGAACAGCCCGGCGCCCGCCGTGGCGGAAAAATGGATCTTCTCGCGCAGCCCGTGCGCCGGCAGCAGTTCGCGCAGGCCGGGGTCGGTTGCCCCCAGCCCCCTGGGGTACTGCTCGGTGGCGATCACCGGCACGTCGAGGCGCTGCGCCACACGCACCAGCCAGGCGGCCTGCTCGACCAGCGCCGCGCCCGCGTCGATCGCCGGCAACAGCCGTGCCTGCAGGTCGATCACCAGCAGGGTGGAATCCTTCGCTCGCATCAACATCGCTACGCTCCTTCCTTCACCGCGAAACGCGCATCGAGCCGGCTGTAGCCGAGGCCGACGCCCTTGTGTACCCGCAGCTGCACGGGAATACGCTCCTTCATCGCCTCGACGTGACTGATCACGCCGATGGTCTTGCCGCTGGCGTTGAGGTTGTCCAGGGCGTCCAGCGCCACCTCCAGGGTCTCGCCATCCAGCGTGCCGAAGCCTTCATCGAGGAACAGCGAGTCGATACTGGTCTTGTGGCTGACCAGATCGGACAGCGCCAGGGCCAGGGCCAGGCTGACCAGGAAACTCTCGCCGCCGGACAGCGTGCGGCAATCACGGGCCACGTCGGCCTGCCAGGTGTCACGCACCTCCAGCTCCAGCTCGCCGCTGCTCTTGCGCGCCAGCTGGTAGCGGCCGTGCAGGCGGGTCAGCTGGCGGTTCGCCAGGTGGATCAGGTGATCGAGGGTCAGGCCCTGAGCGAACTTGCGGAACTTGGCACCATCGGCCGAACCGATCAGGCCGTTGAGTTGCTGCCAGAGGGCATGCTCGCCCTCCTGTGCGGCGATTTCGGCGAACAGCGCCTGCTGGCTGCTGCGCCGTGCCGCGTCGGCCTGAAGCTGGGCCCGCACCTCACCCTGGCGCTCGCTCAATGCACGCAGGCGATCCTGCAGCGCCTGGATCTGTTCGCCCAGCTCGGCCAGGCTCAGGGCGCTCTGCGCCTCGCCCTGGAGGCGCTGTACCTCGGCCTGCGCCGCCGCCTGCAAGGTCGCCGCCTGGGTGTGCGCGTGCTCCAGATCGGCCTTCAGCTGCAGCAGGCGCTGTCGTTCATCATCACCCAGCAGCGCCGCTTCGAACGCCGCCTGGTCGGCGAACGGGCTGCCGGCCAACGCCTGCTGCCAGGCCTGCTGGCAGTCATCCAGGCGCGCCTGCAGGCGTGCCTGCAACGCCACCTGGGCCTGCTCGCTGCCGGCCAGGCCATCGCGTTCACGCTGCGCGGCGGCCAAGCGCTCGGCGGCCTCGCGCCAGGCCTGCCGTGAATCGCTCACGGCTGCAGGCTCGGCCAGGTCAGCCACGCCTGCGGCCTGCCAGCGCTGCAACCACTGCGCAGCCTGTGCCTGGTCCTCGTCCAGCTGTCGCTGCGCCTCGTGCTTCTGCTCGAGCAACTGCTGCTCGCGTGCCTGCGTGTCGCGCCAGGCCTGCCAGGCCGCCTTCTGCTGCGCCAACCAGCCCTCGCCGTCGGCCGGCAGTTCGCTGGCGAAACCCTCCAGGCTGGCCAGCAATGCCTCGGCCTGCTGCGCCTGCCCGGCCTGCAGATCGTTCAGGTCGGCCTGTTGCTCGGCCAGACGCGCCTGGGTGTTGTCCAGATCGCGCTCGAGCAGGGCCTGCTGCCGCTGTGCTTCGCTCTGCTCACGCTCGGCCGTCTCGCGCAGCTCGCGCAGACGCTGCAGTTCGGCCTGCTGCTGTTGCACGGTCTGCAGACGCGCCTGCAGCGCCGCCAGCGCCTGCTCGTGCTGCTGTTGCATGGGGCCGAGCTCGGCGCCATCGTGCAGGCGGATGTCATGCTCGCTCAGTTGCTGCTGCCATTGCTGATCCAGCGGCTGCAACTGCGCCTGGGCCTCGGCCTGCTGCGCGTGCAGCTGCTCGATCTGCGCGGCCAGGCGGGTCAGCTCGTCACGCAGGCTGGCCCCCTGGTTCTCCAGCTCGCCCAGGTCGCTGCGGCACTGCGCCAGCGCCTGTTCGGTGGCGGAGACATTCAGCGCCTGGTACTGCTCGATCGCCGGATGCTCATGCGAGCCGCACAGCGGGCAGGCCTCGCCCGGCTGCAGGCGGGCGCGATGGGCCTCCAGGTCGTGGATGCGCTGTTCCTGCTCCAGCAGCTTTTCCTTGTCGGCGCACTGCTGCTTGAGCGCCTTGTAGCGCTCGCGCAGCGCGCCGATCTCGGCATTCCTGTCCGTCTGCAGACGCTGCAGTTCGGCCAGGCGCGGCGGCAGCGCGGCGAGTTGCCCGCCCAGCGTCTCGCGGCGCTGCGCCAGTTGCTGCAAGCGGTCGAACACGCGGCTGCGCGCCTGCTGGCCCTGCACCTCCTGCCACAGGCCCGCCTCTCCCGCCGCGCCCAGCAGGTCCTGCACGCTGGCCTGCTGCTGCGCCTCGGCAGCGCGCGCCTGCTCCAGCTGCTGTTGCAGCGTGGTCAGACGCGCGCCCTGCGTCTCACGCTGGCGCTGCAGCGCGGCGAGCTGCGTGGCGGATTCGCTCAGCCGCGCCTGCGCCGCCTGCACGCCCTGCTCGTCCCTGGAACGCTGGGTGAAGCGCTCGTCCCAGCCGCTGAGCAGCTCGCCCAGACGCGCATGCTGGCTGCGCTCGCCCAGCCAGGCCTGCACCTCGGCATACTGCTGCTGCAGCTGCGTCAGCGCGGCCTGACGCTGGGCACAACCGTGCGCGGCATAACGGCTGGCCTGCCACAGCGCCAGCCGCTCACGTTCGGCGCAGGCCTGCATCCGTTCGCGCAGCGCGAGCAGGTCGTGCTCGGCCCGCTCGTGCTCCTGCCGCGCCTGCTGCCAGGCCTGGTGCAGGGGCAGCAGGCGCGAGGCCGGCTCGCTGGCAGCCAGGCGCTGCAGCTCATCGCCCGCGTCGGCCTGGCGCTGCCGGGCCTGTTGCACGGCTTGCGCCGCTTCGGCGGCCTGCTGCTCGGCACGCTGCAAGGCTTCTCGCCAGCGCTGCTGCCCTTGCAGCGCCTGTTGCTCGGCGAGCAGCGGCGCCTGCTCCTGCGCCAGGCGCTCGGCTTCGCCCTGCAGCTCGGTGCGCTGCGCTTCATCCAGCAGTTCCATGCCCTGGGCGCGGCTTTTCAGCAGGCCCAGCGCCTGCTCGGCAGCCTTGGTGCGTTCGTAGACCTGCTGGGAAATCCGCCCGTAGACCTCGGTGCCGGTCAGTTCTTCCAGCAGTTCGGCACGCTGGTTGGCGTTGGCCTCGAGGAACGCGGCGAAACCGCCCTGGGCCAGCAGCATGGATTTGGTGAAACGCTCGAAGTCCAGGCCGGTCAGTTCGGCGGTCAGGCTCTCCTTCTCGCGGATCTTGTCGGTGAGGATTTCGCCACCCTCGATGCGCGCCAGCTCCACCTTGGGTGCCTGCAACGCGCCGTCGACCTTGTCCCGCGCTCGGCGCTGGCTCCAGAACGCACGGTAGCCCTGCCCCCTGACCTCGAACTCGACTTCGGCCAGGCAGTCGGCGGTGTGCCGGGTCATCAGCTCGTTGCCGCTGGCCGACAGCGTGCTCATGCGCGGCGTGCGGTGATAGAGCGCGAGGCAGATGGCATCGAGCAAGGTGGTCTTGCCGGCGCCGGTCGGCCCGGTGATGGCGAACAGGCCGCTGTCGGCGAAGGGCTCGGCGGCGAAATCGATCTTCCACTCCCCCTTCAGGGAGTTGAGGTTCTTGAGGCGCAGGCTGAGGATTTTCATGCACAGGTCGAAAGCCGTTGGAGGCGGCCATTCTGGCATTCTCCGCCGCGCGCTGCAGGCCCGAATGCCGCTACAGCGCCTCGACGCGGTCGCGGCCGCTGGCCTTGGCCCGATACATCGCCTTGTCGGCCCGGGCCATCAGTGTCTCCAGGGTTTCGCCTGGGCGGTATTCGGCGATACCGAAGCTGGCGGTCTTGCGCTCGACGGTGTCGAAGGCGAACGCCTGGATACGCCGCCGCAGCGCCTGCACGGCTGCCACGGCCTGATGCGAGCCGATCTCCGGCAGGACGATGAGAAACTCCTCGCCCCCGAAGCGGCCGACCTTGTCCACCGCGCGCACGTTCTCGCGCAGCAGCGTGGCGAACTGGCGCAGCACGCTGTCGCCCACCGCATGACCGAAGGTGTCGTTGACGTGCTTGAAATGGTCGATGTCGATCAGCACCACCGAGAACGGCGTGCCATAGCGGTTGGCCCTGGCCTGCTCGTCGGCGAGGAACGCCTCGGTGCGCGAGCGGTTCCACAGCCCGGTCAGGCCGTCGAGGCTGGCGCTCAGCTCCAGGCTGTCCTGCTGCAGGAACATGCGTTTATGCGCCTTCTCCAGCAGGAAGGCGCTGAGCAGCCCGAAGGAGAACGAGGCGAGAATCCAGATCAGGTGCAGGCGCTGCGGCCCCGGGGTGAGCGAGTGTTCGAGGGTGACCAGGAGAATCGCCGACAGCGAGACCAGTGCCGTGGCCATCGCGCGCTTCAGGGTCAGACCCGAGATGGCGAACGTCCACATCAGGTTCAGGTAGATTTCCGGCGCGTAGAGCGCGAAACGTGACGAGCCGAAGTTGAAGTAGAGATTCGACAGCACCGACACGATGGGCGCGCATGACAGCAGGCCGAGCATCAGCGTCTGCCGGCCGGGTCGAAAGCTGAGCAGCCCGGTGGCCAGCAGGGCCCCCGGCACCATCAGCGCATGCACGATGAAGCGTGCGAAGGGCTGATCGGTTTCGACATTCTGCTCGATGGCGGCGTAGATCAGGTACAGCCCCATGGTCAGGAAGGCGACATAGCGAATCTGTGGAATCGCCGCCTGGCGATACCAGTCCTCGAAACGCTGTCGGGTCGCATCCGGCACCCCATGCAGCGGGTCCAGCAACCGGGCCAGTGTCGTCAGCACCCTAGCACCCCTGTCCATTTGCCATCATCGACAGCATAGATCGCTATTGCCGGATCGGCGTCGTCACGCGCCGTCAGTCGCCGATCTCGATTCCCCAATGACGCAGACCGTCGGGCAGATCGGCCCGGCTACCCTGGTAGAGGCCGTCCTTGAACATCAGCACGGTGCCGTCCACTTTCAACGCCTGCTCATCGAGCTGAGCCGTCATCGGATCGGCAGCCTTGCGGGTCGGCTCGACCCGGTAGAACAGCGCCTGAGCCTGACGCCGCAGGGCCGCGTAAGAGGTGTCCGCGCCGGAGTGTCGATACAACCGCTCGAGGTTGGCGGTCGTCAGTATTTGCTGCGTCCAGGCCTCCTGCCACTGCACGACCAGGAACACCAGGTAGAGGTTGGCCCCGAGCGACAGTAGCAGCGTCGCCAACAGCGTCTTGCTCAGGATGCGTTTGCTAGCCATGCAGATAGCGCTGCAGCACCAACGCCCAGAGCCCGAGCGCGGCCAGGAAGTTGAGGGTGAACACCAGGCCGCGCAGACGCACGTTGCCGGTGCCGATCTGTACCAGGCTGTGTGCCAGGCGCCCGCCGATGAACCCCCACGCCAGCCAGGTCGCGAGCGGCGACTGCACGCCGGCCTGGATCAGCAGCAGGCAGGCGACGTAGAACAGCAGCGGCCATTCGAACTGGTTGGACAGGTTGGCGCTGATGCGCGGCTCGACCTCGGCCCAGGGGTTCGAGCCATCGGCGCGCCGCCCGATGCCCCAGATACTGGGCGCACGCGCCAGGGTCAGGAGCACATAGAGAAAGCCGGCCAGACCGACATGGGCCAGCATCGGCGCGATCAAGGCATGGCTCATGACGGCAGCTCATGCAGGCGCTGCCCTGCGGCGGACAACGCGGTCGATGACAGTCGGCGGCTCATCGCGCGGCGCCCTCGGCCTGCAGATTTTCCAACGGCACCCAGCCCGACGCGTCGCCACTGCTGCGCTGGCACCAGGCCCAGCCATTCAGTTGTCGCCCGGCCAGCACCCGCTCGCCCACCACGACGTCCAGCTCGCGGGCGCTATAGTCCTCGCGCGCGCGGCCCCGGTCACCCGCAATCACCTCGATGATCTGCTGCGGGACCCAGCCGCCGGCCTGGCCCGGCGTGTGGCAGAAGCGCCAGTCCTGCCAGTCCTCCGGTCCCTCGTAGACTTCCCCCAGCGTCAGCGGGGCGCCGGCCTCGAACTGGATCGGCTCGGGGTACTCGCTGGTGTGCGCCGTGACGACGCGGTATTCCGTCAGTTGCATGCTCGACCTCTGTATTCCTTGTGGTTTGGCGAACGCTACATGCCGCCGTTCTTCGCTCTGTCGAAGCGCCTAGGCGGCCTGCCAGACCTGGGCCAGGCCGACGCCGTGCAGCACCGCCAGCCCCAGGCACAGCAATGAGCTCAGGTGCCAGAAGCGCTCGCTGTTGCCGATGATCACCCGCTTGAGCCAGGGAAAGGCCAGGGCCCGGCCGAGGTAGACCAGGGTGATCAGCAGCACCGCCCATTTCGCCAGCGCCAGCTGCGGGCCGAGGCCGGCGGCAGACAGCGTCAGCAGCGCCCACAGCAACAGCACGCAGCCAATGGCGCAGGCCACCACCGGCGGATACCAGTGGCGCCGTGCGGCCATCGCCACCAGCTGTTCACCGGCGCCAAGCACCTGGAAACCCCGCGCCCCCCAGAAGATGCAGGCAAAGTGCAGCACGCCGGCCAGCGCCGTCAGCAGCGCCCCCAGCAGCAAGAACCCATTGGCCTGTAGCAACATCACGACTCTCCTTGCCAGGCGCCGGCATCACGGCCGGCGCATCACGTCCGCGCGCTCAGAAACACGCCCTGATCTTCCTCACGAAGGCGTCGACGCGCGCACGGTCGGCCTTCTCACTGCGGTAGAACGACAACATCCGGAAGCTGCAGCCCCGGGTACAGGCCCCCAGCAGGGCGAGCTTGAGCACCCGCCTGACGGGCCGGCGCAAGACGAACAGGTCGACCCACCAGGGCGAACCCAGCGTGGTGACCACCCGCACCTCCTGCAGCTGCAACAGGCCCGGAGTGATCGCACCGAGATCGGCGGCATGCTGGTAGGCATGGCCCGGCGCCCAGACGCGGTCGAACCAGCCCTTGAGAATGGCCGGGAAGCCGAACCACCAGGTGGGGAAGACCAGCACCAGCGACTGCGCCGCCTGCAACTGACGCAGCTGAGCCTGCAGGTGCCCGGCGTCGAACGCGCCGGCGTAGTAGCTCTGCCGCTCGGCCTCGCTGAGCCGTGGGTCGAAGGCACTGGCGTAGAGGTCCAGCAACTCGATGTCGTAGCCCTTGCCCGCCAGGTGCGCGACGGTTTCATCGCACAGGTGGCGACAGAGGCTGTCCTGCAGCGGATGGGCGAATACCACCAGACACTTCACACACTGATCCTTCAGTTGCGGCGGCTACGGCAGGACAGCGGCCAGCGAGCCTGCGCCCGCATTCGGCACCACCCTCGCAGCACGGGTAGATCGAAAGAGCGTGCACTATAGCGACTTTGCCCCGCGCGGCCAGCGCTGTCGGGCAAAATGCCGCGCCACGCGCCTAGCGCTCCTGGCGTTCCTGCACGGCCTCCAGCACCTGGCGATACCGCTCGAGCAGGCGCTGACTGTCCGCCTCGTCCAGTACCTCCTGTTGCAGGCGCCTGGCGAAGACATCCTCGACGGACAATTCGTCCAGCGTCTCCCGTGCGGCGCTGGCCAGGCTGGCACTGGCGTTGCCACGCTCGCGACGGATGCGCAGCACTTCCACGGCATGCCCCTCGCAGAGGGCGCTGATGCGGCCTTGCAGGTCGCTGAGGTAGTCGTCGGTGCTGACCTGCACCTCCAGCCACACCGGCCGCTCGCCCGTGCCCTGGGCAGCGACCTCGGCGATGGCGCCGGCCAGTTCCTTGAGCGAGCCACGCAGGCTGGCCATGGGCTGAAACACCGGCACGGCCAGCGGCGTGATCGACTGCAGGCTGGCCTCGCCGAATTCCAGCAGCAGCACTTCCTTCTGCTGGCGCGTTTCATCGAACGACAGGGCGATCGGCGAACCGCTGTAGCGCACATGCTCCAGGCCACCGACCTTCTGCGGCCGATGGATGTGGCCCAGGGCGATGTAGTCGGCGGGCGGGAAAGCACTGGTGGGAAAGGCCTCCAGGCTGCCGACGTAGATCTCGCGCACCGACTCACTGGCGCTGGCGCCGACCGTGGTCAGGTGGCCGCTGGCGATGATCGGAAGGGGCTGCCCGATCTGGTTGCGCCGCTCCAGCGCCAGCGCGTGCAGGGCCCGGTAGTGCGCGGCAATGGCCTGTTGCAGCGACTGCTGCTTGTCCTGCGCGCTCTGCCCGGCCTGGCTGGCCAGCACGTCGCGCGGACGAATGAAGGGGATGGCGCAGAGGATGGCGCCCGGCTGGCCGCGGCGATCATTCAGCACCAGCACCTGCTCGGCCAAGTCGAGGCCCACCGCCGGCACCACCTGGGTGCCCAGCTGCGCCAGCAGGCTGCGGCTTTCGCCAAGCATGGCCGGCGAATCGTGGTTGCCACCCAGGACCACCAGCGCGCAGCCGGCGTCGCGCAACTCGACCACCAGGCGGTAGTACTGCTCGCGGGCGTAGCTGGGCGGCGCACCGGTGTCGAATACGTCACCGGCGATCAGCAGCACATCCACGGCATGCGCCCGCACCTGCTCCAGCAGCCAGGCGCAGAAGGCCTGGTGCTCGGCCTGGCGGGTCTTGCCCATGAAGTGCTGGCCCAGGTGCCAGTCGGAGCTGTGCAGCACGCGCAGGCTCATAGCGGCCAGTCCTGCACGACGATGTGGGTCTTGACCCGCTGCATCTGCGGGAAGGCCTCGATGGCCGCGCGGACCTCGCTCAGGCGCGCCATGCTCGGCGCCTCGACCAGCACCAGCATGTCGGTTTCCCCGCTGATGCCGCTGCAGTGGCGAATTTCCGGGTATTCACGCATGCGCTCGACGTAATCCTGGCAACGGGCGTTCTGGTAGAACAGTTCGAGGAAGGCCTTGACCCCACCCTCACCCGGAGCCGCGACCTGGGCGTGATAGCCGCGAATGACGCCGCTCTGTTCCAGATGGCGAATGCGCTCGCTGACAGCCGAGCGGGAAAGACTGACCTCGCGGGCGATCTGGCTGACGGAGGTACGCGCGTCGCTGCGCAGCAGAGCGAGGATCTGGCGATCGAACTTGTCCACGGTGTTTCTCGAGCGGCAATCAGGTTGACGGGAAGAACCGCCATTTCGTCGGTGAAAGGCGGCAGCCTGTAATCAGGCGGCGGCCTACCATAGCGGGATCTGCAAAGGCGTGAGCATACCCCATGAGTCGACTCAACAAGGAGCTGGGCCTGCTGCAGGGCATTGCCCTGCTCAGCACATCGCTGCTCGGCACCGGCATCTTCGTGGTGCCGGCACTGGCGGCCACCGCCGCTGGCGAGGCATCGCTGTGGGCCTGGCTGATGCTCATCGCCCTGGTGCTGCCGGTGGCATTCACCTTCGCCCAGCTGGGCAAGCGCTTCCCCCACGCGGGCGGGGCACCGCACCTGATCGGCCGCGCCTTCGGCCTGCGCATGGAGAGCGTCAGCGCCCTGCTGTTTCTCGCCGTGCTGCCCGTGGGCCTGCCGGCGGCCCTGCATATCGCCAGTGGCTTCTGGCTGGCCCTGTTCGACCTCGACCGCAGCGACCTGCTGATCATCGAGCTGGCGACCCTGGGCGCCATCCTCCTGCTCGGCCAGCGCCCGCCCAGGGCCTCGGGCCTGCTGCAGGGGCTGATCGCCGTGGCCATCGTCGCCAGCGTGGCGCTGATCTGGTGGATGGGCGACCTGCCCCATGCCGACCAGCCGCTGTTGCCGGCGCTGGACGGCCAGTGGCACCTGCTGCCGACGGCGCTGGGGGTGATGTTCTGGTGCTTCGTCGGCATCGAGGCCTTCACCCATCTGGGCGAGGAGTTCAAACACCCGCAGCGGGACTTCCCGCTGGCCTTGCTGCTCGGCGTGCTGCTCGCCGGCCTGGTGTACTGGGCCTGTTCGGTGGCAGTCCTGAGCTTCGCCACCTACGGCGACGTGCACAGTGACACCACCGCCCTGCCCCGGCTGTTCGAGCAGCTGCTCGGCGAGCGCGCCCGTGTGCTGGTGGCGGTGCTCGGCTACCTGGCCTGCTTCGCCTCGATGAACGTGTACATCCAGGGCTTCGCCCGTCTGATCTGGAGCCTGGCCGACGAGGGCCGCCTGCCTGCCCGGCTGGCCGTGCGCAACGCCCATGGCGTTCCCGGCCGGGCCTTGCTGCTGGTCGTGATCAGTTGCGCGCTGTGCGCGCTGCTCTCGGCCGTGCTGCAACTGTCGGTGGATGACCTGATCCGCTACGCCAACGGCAACTTCGTGTTGATCTACCTGCTCAGCATGGCCGCAGGCTGGAGCCTGCTGCATGGCATCTGGCGCCTGCTGGCCGGACTCAGCGCAGTGCTGTGCAGCGCAATGCTGGTGATGCTCGGCAGCGACGCCCTGTATGCCGTGGCGCTGTTTGCCGTCCTGCTGCTGTTGAGCCACCTGCGCGACAGGCACAAGGCGCTGGCGCAGGGTGGATGACGCTCTTTTCGCGCAAGGCGCTGTCGGTGGACGGGTGAAGCGTCGTCCACCCTACGTCCGTCAGCCGCATTGCTACCGGCCAGCCGCGCTACAGATGACCTCGGGGCGCATGGGGTTCTATCCTTACCCTGAACCCAGCTCCAAGGAAGCCCCATGCGCCGCGTACTCAACGACCTGAAGATCATGATCCTGGCCAACCTGTGGATCGTCCCGGTGGTGGCCGGCCTGGTCTGGGCGCTGTTCCAGTTCGTCGCGCCGCCACCGCCGATGAGCGCCAGCATGGCCACCGGTACCCAGGGTGGGGCCTACCAGCAGTTCGCCGAACGCCTCAAGGAAGAACTGGCCAAGGAGGGTTTCGAACTCAGCCTGGTGCCGACCTCGGGCTCGCGCGACAACCTGCAGCGCCTGCTGGCCGATGACCCGGCCGTGCAGATCGGCCTGGTGCAAAGCGGCCTGGAACGGCAGCTGTCGCCGGACGAGCAGACCCGCCTGCAGAGCCTGGGGGCGATCTATCAGGAGCCGCTCTGGCTGTTCTATCGCCGTGAAACCGGCCTGGACCGCATCGCCGACCTGTTGCCGCTGAAGCTCGGCCTGGGTGGCGAGGGCAGCGGCACCCGCGCTGCCAGCGACGCCATCCTCGGCGCCAACGCGATCCTGCCCGAGCAGTATCCCGACACCTGGCAGAACATCGGCGGCGGCAAGGCCGCACGCGCACTGCTGGCCGGCGAGCTGGACGCGGCGTTCTTCGTCGGCCCGGCGGAGAATGCCCTGGTGCAGCAACTGGCCGCCAACCCCGATATCGCCCTGGCGCACTTTCGTCGCGCAGCGGCCTACGAGGCGCGCCTGCCGTTCTTCAACCAGGTGACGGTCGGCGAAGGCCTGCTCGACCTGGCCAGCAACGCACCGGACCGCGACATCGTCACCCTGGCCCCGGTGGCCACCCTGGTGGTCAACGACGACTTCAACCCCGGGCTGGTGCCGCTGTTTCTCGAGGCCAGCCGCGAAGTGATGAGGAACGGCACCCTGCTCGATACCGCCGGCGCCTATCCCAGCGCCGAGCCGCGCACCTTCGAACTGCACAAGGATGCCGAACACTACTACGCCAAGGGCCTGCCGATCCTGCAGCGCTACCTGCCGTTTCGCATCGCCTCGCTGGCCGACCGCTACATCATCCTGCTGATCCCGCTGATCGTGGTGATGATCCCGCTGTTCAAGGCCGTCGGGCCGATCTACCAGTGGCGTATCCGGGCGCGCATCTATCGCTGGTACAAGTACCTGCGCGAGATCGACCGCAAGCTCCACGCCGGCTCGCTGCCGGACGAGCTGGACAGCGAGATCGAACGCCTGGAGAAGCTGGAGGACGAGCTGGCGGCGGTGGAAGTGCCGCTGTCCTACTCCAACCAGCTGTACGAGCTGCACCTGCACGTGCGCTACGTGGTCGAGCGCCTGAAGACCCTGCAGCAACGCCGCCAGCCGTAGGGTGGATCACGCTCCATCGATCCACCATGCCCGGCAACGCCGGGCGAACAACCCGGCATCCACCGCGTCGACTCACCCACGGTGGATGTAAAAAGCGACATCCACCCTACG